>CAWEFI010000037.1:0-16800 GCA_963808285.1 uncultured Methanoregulaceae archaeon
TATCTGACAAAAAATCCGATAACCCAGGTGAACTTTTTTAAAGAAATTCTGGCAACCTTGCCGGACTTCTTCCGGAAAGGCCGGTGACATTGGTGAACTATTTTCAAAAAGTTCGATGACTTTGCCAGACAATTTTTGAAAAGTCCGGTAACCTTGCCGGCCATTTTCCGGGAAGTCCGGCAAAGTCCCTGACACGATCAGGTGTGGGAAGGTGTGTTTTGACCCCTCATTTTTTCCAGAAAGTCCGGTAACCCTGGCGAACTTTTTTTAGAAAGTCTGATAACTTTGGTAAACTTTTTTGAGAAAATCCGGGAACCTGCCGGTATCCCTGCGGGAAAAACATAATACAAAATTTTATCTATTTTTTTGTATTACAATACTATAGGACACGAAAATGACCGTCAGGGACGCCCTTTTACAGCAGAAGCGGGAACTGGAACTCAGAAAGAAGGAACCGTACATCGAGCGCACGGCAGAACTCCGTGGCGGGAACAGCCGCCTGATCCGGATCGTTCTTGGTCCCCGCAGGGCCGGCAAATCGTTTTTCCTCACCCGGCATCTCATGGCATGGGGCCAGTTCGGTTATGTAAATTTTGACGATGAGGAACTCAATGACAAGGAAAAAATACCCGACATCCTGACCGCGGTGGAGGATCTCTATGCGGGAACAAAGACGCTCCTCATGGATGAAATCCAGAACATCCCGGGGTGGGAACTGCTGGCAAACCGTCTTGCGCGGCAGGGATACCGGCTCTATATAACGGGGAGCAATGCCCACCTGCTCAGCAGGGAACTCGCGACCCATCTTACCGGCCGGCATACCGTAACGACCATCTTCCCGTTCTCATTTGCCGAGTACCTGCGGACAAAACCGGGGGAGCATACAGAAAGTGAATACCGTGCACTCCTTGCAGACTATGCAGTCACCGGGGGTTTTCCCGAGATCCTCACCACAACGATCGACAAAAAAGAGTACCTTCTCCGGCTGTTCGATGCCGTGGTGTTCAAGGACATCATTCGGCGCTACCGTATCCGGTCCCCGCAGGGTCTCGGGGATCTCGCCCAATATCTCTGTTCAAATGTGGCAGGAGAATATTCCGTGCACCACCTCACGAAGGTGACAGGTTGCAAAAGCGATCGGACCGTACGGAAATACCTTGAATACCTGGAAGAGGCATTTCTCCTTTTTTCTGTCCCGAGGTTTTCATACAAGGTAAAGGAACAGGTGATCTCGAACCGAAAAATATATTGTATCGACAACGGGTTTGTCATGGCCAAAGGGTTCCGGTTTTCCCCTAATAACGGGGGCCTCATGGAAAATCTCGTAGCAGTTGCGCTCCACGGGCTTGAACTGGCCGGCAACCTGAATCTCTATTACTGGAAGAATGCACAGCAACAGGAAGTCGATTTTGTCCTCCACAAGGATGGCCGCGTGGTCGCCCTGTTCCAGGTCTGTACGGATCTCACGGATGAAAAGACCCGGCGCCGGGAAGAGAATGCGCTCCTGATCGCCGGCCGGGACTGTGCCTGTAACAACCGTATTATACTAACCCTGGATGAAGAGCAGACATCGACAAAAGAATGGTTTGGAATCAGGGGGGATATCTGGTACATACCTCTCTGGAAATGGCTGCAGCAGCCGGGAATTCCCGGGATCTAAATTCCCACTTTACCCCAGCATCCCCGGATCCGGCCTCATTTCAGTACCCCGTTTTACCCCCGTCAAATCCGGTAAACGCCATAGAGGCCCTCCTGCATCAACGGCCTGACAAAAACCCGTAATTCCAGCCCCGATCCCTGAAATAACGAAGATTACCCCCATAACCTGGGCCCTTTCCCGGTCGTATAGAGGCATGGTTTTTCAGGCCCTGCTGTTGTCCGGGCCCCTTCAATAACCCCGCTGCAGGGCCCGCCACGGTCGGTTTTTTCGTCCGGCGTAAATTCCGGGAAAATGGGAGTTTTACGACGGTCGCCGGATTGACGTTGTTAAAAATACCGGTTATGTGCAGGCAGCATCCATTTCCCGCAAAGGAGTTCCCGCGGGGTTGTGCTCCCGCACGCCAGAGACCTCCCCCGGTTGCGACGGTACCGTAGCACCTGTACCCAAAAGCAAAAAAATTTTCTGTACATGTTCATTCTTGAGCTCCAGACTGCATTATTTCGTCCGTTTGGGTAATCTCCCGGAGCCGGAGGAAACACCTCTTAAAAAAACCCGCTCTCGTCAGGGCAGGATTGCCAGGAACCCGTTTTGTTCCCGTGAAATACCCATTATAATGGTCCTGATTCTTAAAATGCCTGCAATATCCCTTTGGATTCCCGGATTTTTTATGTATTAATCAAAACGGTTATATAATCACAGCCAACAGGTATGTGCCACACGGCCCGGAATACGACGGCAGGTGCGGGCGAAAACGCTTCCTTTGAGGAACTGTCGCGAAGAGCGGATGCCCTGTACAAAATTATGCCTGCCGGTGGCAGGAAGTGAAAAATATGAACGGAAAAACAACAAAAACCCGGGATGGCCATACGGCAAAAATGAGACGTGCAAAACTCATATGCATCCATCATCCCGGGCAGCCAGGCAGCCGGACGATCCCGGAGGGATCGCAACCGGCAGCGGTACAGCAATGCGAACAACAATCCGGCCCGGAGATCCGGGGACAGAACGTGGTGGTACCCGGTAGCGCCGGCGGGGGCGGTCCCCCGTGACCGGCAAAAAACCGCCGGAAAAGGCAATAGGTCAGGCACAGAAATGGGCCGGGGAACAGGGACTCATGGTCTTTGCGCTTGAACCTTTGGGCATGTTCCCGTTCCACTTTGTCATAAGCGACGGGAGCTCGATCAGTCTCATCTGTGTCAGGCATCCCCGGTACCTGGATTCCAACCTCTGTTGTATCGAGTACCATGCAGGGCAGCCATCCGGAAACTCCGGGCCCTGCCGATCAGCCGGGATATCCGCAGGGAGATCTGGGTAAGGAGAACCGCACAGGCCTGGTACCGGTATCTCGTGCTGCCGGAGACCATTGAGTACATTGAAGTCGCAAACGGCCCCAAAAAAGACGGCCGGCACGATGGCGGGGCGGTGCCCCCGTCATCACTGCCGGTTTGTACCCGGGCTGGCCGCCAGCTGCCAGCACCATCACGGGGAATAAAATGAAACCGGTAGGTACTGTTAATCGCCACCGGGGCAGGATCTGTTCCCGGCAGTAATGTGAATACTAAAACTCGTTTTTGTCAAAAAAGAGCCGGGCACCGGATGTACCACGCTGTACCGGAAGAAACCCGGATATATTTAGATAATCAGTTAATTTAAATAAATGAAGGATCTACCTGCAATTATGGGAACAATGACGATCAGCGTTGATGACACCATAGAACAGAAGTTCCGCGCCCGGGCAAAAAAGGTCCACGGTGAACGGAAGGGTTCACTCGGGCAGGCGGTCACCGAAGCGATGGATCTCTGGATTGCAGAAACTGACCAGCGGGAGATCGCACAGTCGGCGCTTGCACTCATGGAAACAGGACATGACCTGGGAAAGAGGAAGTACCGTACACGGGATGACCTCCATGACCGGTGAGCCGGCACTTGTTGATACGAATATCTTCGGGTATGTTTTCGATGCCGGGGAACCGGAAAAGCAAAAGATTGCAAAGGACCTGCTCTCCCGCTGCTGGAGAGGTGAGGCGCAGTATGCAGTATCCGTCCAGAACCTTGCCGAGTTTGCCGTCATTGTTACCGAAAAAGTTGCCCACCCCCTGCCCTATGCAACGGTACAGGAATTTATCAAAAATATCAGTGCATTCGATGGATGGAAAAAAGTCGGGTATTCCGGCGATACTGTCCTGCAGGCACTAAAAATCCGTTCTGTCCATGCAATTCATTTCTGGGACGCACTGATTATCGCCACCATGCTGGAGCATGGTATCACGAGCGTTTATTCCGAGGACCGGCAGCTGGCAAAAGTGCCGCTTGTCACGGTTATCAACCCGTTTAAAGACCGGGAATAAATCGTACCGGGACATCTGTCCTTTGCTTTTTTGTCCTTCTCTTCATACCTTTTAGCCTGAAACGAAAAAGAACCACGGGCCGGTTATTTTTACCGGGTGATCTGCGGAATATGAATGCGATCAGCATTTTTTTAGCTCCGTAGAAATCCTAAAATGGGATTTGTAAGGACGCTCTCTCAGGTCCCCGGCAATCCTTGCCTGAAGCCCCCTCACGCTTGTGGCATACCCGGGCACCGGCAACGCAGATGGTTTTATTGGGAAGATTTCAGGAGATTATGCCAGTGACATCAGCGGAGAGTCCTGTTTTCTACCTTCTTATGCAACCAGGAGAAAATTATAAGGGAAAGGATGGACTGTCCCGTCATATCCAAAAAATACCAGAACCGGTACCGGAATGTATTTGTGGAGGTGTACCTAACAACGCACTACAGGATCAGGATATTCCCCTTTCAGGAAGAGAAGATATGATTCTCCAGTATATTGAAAAAGCCCTCTCTCATGCACGGTACGAGATAATAGAAGACAAAAATCCCTATTACGGGGAAGTGCCGGAACTGCCCGGGGTCTGGGCAACCGGTCCGACACTGGAAGAATGCCGGAAGAACCTTATTGACGTCATCGAAGGCTGGATCATTGTCCGGCTCAAAAGAGGGCTCCCGATACCCCCTATAGATAATTATACCATCGATGATGTAGTGCGGATGGAAAACGGTGTTGAAGCATAAGATAACACCGGTCCCGTGGAATGAACTCGTCCGTAAACTCGGGAAATCAGGGTTTGATGGTCCTTATCAGGGTGGGAAATATCCCTACATGATCAAAGGGGGTCTGGTACTCACCATTCCCAATCCACATCCGGAAGATATTTCTGTAGATCTCATAGTGCGGATCATCCGTCAGGCCGGCATTCCACGCGAGGAATGGCTGAAAGATTGAACCGGGACCGGAACGGCATTATCTCCCGGGCGATCAACATTATTCTCATAACCTCAGGAACAACGGTGAAATTCTCATCCCTGGAAAAGGCGGCATGGCATCATTCCAGCGTGCGCCGGTAGGTAACGATCCCGAGAATGATCATCGCTGTGGAAAAGATCAAAAGGGCGATGAGATCCTGGCCGATCACGTTAAGGCCCTGGTTCCTGAGGACGATGCTTCGCAGGGCATGGATGCCGTAGTACTCGGGATTAATTACTGTGATCCAGCGCAGCCATCCCGGCATTCCTATCACCGGGTAGAAAGCCCCCGAGGTCATGAACAGGATCAGGTTGAGAAACGCGATCACCGACTGGTACTCCTGCTGGACCGAGAACCGGGATGCGGCGGATACAACAAGGCTCGTCACCCCGACACAGACGATAAGGATTACCAGCAGGACCATTAAAAACTCCGGGAAATTCTGGAGGGTGAGACCCGTGACCAGCAGATCGATCCAGAAGATGGTAAATCCCGCGATGAACGCCCGGACGGTGCCGCTTGCGATAATCCCCATGATGATACTGGAGCGCTTGACCGGCGTGACCAGGTACCCCTCGTGGATACCGTTCTCCCGGTCCTTGATGAGCGCGATCCCGCCACCAAACGAGGTGGAAGTAAAGATGGCCATCATGATCACGCCCACACCGAAGAACTGGAGGAACGTGATGTCCCCGTAGATCTTGTTGATGATGACCGGGTTCTTCGCCCTGAGGTCAAGCAGGACCTGATCGACCGCCGCTTCGACCACCGGGGGTGTTACGGAGTCAGAACTATCGACGTAGACTCGTACCGCGTTGTCGTTTGTAACCGATGACGGGAAAACGATCACGGCCGATAGTTTCCCGTTATCCAGGTCCTGTTCGGCCTGGGCCTCGTCAGGGTAAACCGTGACATCCAGGAGTTTCTCTGCATCGTTCTGGCTTCCCTGGCTGATGTGGTTGAGCTGGTACGTGGCGCTCGTAAAGAGCGGCGTGTCGTTGTAGGGCGGGGCTTCCTGTACGACGCCGACCGGGACGTGGCTCAGGGTGCCCCCGAACGCATTCCCGAAGACCACGAGGTACATGACGGGTATCAGGAGCGTCATCACGATAATGAACGGGCTGCTCAGGAACTTCTTGATGTCCCGCTTGAAGATCGCAAGGGTGCTCCGCAGCATCCTGGGCATCACGGCGATCGCCGCCTGTCTGCCCCGCCACCGTCTCCCCTGCCGCTCAGGGAGATGAAGATGTCCTCAGGCAAAGGGGAACATATCGGGGTGAGGGGGATGACGTACTGCCCGGATACGGCGGGGATCAAATGGCTGTCGTTCACCGGTGGGATTGTTACCGGATGTCCTGCGACCGGAACCGCGTTGGCAGGATTGACGTTCCGGTTCGCCTCTCCTGGATACTCAGCCGCGGGTACGATTTGGAGTTTGTCCATGATTCCTGGTATGAACATTTGACAATATTGGAATATATATACTGCCGGGAGAGGAGTCCTGTCGCATTATCGTGGCTTTTGAATAGTTCAGGGAGAATCTGCCCGTTATTGATTTTTAAAAACAGGCGGGATAGTCAGGAACTGCTTTTTTTTAGGAAAATATTGCTCTGTAGAAAACCTGTTTCGTGAGGTATTATTGCCCCCCTTCGAGCCAACCCTGTCCCCGTTCGAGGGCGCATGGCGCATGTGATGCCCCGGTATTACCTGTACAAAAATTTCAGCTCTGGAGAAAACTACTCTGGAGAAAACCTTTTTTTTAGAGATACAGCCCCCTTTACGCCAGCCCTGCCCCCAAGGGGGCGGGGGCGTAAGCGATGCCTTTCGTATTACCTGTGCCGGGGTGCAGACGTGAGTACAGATAATACAACACTATCGCTAGCCGGGGGATGCCTCTAGCGTGCGGGGGCGAAAGGCCCCATGAGCGTTCTTACAAATCCCATTTTAGGATTTCTACAAGAGCCAAAATTCCCTGTGTTTTTTGTGTGCTGGTACTACAACGCCATCGCGAACCGGGGCGCCATGAGCGGCGGGGAGGAGCCCCTGGAGCGTCAGGTAATTCTTGATGATTTCTTATAGAGCAGAAAATATATACACCCGCAGATACGCCTGCAACAGGAACTCTCTTCGTCCGTTTGCTGTTTCCCGGCCGGGTTTTATGGTAGTCTCCAGAAGCCGTAATTATACAGGGGAAACCTGATTATCGAGAACAGAGTGCGGCCGTTTCACCAAACTGGATCACGTGGCCTTTCATCGCTGTTATAAGCTCATGTTTGTTGGATCCGGCCGTAAGATCGAGCATCGCATCCAGCCCGTACACCTTGAACAGATACCGTATCATCTGGCCATGGGGAGGACAAGGTCCCGTATAGCCGATGGTCCCATAGTCCGTTACGCCCTGCACAGCGGGGATGGGTGACGTGACCCTGCCTCCGGGCGGGATCCCGGGAGGGATCTGCTGCACCGGAGGGATGTTCCAGATAATCCACGGGGTGAAAGAACAACACGATTTTTCGAACGGGTTGAAGATCATAACGGCAACTGATGATGCATTCAACCCCTGGAGGGTAAGGCGGGGGGACAGATTTCCACCATCGCATGTATGGGTGGGAGGGAATTCAAGAAAATCCAGTGAGACAACAAGCCGGTCCATTACTATAAAATCGGACACGGGAGAATAAACCTTTCTTTTCTAGCAGACAACTCAACCCAAATTTTACTCGTCATTTTTCTCCTTTTTCTCCATTTTCTCCCTTATTCTCCCATTTCTAAATTGAAATCTTAGTTTCCCGTCCATTCTTTTATAATGTGCCCGGAAAGGCACGGAGTATTTTGTTATGACAACCCCGATTGCACTCCTAGAAGGCTGTATAAGGCTGGTCTTGCCGGTGTTTGCGGCGAGTAACCTCCCGGTTACAGAATAGGAGGTGAAGGAGTGCCTGCATCCATGAACAAGAAACGGGAACCGTTTTGTGGCACAACATCCCATGGAACGATCATCTACCTGTTCGTAGGGGACCTGAACAACTAAAAAATGGTTCTGGCCTGCAGGTTGCACCAGACAAGTCGCTTACCTCCGAAACGGGCCTTGCCGGTTGAGGGGTGTTCGCCAGATCACCCGGTAGCCTGCCCAAGCAGCGCTAGACGGGCTAATGTGCATCTGAAACCAGTTTCTCGAAGTCTATTGCCGTAGAACCCGAGGTGCATTCTTTCCCATGATCCCGTATTACTTCCAGCATTTTCTTAAGCATGGCAGGATAGATGGCACCGACCATTTCGAAGACGGGTTTTCCCCCGCAAAAAATTTTAAATGTCGGTGTCTGCCGGATCCCATAACGCTCGATAAGGGACATATTTGTGAGTACATTGAGGTGCCCGAAAAGTATTGAATCGCGAAATTCCCTGGCAAAATTCATAACATATGGCTCAATCTGGTGACAGAAGGGACACGAGGGGGAATAGAACATTACTGCGACGGGTTTCGTCGTTTGTTTTTCAACGGTTTCTTCCCATGTGGCTTCCGTTAGTTCAACCAAAAGATCCTGGACTGGCGGTACATTCGCGCTCTCCAGATGTAACGATTCTGTCTTCGCCGATGCCGGGGCATTGCCGAATGTCGTATCGATCCACCGGATGATCTCATCTCTCACGCGGCGGAACCCGGCTCGGATCTCCTCATCGGATCCGGTGAATGCAGCAGGGTCCGTGAAACCCTGGTGGATCTCTTCTGTTGCCCCCGGAAAGAACGGGCACGCTTTCTGTGCGGAATCGCAGACCGTGACCACGGTCTCAATACCCTTCCCGAAGAACTCATCGATGAGTTTCGACCGCTGGCCGGAGATATCGATCCCGATCTCTTTCATCACCGCGATTGCAAGGGGATGGACCTGGCCTTTCTCTACCCCGCCGCTGAATACCTCATATCGGTCACCGTACTTTGCCTTCATGTACCCCTCCGCCATCTGGGAACGGATGGCGTTATGGGTGCAGATAAACAGGATTTTCTTTTTCATAGTGGCACCAATATCATTTCATCGCAGCGACGGGGTGCATGCGTTGTCACCATTTCCACTGTACCATTTCGTCTTCAGCCACAGCGCGACGTTCACAAGGCTGATCAGCACCGGCACTTCCACGAGCGGCCCGATGACCGTCGCAAATGCCGCAAGTGATTCGATGCCAAAGACAGCAACGGCAACCGCAATCGCGAGCTCAAAATTGTTTGAGGCTGCCGTAAACGAGAGCGTGGCGGACTTCTGGTAATCGACACCAAGACGGTGGGCCATCCAGAAGCTCGCAAAGAACATGATAACAAAGTAGCAGAGCAGCGGGATCGCGACCCGGACGACATCGAACGGCACGTTGATGATATACCCTCCTTTCAGGGAGAACATCACGATTATCGTAAAGAGCAGGGCGATCAGGGTGACCGGAGAAATCTTCGGGATGAAAACCTGCTCGTACCATGCCTTCGATTTCACGCGGAGCAGGGCGTACCGGGTGACCATCCCGGCAATGAACGGGATGCCCAGATAGACAAAGACGCTCCCGGCGATCTGGGATATCGTGATCGAGACCGCAGAACCGGCCCCGATGCCGAGCAGGGGCGGCAGGTACGTGATGAAGAACCACGCGTATATGGAGTAGAAGAAGACCTGGAAGATAGAGTTCAGGCCCACGATGGCGGCGCAGTACTCGCAGTCCCCGAGCGCGAGATCGTTCCAGACGATCACCATCGCGATCCAGCGGGCTATCCCGACCATGATCAGGCCGTACATGAGAAACGGCTGGTCGCGGAGGAAGATAACCGCAAGTATAAACATCAGGACCGGCCCGACGATCCAGTTCTGGACGAGCGAAAGGCCGAGAACCTTTGTATCCCTGAACACGGTGTGGAGCTCTTCGTACCGCACCTTCGCAAGCGGCGGGTACATCATGAGGATAAGACCGATGGCGATAGGGATCGAGGTCGTCCCGACAGAGAGGCCGGTGATAAGTGCCGGGACTGCGGGTGAAAAGTACCCGATAGCGATCCCCGCTGCCATCGCAAGGAAGATCCAGAGCGTGAGGTACCGGTCAAGGAATGAGAGTTTTTTCGTCGCCGTCATATCACGTTCACCACATCACTTTTTCATTATCCCAGGATCGCATTAAACAAATACCCCGTCATCGTGAACGATACGAACAGGATGACTGCAAAGATCAGGATCAGTTTGACCTTTATCACTTTCCGGAGGATGACCATCTCCGGCAGCGAGAGGCCGATGACCGACATCATGAACGCGAGCGCCGTCCCCATCGCCATTCCCTTTGCCGTGAGCACCTGCATGATCGGTATCATGCCGGCCGCGTTCGAGTAGAGCGGGATGCCGATCAGCACCGCAATCGGAACCGCCAGCGGATTGCCCGGGCCAGCAATTGTTGCAAGGAAATCTGCCGGGGCATACCCGTGAATGACCGCACCGATAGCAATACCGATAATGATGTACGGCAGCACTTTCAGCGTGATATCCCGGGATTCTCCTTTTGCAAACGAGAGCCGGTCCTTCCAGCTCATCGCTTTTTCTGCAAGATCGTGCAGCTTGCACTTCCAGACAAAATCCTCGACCTCGCTTTCGAGATGGAGGCGCCCGATGATGATACCGGCGACAATGGCGATGATGAGGCCGGAGACAATGTAAATGAGCGCGATCTGCCAGCCGAACATCGCAAACAACATGGCAGCGGCGATCTCGTTGATGAGCGGCGATGCGATCAAAAACGAGAACGTGATCCCGAGCGGCACACCGCTCTCGACAAAACCGATAAAGAGCGGAACCGCCGAGCACGAACAGAACGGCGTCGGGACACCGAGCAGGGCAGCAACCACGTTGCCCACTCCTTCCGTACGTCCCCCTACCCATTTCTTCACCCGCTGGGGCGTGATGTACGTCCTGACAATGGCGACGCCGAAGACGATAACGGCGAGCATGACCGTGACCTTGATCGTATCGGTACACGAAGAAATTCACGGACGATGCGAGAGGGCTTCCCTGCACAAGCCCAAGGATCGAATAGGTCACCCAGTCGGCAAATACCTGTAAATAATCCAGCATAGTGTTATCCTCCGGTTATTTTCTGGTCGATAATTTTCTCTATCTCTTCGGTGAACGAATTCAACCGTGCACCTACTTCGGGTGACACTCCATTGATCGCGCGCATAAGCTCCCTGATGTGGAGAAGCCCGGACAATTCCTTGTCGCAGGTCTTGCCGAAACGGGGAGCCCGGCAGAAGTGGCAGATCCGGAGACCGTAGTGCTGGAGCTGTTCCGGGGCAAGTTGTGTTCCGTGCAGCTCCGCAGTTGCCGCAACGGTCGAACCACACGGGGAACCACGGATTACGCGGACATCATCGATGGTACCATTGTCCTGCACCTTCACTTCAAACGAGGGGCGCCCGAACACTTTCGCATATTCGTTAATCTCCGGCACCCAGGTATTGTCCTCCAGCGAGCACATCGTCAGGGGGGCAACAATGTTCTCGTTGATTCCCTTGGCCTGCCGGAGGAACCCGGGGCCGAAACTGACGCCGAGGATCACCGGCTTCTGTTTCTCGATGATGGCCAGTGCAACGTCCGGATGACGGACATAGGAGATGTAGAGATCGCATTCCGGGAGGGCCAGTTCGAGGTCATCCGCGATCATGCACTGCGGGAACGGGGCCATGATCCATTCGGTCGGGAACTTTTCCCGGATGATCTCAAACGCCCGGTCACCGAATTTTCTGTCACTGACAATACCGATCTTCATAGGTCCGCTCCAAGCGCCCGGTACGCAGCTTTTTTGATCATTTCTGCCGGAATTTCCTCGTAGCGTTCATTGCCGATCTCAATCGCCCGGCAGCAGGTATTCTCACCGGCAAGTGTCCCGCAGGATGGGCAGTCGGCAGACACGACCGCGGCAGCGAGCAGATCTTCAAGGGGCATTCCGTTCATGAGGATCTCGTTCGATTCCGCAATTTGTGTCTTGTCAAGACAGGTCTCAGTCAGGTTGATCTTCACACCGGCAGAGGCAAACTCGCGTCGGAGTTCTTCCACGACTGCATGAAGTGCATCGCCGGTCTTATTGCACCGGTCGCAGGTGGCATCCCCGACCGCGAAGTGTTTCCATTCAATCTCAAGACGCTTGTAGCGGGGGACGATCATGGCGTTTGGCTCCCGTTGTTCATGACGGCCCGGACCACTTTCTCGATCTCATCGTACTGCACTTCGCCCATCCCGTTCTTCTCGATGCCAAGTTCGGTAGCGATGATGTGACGATGGGGGTGAGACAGGATTTGGAAAGTTTCTTTGTGGCGCAGCAGTCCGTGCAGCCGTCGATCACGATGACTTGTTCGGCATCCCCGATCTCCGCTTCGAGCATCGCGGCAGACTGCTTGGCGTGCATCCAGACGTAATGGCCCGGTTTTCTCTGGAGCAGGACTTGGGCGGCCTGCGTGGTGAGTTTCCCGGTATTCGAGATGCCCGAGCAGGTGACAAGCGCGACAGTCATTCGTCTGTTCCCGTCACCGGTCCTGTGGTATCCTTCCGGTAGTAGAGCTGGCAATGGCAGTGCCCATCTTTTGCGATCTCATCCCGGTGGTAAATACACGGGCAGATGATCGCCTTGTCTTTTTCCTTATCTCCTGATCGGATCCGGCACGGGCAGTACTGTTCGCCAAACTTTTTCTTGTTGCGTGCCAGGCCCCTGATGACGGCATCCAGTACCTTTTTGTCCGGGTTCAGCACCCACCCATTCTTCCGGGCATACTCCTGTGCCCACGTCCGGATCTCGTCTTCGTCGGTCGTTTCCGGTCGCCCCTTATTGCATCAGCAGGTTCCGCCGCACCCGCATCCGTTGTTCTTCCTGCCGGTCTTTTTGCCAGATTTCGCAGCCTCTTTCTTCCGGCCTTCACCCTTCCAGCAGGCAGAGACAATCCTCTCGATATCTTCGGCTGTGTAGGATTTCGATGGTCCCTTGGCAATGCCCAGTTCGGTCACGATGAGGTGCTGACCTGCCGGAACACCCTGTACACCGGCGATCTTCTGTGCGCAGAGCATCGGGCAGCCGTCAAGGATGACAACTTCATCGGCGTTCATCGCGTTCGCGATAAGGTTCTCTGCCCCGGTGGCAAGCAGCGCAGCGCACGCGATACTCCCGTATCCTTCTTCGGTCAGCTGGAGCGCCGCAAGATTGGTCAGCTGCCCGACATTTGCCTGCCCCGCACAGGGAAAGATGATCCGTTTCGCTTCGTTTGATCCGCATGAGCATGTTGGTTTTTCAGTCATGGTTTTCCTCCGTTAGCATTTTCTTGATCTCATTCACGTCCGGTATCTTGCCTTCCGCCCGCACTTCACCGTTGATGAAGAGCGCCGGCGGGAGCATGACACCACGGCCGACAATTTCGGCAAGGTCTTCCACTTTGACTACCTCTGCCGTGATCTTCAGGTCCTTTACTGCCTGCTCGGCATTGGCAAAGAGCCGTTTGCACTTCGCACAGCCGGTCCCGAGTACTTCGATTCTTATCATGATGTCGCACACTGATGGGGGGGTGTCTGTTACCTTATCCCGTCCAGTTTCCGGAATTCCTCAAGCAGCGCACGGGCATACTCCTCCTCGACACTTCGTGGGATGTAATTGTACACCTTTATTTGCCTGAGGAGTGCTGCCTGGATCTCCGGCTCGCCCGCAAAACCCTGCGTTTTCACTTCAGCAATACACTCATCGAACATGCAGATACCGGTCGGAACACCGTTGATCGGGATCTGCCGAATACGCCGGAGAGCCTCGGCAGCGCAGCACGGTTTATTGTCGCTTCCCATGATCATCTCCGGAATCCTGTCTTGGCTATTTTATGAGTTCAAGTTTTATTGAACTAGAATAGGCACAGCAGAATTATATATCTTTGCATTTCAGATTTACTTGAAATGAAACGCGTAACCATATCCTGTTGCAGTGACAAAAACCCGGCGCGGCTCCAAAGAAATTGAGATGGAGATCCCTGAACAGATACGGAAAGAGCTCGACGAGAGAGGAGGATTCGGGGCGCTCGCCGATCGAATCCCTCTGAAAGCCGAACTTGCAGAGAAGAGCCGGATCTATCACGCACTCTCCGATCCCCTTCGCCTCACGATCCTCTACCTTCTCCGCGACCAGCCGCTCTGCGTCTGCGTCATCAAGGCATATATCGGGATTGCCGGTTCGAAGCTATCTTATCATCTCAATATTCTAAAAGAAGCCGGACTTATCGGTTGCGACCAGCAAGGCAACTGGCTCATCTATTCGCTGACAGACACCGGACGGAAATATATCCGGTAATTGATCCTTTTCCAGTTCAGCCCCGCATTGCGTTTGTGATCCTACGGATCACCTGGGCCACGTTGTCAATGAGTTTGTAGATCTTGTGATTCGACCGGTAATAAAATTCAATGAGCACACCGTTTTGAGCTTTTTTAAATGATACGAGATGAGATTCTGCGGTTCTTTGAACACGTACCAGAACTCGCAGACGCAATGATCCCGTTTCAGGAGCATCAGGACGATATTGAGCCAGAGCGGGTGGCTGAGCAGTTTCATGTCTGCGTCGAGAAGAAAGATATGTCCCCCCGATAAGTTGACGGAACTCATTTTGTTGGTTAACGTTCGAACCCCGGGCCCGGATTTCTCTGGCGATTTTACCAGTATAAAATTCTCCAAAATTTTGGATTTTCCGTCCTTTCCTTTAATAGGAATAAACGTAAAATACAAAAGGAGAGATCGGACCAATTTTCTCTCTAATTGGTATAAACCGAAATAGAGTGCTATTTTAGTGCTCTACTCCCTTTTACTCTTGTAAATATTTTCCTTGCCGCCTGTTAACGGATCAGGACCCGAGATTTTTGATCATCGTAAAATATTCCAGCCTTTTCCCATGCTGGACAGGAAGGAATGTCCTGCATTCTGTTGAATATCCCAAGGTATCGTAAAACCGCTTCGAGGGTAGTGATGCAGAGAGGCTGATTTTTTTGCACCCCGTCTCAAGCGCTTCGTGTTCCAAGGCTTTCATCAGGAGTGTCCCCAATCCCTTCCGGTGAAAGGATGGATCGACGAACACTCGTTTGATCTCTGACCCGAGTAATGTCCCGGTACCAACGATACGATCCATTATTAGGACAAGCATGCAGCCGTGGTTCGCATCCTCGAGGATATTATTCTCGCTATGATATACGAGGAAGTAATCGATCGCTTCCTCAGGGTACACTCCACGATACGAGATCGTGATCGTGGTATCGATCAGCTGCTTTATGACCTCGAGATCCTCAACGCGGAATTTCCGGATTCGGATACCAGGGGGCAGAGCATTCCCGATTTTCATTCCATGAAGGATTCTGCCCACCGGGATTTATTTATTGTTCAAAGGGGGTTCTATCAAATTGGTAGAGTTGATTGATCTATCCCTGACGTAGATTAAATTCAAACTCCCGAAAACTTGACAGAACAAAAAAAATCCAAATGGCTGTTTAATTCTTATGAAAGGAAATCTAAGAACAGAGAGAGAGACAAGGCTAAGAACAGAGAGAGAGACAAGGATATGGTGCATATCAATTTCGATAGTAAAGCCTCTATTTACGAACAAAATGCATTAGTTCAAAAATCAGCTTCAGCAGTTTTGCTCGGGCTCATGGCCATTCAGGAAGATGAAGATGTCCTCGATCTGGGGTGCGGATCTGGTCGCACAACAAAAGAAATTGCCCTTCTCACAAAGGGTCTGGTAGTGGGTACAGATATTTCCGACTGTATGATCGATGAGGCAATCCACAAGAATGAAGGCCGGCCAAATGTCCGTTATCTTGTTAAAGATGCTGAATGTTTAGGCTTTTCCGATACATTCGACGTTATTTATTGCAACTCTGCGTTCCAGTGGTTCTCACATCCTGAAAAAGTTCTGGAACACTGTTTTACCGCTCTAAAGGCCGGCGGCCGTATGGGAATCCAGGCCCCCGCAACCACAATATACTGTCCCAATTTTGTTAACGCTATAGAAAAGGTTCGTACTCACCGAGCCACCAAAAAAATCTTTGGCTTTTTTAAAAATCCGTGGATGTTTCTGGAAAGCGAGGATGAATACAGGAATCTTTTTGAGAAGTGTGGATTTGAAGTGGTAACATGCAAAATAATCGAAGAGTCGAACCGCTATACCATAGATCAGGTGTATGGCATTTATCAGTCGGGAGCGGAAAACGGCTATTTGAACCAGTCCTTTTATTCGGTTCCGTTGACGGATGCATACATCGAGACCTTTCGCAGCCTAATTAAACATTCTTTTGACGAACAGGCCGATGAATCCGGCATAGTGAATTTGATGTTTAACCGGATTTATCTGATTGCTAAAAAACCGAAAAAACACAATACATTATCTCGTTCAAAATCCTCTGAATATTCTACATAAATTGTCCTTTAATTGGTCAACGGGAACTAACTCCTGGATAGGATCTGACACAACTGAAACACCCAATTTTCCATCTTTGTGGTGCAGGTAATACGGCACTATCGCTCGCCGGGGGATGCCACAGGCGTGCGGGGACGAAAGGCCCCATGAGCGTACGTACAAATCTCATTTCAGGATTTCTGCAAGAGCCGATAAAAGAATAATTTTGGCCGGTCCGCCCTTCGTGGACTGACCGCCGGTGCCTGTCCGGGCGATCAGCTCCCCTGAGAAACACCGCATGGTCCCCGCGGTGTATATCGGGGCAGCACCGGGAAAAAAGGGATTTCAGGTCGTAAGCATGTCCTGGATCGTCGTAAGGTCCATGCCGTTGGATATCTTGAGCAATACGT
>CAWEFI010000038.1:0-10255 GCA_963808285.1 uncultured Methanoregulaceae archaeon
TTTCTGACACAATACTTTATTTTGTAATGAACGGGATATCTTAAAATCCAGAATTTCAGAGAGATTCCCGCTCGGTGAACACGATAATCAGGCCCATCTGTTCGCCGCAGGGGGGGTTGTTGTCCTTTTCCGGAGGGTCCCCCCCTGAAAAATCGGGGCGCAATAGATAAACCAGGGCCGGGTGCCGGCAACAGCGACAATCTTTACATCAGATAGTAAGAACGTAATCAGTTATTCGTGTTTCTGTGCGGTTCGAAATTGCCTGGATGTGCGGCAGGTGAAATCCCTGGGTGCATCTTCATACCGGTCGAAACATCCGGCTGCCATGCTATGAGCCCGTTCATCGCGTACCCGTTTCCGCTGCTTTTTCGTTTTGATGTTTTGAGCTCTGGCGGGTCACCGGGACCCTCCTGTCCCTCTGCTCACGACCCTTTGTCGGAGAAATCCGCCCCCAAATCATCGTTTTCCTGCAAAACAGGGCCCGGAAAACCGTCCGATAGTCCTTCACAAAAATCAGAGCTCATATAATCCTTCATTTGCCAAAATACGCCTGAATTGAGCCTTATATAATACCCGTTAGAGCCCCATAGGAGCCCCTGGAACGGCCACTTTTTTCATCATCAACACAAACCCCATCCGGACCCCAAAACGGGCCTGAAAACGCCTTTATGAGTTCGTTTTAATTCGCCCGATTTCAAAAATAAGGCTGATTTGAGGGTATTTGTAAACGGAGCCCGATACGGGCTTCTTTTTGGGTTGGGGGAGGGAGATCGGAGCCCGTATCAGGCCCGGATGGGACCGGGTCTGTAAGGGAGACTCACGGGGAACACGGCCGGGTCCAGGGTCAATCCAGGTCCAGCAGGTCCCGGATAAGAGCAACGATGGCGAGCCGCTGTTGTTCGCTGATGGCACCGATCCGGTGCTGGAACCGTTCCCGGTCCAACGCAACCATCTGGAATACGAGAGCAACACTTTCAGCATCGAGTCCGTTCGCGCAATCCGGGGAGATGGCAAGTGTATGCGAGAACCTGGCACTGCTCATGCTGCTCGTCAGCGGAACAACAAGGACAAGACCGTTTGCACCACCTGCAATGATCGCGGGCCTCATCCCCCGCTGCTCGTGCCCTTTTGCATCGGAGAGATCCACAAGCCAGATATCGCCGTTCTTCATCGGTTCAGTGCTCCAACGATTTTATTGAAGCACGCTGCCAGATACCGGTCTCCTTTTTTAAGTCTTCAAGATCCTCCCGGCTGGGCATATAGAGGAACTCTTTTGCCTTGGAGACGCCAAGCGCAATCTGGGCTTCCGAATAGAACGGTTTGAGCTTTTTTACCTGGCGGAGTGCTTCGAGCGGATCACAATCCTGCCGGATTGCAAAATACCCGTAGGTTGCGCCGACTTCGAGAGGGATTGGTTTCAGACCGAAGATCCTGCCAAGCTCACCTGCCGCCTCTTTCTCTTTCGCATTCAGCCGTTCGCCGGTATCCAGGGTCTCGAACTCGCGGGTGAAGCTGTACAGGTCAAGTGTCAGGTCCGGGGAATAAGGTCCGCGTACATACAGGCTGCAGGAATACCCGAGATCGATGCCCCTGAACTCAAGCAGGCAGACAAGTTTCTGGGCGATAAGCCGGTCATCGAACCGCGACACATCGAATGCGAAGCCCAGTTCCTTAAAGAAGGCAATTACTTTTTTGTGTTTTTCCATATTCATACCCCGCAGTGGAGAAACCGACACAGCCAGGTCCGCGTTCTCTTCCATTCATCCTGTCCTTCGGTCGTGATGGAATAGAGTTCGAGCTCTTTTCCTTCCGAAGTTATTTTCTCTGAAGTGAGATAGCCCATGTCTTTTAAGACATTGAGATTGGCAAACAGTACACCGTCATTGATATCGAGAGCCGCTTTGAGTTCGCGGTAGGTTGCCCCATCGGGCCCAAGGGCGGCAAGGCTCGCAAGCAGTTTTAACCGGACGAGCGAGAATACTTTCGCGTTGAGCCCTTCGGATTCGTTTAAAATGGAGAGGATATCATTCTGCATATGGGTTCTCTCCGGGTTATTTTCATGATAATTGGTTGCCCGGTTTATTTACTTTGTTATTTACTTAAAGTTTAAAGTAAATGAAAGCAGGGGTTGGGACATTTTTGAAGTGTATATTATCCGGGGGGAATGCACACGTGTCCCGGCACTGCCGGGAGAATGTTCCAGACTGTGCCGGGACAATATTTTAGTTAATGATCTTCCCCATAGTCTTCCCGATGGATCCTCAAAAGCACCCCGGATCAATCCCGCAGACTTTCGGTTCAGCTGCGATACCCGCGTCCTCACAACATATTCCCCCCTTCCCACAATCATTCAGTAAAATTTAAATCAGATCATGCTCCTCTGGAAATAGTCAAATCATGGAAAATTCGGAGATCGAAAACGACATCGAGGCCTACGCCCCGTTCAGGTACACCATCTCCATGATCAATGTACGGTACTGGACTGTCCAATGCCTGATCTCTGCCCTCATGGAAGCCTGGGGAATCCAGAAAATGCCGCAGCCTGCCGTGCACGACCATTACCCTGACAGCAAAGGAGTCCACGGCTTTGCGGATCAGGTCATCCCGCCTCGTTTTTATCTCTCCCCGTTCTTTTCGGAAACCTATTGATCGCCATACCCCGGGCGCGTTTGAGAACAATGTTCCCGCTGGCAGATCGTGAAAGGATCTCATGCACCCGCGTTAAAACGAGTGCCGTATCCTGATCTCTTCCAGCCTTGTATCTCTGACCACGCCGGGATACGGCATTTTGTCTTAAAGGGGCACGAAAGCGGACAATAAGTTTCTGCCGCTTTTCGCCCGTTGTGAATCGTTCTTCGAATACTCAACAGATATCCGAGCAGAATCCATGTCTACATTTCCCAACGTGACGTACAAAAATTTCCCGGAGTCACATGCACAGCAGACGTTTCTCTTAAACGATAAAATCCAAATTCCGCGATGCCGTATGCCGGCACAACGAATTCCGCGGTTTCGCCCCGGGAGGGAGCATATCACGGTCGTAGTGCCCCCCGGCCCTCCCGGGGTGATCATATGATCGGCACAAGCGGGGGCCTGCTCGAAATCCATGCGCTCCTGATCCTCAAGTCCTTTGCAACCCACGTGCTTCCTGCACGGGCAGTGGGGCTCTCCCGATCGTTCTGCGATATTGTCGGTATGATACAGGGTGGGAGGATGATCGGTGTCAAACTCAAACGATCGGTCTCTGCCCCTCTCACTCCCGGAGAGGTCGGGAAATGTTTTGGATCTGAAATCTCACTTATGAAATCCTGCTGCTGCAAAAAAACCGTGCGGCTCGAACTCTGGGTCGCTCTCTCCGGGAGACGGTGGCAGTTTTTCGAGATCACCGGGGAAGGTGTCCGGGAGGTGGAGCATCCCGGCCAGCCCTGACCGTGCGAAGGCACCGGCACGGGTCCCGTCGGTCCCGCTCTTCCTGATCCCCAAGGTGATCCAGGAGCAGATCAAAAAGAAAGGCGAATCGGTATTTTCCATCTTCGTGGAGCGCAGGCTTCACCACCAGTACCGGGTCCGGGTCCTTGGCCTTTGTCACCGGTGTCGGGACGGCGATGATGACAAAGTCCGCCTCTTTGATCCGGGACGGATCGGTAGTCGCCTCGATCCTGTTGCCCGGTGTGGCATTCAGCTCGTCAACTTTCTTCCGGTCGCGGCGGTACCCGATGGTGCGAATGTGTTCGGAGAAGTCCTGTGCCAGGGGCAGGCCGACATACCCGAGGCCGACGATACAGACAGTTTTATTCAGGATAGTTCGCGATGCCAAGAAACCGACTCCGGGTATAACTGGATTATTTTATTCATCTTCAATAACCGAAAAATATATCGAAACTGGTATGTCGGCCGTGCACACCGGGACTACCCTTGAGGATACCCGGGAACCTGCCAGCCCGGGGTTGTAACGGCTGTCCTACAGAGTCCTTACCGGGCTTGTTTCGGGGTCATTCTTTTCAGGGGAGTCCGGTCAAAATCGGTATCAAAACTCACCAGGATAAGCCTGTACTCCTCAGCCGCAGTGAACTGGTATGCATCATCAAAGTCAAGATGGTACAGTGCCATCGAATGAGCAATCTTTTGCATCTGTTCCGGGGCCAGGGTTATCAGACTGACAGATCCTTCAATACAGGTATCGGAGAGGAATGTGGTAAAAGTATCAGGCCGTTTTCAACCGGGCGGTTATCACGCCAATCGAGTGCAGGGAAAAATCAGTTATCCCCAGCTGGTCGGTATGGACTGCTTAAAAGGAATTCTCCAACCTCAACAGACTTTTCCTGATCGAGAAGACGCTCCAGCCAGACATTCGTATCAACAAGATACATGAACTATCCGCCGCGCCATTCAAGAGCTTTTTCTGAAGATCCAGTGAAGTGTATTCATTTTTTGCGTCTCGCAGGGCCCCGGCCCAGTCCTGACGCAGGGTAATCCTTCGATTCTGTTTTTTTTGCGCTATGAGAAATTGCATAAAGTTTTGTACCTGTATCCTGGAATCAGGTGGCAGTTTTTTTGCCATTTCTTCGATTTCAGACATGAGGACCATACACCACTAGTTTGTATTCGTACCTGTCCATAAAATGATTTGTGAGTACTTTTGCGGGGATACATTCACAAAAAATTTTACGAGAGACCGGGGCTCCTCCCCCAAGTGGGGATGCCCCGCTTCCTTTTACTGTCTCTTTTTGCGTTGACGGCCGGGTGTCTGTTTTTTCACCGGTGCTGCCGGAGTGGTGATACCATCTTTCCACCCGGCTGTGCTCCCGGACTGTTTTTTCAGGGAAACCGAGTCTGAAATCTTATCGACGGAATCCCGTATGCCTTCGTCTGTTACCTCGAACAGACTCGATATTCTCCTGTGGAATCCCGAGCCCCAGTGCAAACTCTCGCGACTGTTCATCAGATCCGAGCCAAATAAATTCCCAGTTGCCTTCGGTTTTTTGCCTGACTAGATCCCTGACCGCGATGATGTCATAACGTTGCGAGGCGTTCTCCTCACCGTCGGTCAGAACAACGACCAAAATCTCGCCCTTTTGGAGTTGCTTCTCCGTTTCTTTTACCGCAGCCGCAATCGCATCTAAAAGTGCGGTGTTTCCGTTCGGGTGATAGTTCGAGGGAGTAAGGTTAGTGACCTGACCAACCGGAACATTGTTCCATCGACGCTCGCCTTTATCTGCAAAAAGATAGAGAGAGAAAAATGTTGTTTCTGCTCCCGGTTCCTTTCGCTGCTTGCCGAGGAATGCGTTGAATGCATCTATTGTGCTCTGCTGGATTACACCCATCGACCCAGAACGGTCAAGGACGATGACGACGTTTAACGTCGTATCTTGCTTTTTACCTGCAATAGTTTCTGTCATGATAGATTCTCCTCCGTCTCCTTAACTGCCGGCTGTTTTCTTAGCCTGTGGCGGAACCAGTGCGCTGGCATCATTGATAAACGCCGAAAGCACATCCAGAGCCTGCTCTTTCACCGAATCACTTGTGCTGCTGGTCAGTAACCGGGTGACCTGCTCAAAGGTAGAGTGCCCGAGCCGGGATATGGCATAGGTATCAGGACGGCTGATCTCCGCTCTACGGGGTTTCGCGATATTCGCCCGGAACAGCTCAAGTGTTTGTGCGGGATGCGCGTCCAGGAGTGCCTCGAACGCAATCGTTTTAATCGACTCATCCTCGGTATCCTTCACATACAGACTTTGGAGTACTTCGGCAACCTTCTCGTTACTTGAGGCAAACCCCGCAAGAATTTGTACACCCTGTTGGCGGACTTCTTGGTAAGGGTTCTCAAGCATGCCCATTGTTGGATTAATAACCGGCTGTCCACGGGCTCGGAGAATTTCAACGATATATCGTGAGAAGGATTCCTCCGGATTGTTACTCATCCGTCCGAGGTCGATCATTGTGCTCACGGACAATCTGGGCAATTCAAGGGGGTTGCATTCAGACCCTCTCTTATCTCGGTGATCCTTAATCCAGTTCGTGAATTCCTCGATGATTATCCCGTCAGCCTCCCGATCCAAGTGATACAGGGCTCGGGCTATTCTGTTGACAGCCTCTACGAACGCCTCGTAGTCCCGGTCGGCGCCGCTGAAACCGTAATCATCGTCGGACGCGGCAGCACTATCGAAACATTGCTTCTGGTAGTGCCACAAGGCATCGATGAGCTGCCTCGTACTTTCGACATCACGGAGATCCCCGAGTGCATCTATTACACCGTAGGTCAACAGACCCGGGACATGCCCATCATCCATGAGTTCCTTCAGCATCCCGAGAAGCACCGGAGTCGCAGACCGCTCGCCGATAAAACCCAGAGCGCGCGCCGCAAAGAAGATTTGGTCGTGCTCTATGTCGGTGAGATCACAGGTTTCGGGGATCCTATCTATGATTTCCGACAGGTGGGGTATTGCACCCTTGAGTTCGAGTTGACCCGAGGCGATGATTGCTTCCTGCACCACTTCCGGGTTGGAATCCACTAGTGCATGGATAACCGCATTCTCTATGGTATCACTGGAATATCGCGTGCTGCCCAAGGCTCGGACCGCATACTTCCGCACTTCCGGGGACTCGTCGTCAAGAACCTGAAGCAATGCGGGGATTGCCTGACAGAACCCAAGGTAACTTATGATCTGGGCAGCCGCGCTCCGGATTTTCGCATCTCCGGACGCCAATGCGTCCGTCAGTTCTAAGAGGGCAAAGGTACCCAGTGCGACGAAAATCTTGTAGATTTCCCGTATGATTTCCCTCTCCTCCGATCGTGGTCTGTTGTTGCAGTCAATCTCCGAAAAAACCCGGATCAGACTCCGGAAATGATCCGCGTCCCGGCTTCTCGATATTTCCCGAACGCCCCGCAACTTCATGCAAGCGGACGGATCCTGCAAGTCCGCCTCAATGAAATCTTCCCGTTGCGTGGGCTGATTTTTCTTCGTTCCCATTCTATCACTTCCCTTACAGGTTCTGTTGGAGATGTGTGTTTCACAACAAAACCATATAGTTATGTTTTAATTGTGAAGTATTAACCCTTGCGGGAAAATGGGTAGCTGAAGAGCTGAGGAAAAATATGGTCTATTTCTTGGAGCGAGAAGACGGATAATCCTCATACGCTTTCTGGATGAGTAGACCAAGGGAGGTTCGTTTGATGGTCTTAGATTGAGAAATTTTTTCCCGGACGATAAAACCCCGTTCTTCGAGGATTTTCAACTGCGCACTCAGGTTACTATCCAAGATTTCCCCGGTTTTAAAGAGTTTTTTGAGTTTCTTTTTCAGGGATACGGTATTATCAGCACCAGTTCCCCCCAGTGCCTTCAGGATCTCATATCGTTTCGTTGCAATTCGGCAGAACGGGGTAAGTGGTACGGGGACGGGTGTATCGTTTCCGGAGGTTGTGATCACCTTAGTCTTAGTGATGGATCCGACAATACACACAGAGATTGTGAATGCAAAAACAGATGAGTCGGTGATGTTGATGGTTACAAGGTTCCCTTGTTTTTTCTCGGTTGTCACAATTTCATAGACGATTAACGCGCACTGAGCGACATCAGTGATATTGACACTCTTGATCACAAACTCCGTGCAATAGTTTGCGATCTCGTTGCGCAAGTGCTTGAATTCCAGCAACCTGTCGTCCGAGATCACCATAACTATCTTTTTCAACGACCCAGAGTTCTGGGAAGTGCGGAATGCTTCGCGCACCCGGGAAACCTCTCCGGTGAAAATAATGTGGGTGCCGCCTTTGGCTTGTCCGGTACCTACCATAGCATATGCATTATGTAATCAGAGAATAAAAATTTTCATAAGTATCTATTAT
The DNA here is from genome assembly GCA_963808285.1 of uncultured Methanoregulaceae archaeon. Classification (GTDB taxonomy): domain Archaea; phylum Halobacteriota; class Methanomicrobia; order Methanomicrobiales; family Methanospirillaceae; genus Methanoregula. The sequence goes on from CAWEFI010000038.1 coordinate 7,844, forward strand.
TTTTCATATCCATAAAAATGGCAACTCTTTATGAAATTGAATGATAGGCTTTTATTGACTGAAGTGGCTCATAGCGGTTCACCAGGTTCTGTCAAGTTGTCGGGAGGTGATATCTTTCCTCTCGACGTAGATTGGATTATATCTCCCGCAGACTTGACAGAACCCTTTTTGCACCCTTGATGATGGCATGTCCTGCTGATTTCTCTCTATTCTGCAAAGATCAGCTGGTCAGCACGGTACAGGAGGTGCGTACTGTCCAGTACTGCAAACAGATCACCTTTCACGTGCTCAACGCGGACGACCCTGCCGGTCGTCCCGGTGCGGGTACCGCACCTGCATTCCGAGCATGCACTCTTCTGCGAGCATACCGGAGATTGAGTCCATCGTTGTAGAGAAAAAATGTCGAGGTGAAAGGTTCTGATACAATCTTACGGGCTTTTGGACTTTTCAACATTGGTGATAAATCACCGGGCTTTTCTCAGCAAGATAGTGTAGCAAGCCTATATCTTTCCAGTAAAATATTTCAGAATATGGGACTTTTCGATTTTATAAACGATGTGTATATGAATGCTCTTGAGAAGTCAGAGCACAGGAAATTACAAAATGAAATCATGTCAAAGATTTTGCAACGGTTTTCTGAGAAGCAATTGAAATCACTTTATGAAAGATATGGTTCCAGAGCAGATCCTTATTTTTCCCTTGATGATGTGATGGCCATCGAGCGCACAACTTCATATTATCTCCGTTATGCGGAACAAAATATACAATTAGATGAGGTGAAGGATTTTGCAAAAGCAAATAGGATACAGATCTCTGATATTTTGAAAGAAGAACCTCGAAAAGAACGCGAATTAGTTAAAAACTGGGAGGCGGTGAAATCGAAGGGGTTGGTTCCCGATCCCGCAAAAGATAATCTCTTACTACAGGTTATAAACGCAATAGAGGACTTCCAACCAACCAAAGTTTACCGTATTGAGAAGGGATATCATATCGAACTACTAATTTGGATGAAAGCGCATTTTAAGGAAGCCACAGTCGAACCTCAGACGGGTTCATCCCGTCCAGATATTGTTATCGATAAGAGAATCGCAATAGAAGTCAAGGGGCCGACAGACAGTAAGGATCTCAAAACAATAGCTGACAAATGCAACAGGTATTGTCAATATTACAATCATCTGATAGTAGTTCTTTTCGCAGTTGAGGTAAATGATGGATTTTATGATGAATGGTTAAAAGGAATAAAAGATCGTTATCGAGAAGTAATAATCATCAGAAAATGATTTTTTTGGCTTTGTCGAAATCCTGATCTAAAACAAAAATAAACCGGGTCTCCCGGAGACTTCTTCTTCGTGTCAAATCAAAACCCCAGCCATCCGGAAAATGCTTCCAACCGCATCATGTCAACGGCATAACTCATTGGGGAACCGGGAAACCTCTGCCCAGTACGGTCACCTCCCGAACCGCTTGTATCTCTTATGCGATTCCTCGATCGTCATCACTTCGAGAATGTTGACAATGCCCCCGGGCAGAACATCAAAGAACGCAGTATATGAATGAGCGATATGCATCCGGGCAGTGACCGTTCTGCAACAACTCCACATCCGGGGCAGTATACGGATCTTCAAGATTCAGCAAATGCCGCTTGACGATCCTGCGATTCTTTTCCGGCAGGCTGTTAACGTACTGTAGTGCCCGCTTGTCGATGTTTACTCTCACGATGCATCTCTTTTTTCAGTGTCACGTATTCGGAATCGCTGTCGAGCGGGACGAATTCTCCTTCCTCTGCGATCATATCCAGGTGTGCAATGAAGTCCTGGCGCTTTCGGTCCTGCAACACCCGATCGATCACATCCCCGAACCTTTCCCCTGGCTCCTTAATGGACATCAGGGCTTGTTTGGTATCCGTAGAAACGAGCACTTTCTCGGTAAGAGGATTGTAGTTCTTTGCCATGACCATATTCTCCTTTTTGGGCTAAATCTACCATTTGTCCTTTTGCGCATTAAACTTGTGCGTCACACCATCCTTCGTTAATCCCATCTCCGCCCAAACGTTAATGGCAACTGGCTTGATACGGAGGGTACGGTATCCGGTATCGCTCTGTCAAGTCTTCGGGTGGTTGTATTAAGCCTACGTCGAGGAAAATATGTCGCCACCCGTAAACTTTACAGAGCCCAAAAAGAAAAGAGCACCAGATGTACCATGCTGTACCGGGAGAGACCGGGTATATTTAGATAATCCGTTAATTTAAATAAATAAATGATCTACATACAATTATGGGAACGATGACGATCAGCGTTGATGACACCATAGAACAGAAGTTCCGTGCCCGGGCAAAAAAGGTCCACGGTAAACGGAAGGGTTCACTTGGGCAGGCGGTCACAGCAATCGAACTCAACGAAGCAACAGGCAAA
>CAWEFI010000039.1:0-17093 GCA_963808285.1 uncultured Methanoregulaceae archaeon
CGAGAAGAAATAACATTTTTTTGGCCCTGGAGAAATCCAAAATGAGGTTGTACGTACGCTTCTGGGGGATAAAGCCCCCGCCGCCCGGGCACCCCCCTTGTGATAGTGCCGTAGTACCTGCAAGACAAAGATAAAAAGATGGATGTTTCTTGTGCAGGTACTACACATCGCGTATGCCCCCCGCCCCCTATGGGGGGCAGGACTGGTGTAAGGGGGGCTGTATCTCTTAAAAAAGGTTTTTTGCAGAGCAATTTTTTTAAAAGATATCCGCTTTCCCGCCAGAATGCCCGAAAAGGACCGGTATCTTTCCTGCCATGAGTGGGTGTCCGGCCCGCTTTATTGGATCAGGAACAGGGATCCTATGTGACAAAATATGAAACAATCCCTGAAATATCCGGTAACCTATTTGGAGAGGGCAAACGAAAGGAGGAAAGTGTGGGTAGGTGATTTACCCACATCAAGGGCAAATGCCATGCCACAAAATTCAACCCTCATCAATCTTCGAAAAACACCCTGCGGGGAGGAGGCCGGACAAGAGAATGGAGCGGGGAAGCCAAACGCACATGCACCAGAAAATGGTCTGATTAAAAACTGTTCGCAGACACATCGCTTAGTCCGATAAGAGGATCTGCCGGCTCCCTGGCAACGGACAGTGCTGGCGGGGGACAAAATCCCCATAAACCTCCTTCAAACCAGACCGGGTTTAAAAGACCACCTGCAAAGGACCCTGACGGAAATGAAAGAACGTGATACGTTTCAGGAAGACAGCGGGTTCGACCCGCCGATCAGCAAGTCTTACACCGGCAGGCATATCTACCTCACTATCGATCTCCAAGGGGTGGCGGAAGAACAAATCCGGATAGACCTTGAAAAGACTACTTTTACCTTATCCATATCTGAGAATGAAAAGATGTTCCGGAAAGTGATCCGGATCCCGGAAGGGGTACGGCTTTTCAGGAAAAAGTTCTCTGACGGAGTGCTGGAAATCGTCCTCGAAAAACCGGCATCTTCCTATTACCGGCGAAGAAACGCCCGTTCTTAATCACGGCCTCATCGTAATCTCATATTTTGTTTCATAGTTTGCATTTCACAAAAGAGCCTATACCCTCGTGTTGATTATTTCCATTCAAGCGGGAATATGCCGGAATGGACAATTATCCCGTTTTTTATAAGGAGAGAGATCATGGAAGAAAACAAATTTTATACATTGCCCAAGCTGCCCTACGACTATGCAGCCTTAAAACCCTATATTTCCGAAGAACAGCTCAAGCTGCACCACCAGAAGCATCATCAGGCCTATGTCAACGGTGCAAACGCCATCTACGAGAAATTCGACAAGGCCCGCAAGGAGAACGCGGACTTCGATGTGAAGGCAACCCTCAAGGAGTTGTCATTCCACCTCGGGGGGTTCAAACTCCACAACCTGTTCTGGGAGAATTTGGCACCCGTGGGAAAAGGCGGGGGCGGGATGCCCAAAGGATCTCTTGCGGAAGTACTCAATGTGGAGTTCGGAAAGTTCGACCGGTTCAAAAAGGAATTTACCCAGGCGGCCACCGGTGTCGAGGGATCGGGGTGGGCCGCACTGACCCTTTGCAGAAAGACCGGGCGACCACTTATCATGCAGATCGAGAAACACAATGCAAACGTCTTCCCTGGTTTTAGTATTATCATGGTCCTCGATGTCTGGGAGCACGCGTACTATCTTGATTACAAGAACGACCGGGCAAAATTTGTCGACGCCTTCTGGAACATCGTAAACTGGGATGAGATCGACAAACGCTTTGACCAGATCCGGAAATGAGAAAAAGACCGGGAGAAATACCCCCCGCGACAGGAAACAAGTACGGCCTTTTTCCCGGATAATATCCGGGTAAGGCACGGGATAAAAAATTTCAGCAGGATGCCGGGGTTGAACTGATGCACAGGATCCAGGAACCGGAAGAGGAATGTTCACAGGGTACCGGAACATGACCCGGGGCGGATATGGTGAGAACGGGATCCTGTCAGGCACTGGGAGGACATCCCCCGATATGCCGTTTGCTTCCGGCGTCCGGGTTATCACCGGAGAACATGGGTGACCAGAGTATGACTGCGGAGTATGATCTGGTAATTATCGGGAGCGGTGCTGCCGGCGTATCTGCAGCCACAACTGCAGTACATCTCGGTGCCTCCCGTATCGCAGTCGTCGAGCGGGGGCCGCTCTGGGGTACCTGTGTCAACACCGGGTGCATCCCGAGCAAGTTCCTCCTCACTCTGGCCGGTTATGCCTACTATCGGGGACATGGCCATCCCGGGATCCATACGGAGAACCGGCTTGATCTTGAAGAGGTGCTTACGGAAAAAAATGCGCTCCAGGAGAGCCTGAAGGAAAAAAAGCGTGATAACCTGATCTCCCGGCTAGGTGTCGAGCTTATCGAAGGGGATGCGAATTTTCTCTCCCCCCATGCACTGCTGGCCGGCACCAGGAAACTCACGTCAAAGCGGTTTATCATCGCAACCGGCTCATCACCTGCGATCCCGCCGGTAGAAGGGATCGGATCTGTTCCGTTCATGACGAGCAGTGAGGCACTCAGCCCGGAACGCATCCCCGGCACACTCATTATCATCGGCGGGAGAGCGCTGGGCCTCGAGTTTGCCCAGCTCTATGCCCACCTGGGAACCAAAGTCACCGTTCTCCAGAGGAGCCCGAGGATCCTCCCTGAAGAGGATCCGGAGATCGCGGACCTGATGGCCGGTTATCTCGCAAAGGAGGGTATTGATATCCTTACCGGGGCCGAAATCCGGCGTGCTGAACGATCGGGAGAGTCTGTTTTGATCGTTGCGGGCATCGGCGGAGAGCAGCGGACTTTCTCTGCAGATCGCCTCCTTCTTGCAACCGGACGCTCCCCGAACACACGGGAACTCAACCTCAGCGTTGCAGGAGTGAACACGAGAAAAGACGGGGCAGTCATCGTCGATCCGACCCTGATGACCTCGGCCCCGCACATCTGGGCGGCCGGTGATGTTACCGGGGGACCCATGCTTGAAACGGCAGCGAAGTATGGCGGGGAGATCGCAGCATCAAATGCCCTCCGGGAACTAAAACAATCATGTAACAGCGCCCTCCTCCCCCACGGGATCTTCACTACGCCGCAGGTTGCAAGTGTGGGGATGACTGAAGAGATCGCCCGCAGGGCCGGCCTGCAACCGGTATCTCACAGCATCAGCATGGCTTGCCTGGCAAAATCCTTGATCGATGGGGATACGCGGGGAATCGTGAAGATTGTTGCAGACCGGGGGACCAGGCGTGTCCTAGGGGTTCATATCTGTGCCCCGCTCGCCACCGAGATGATCCAGGAAGGGGTCATTGCTGTGATGAGGTACCTCACTACAGACGATCTCGCAGAGATCCCGCACATCTTCCCTACTGCCACCGAAGCCCTTGCCGTGTGTGCCCGGGGCCTGCGGGAGCATACCCGGGATCGTCGGGAATGGTGATCCAGATTTCACAAAAAAGCGGGTGCAGGAACCGGCATATGCCGGTCTCTTTTACCCCGCAACCCGCACGGCCCTGGCCGGTTGCCCGGATAAGCCGGCACTTTTAATCGATGGAAATCTATCCTCTGGGCTCTTTTGTTATCTTTTTCAGGTGGATTTCCAGTACGCTATTCTTGAACGTTGCAGAGGCCGCATTTTCTGTCACCGGTTTGGGGAGGGGCACAATCCTGGTCATCGAGCCAAAACTGCGCTCACGAAGGTAATACCCCTCTTTTTTATCTTTCTTTTCGTCCTCGCGTTCGCAGGAGATCTCAAGTGCCTGCGGAGTTACCAGGTCAAGGGATATATCCTTTTTTCCCACGCCCGGGATCATGTCCGCCGTCACCACAACTTCGTCGTCTTTCTCGGTGACATCTACATGGAAATCCGGTCGCTGCGCAAGCAGCATCTTATTAACTGGCCTCCCTGCTGCAGGCAACAACGCCACCGGGCTGGTCGCGTAGATCTCCCGGCTCAGCGCCTCCATGTACTTCCTCATGTCTTCGATCTCATCAAAGACAGACCGGTAATACCATCGATCCATCGTTCACTCTCCATAATTCTTCTTATCTACCTTGTTTTTGGATTTTTCAGGATTCCCGTATCATTTCCGCGAGGTAAGGGATCACTGGTTCTCCGGCCAGTACCCGGCAACCTCTAATCCCTTGACCGTCTGAATATGTTTGCAGGTATCCTATTTTATCAAATTTATCAGGTAATCCGGATTTTGAAACACTTTTTGAAAAGAGCGGTCACGGGTTCCTGCGTAGAATGAACCGGTTTTGTCCTATACTTTCATGAGAAGATCGCCGGATTCAGTTTTTGAGGTCCTCAGGTGTCAGCAATTTCAGCACAGCCTCGATGCCGGAGATCTCGCGCCTGATTACCTCTTCGTGAAAATACTGTCTCAGTTTTGATTCAAATTTTAACCTGTTTTTGTGGCTCCAGCCCTTCCCGGGATCGTACTGGCCCTTGAGATAGGTCTGGAATTCAGCGACGTCCTGACGCGTCAGCTCCCGTATGAGGGTCTCCCCGTACCTGTTCATCAGGGACTGTTTCATCTCATCAGAGGGGATTTTTTCCTAGACCATAGCGTCGTACCCCGGAATGTTACACCGTCGATTCTATCCTGTGCTGGTCCGGGTCTATCCGGTAAATCGCCGGATGGATAAGAAGGTCGAACACGTTGATCTTCTGGTTTATGAGATCTTCATAGCTGTAGAAATCGCCGTTGGGATCTCCTGCACTGGACCAGAACACCTGGATCCCGTCCTGGTATTTTCTACTGCTCGCAACCTGCTGCATGGCTCCTCCGCTTTTATCATGGCCGTTCGTGCCCTACCGGGACATGATCTCCCGGGGCAAAAGCCCGTGCACTTTTTCCTGCTGTGCCCTTTATTGTTTTTTGTGGGCACCAGCGTCCTTTCCTCGTGTGCTTTTTTTCAGTCAGACCGGGGATGGGTCCAGTAATGCCGGATGAAATCGGAATATATGCAATTCTCAGAATTACACCGGTTGCAGCCATCCCCCGTGCAATAGATCCCCTCGGGAGAGACCCCGGGATAAGAACGTTTTTGAATGTTCTCTCTGATTTTCCAGAGGTTACCCGGGATTTCATGGAGAGGATCTCCTGCGACCCATGACCTGCCTGCATTTTCAACCAAGGGAATCGATCTCATCCGTTGAGGGATTAAATAGGAGGATATAAGGGATCTCTCTTAAAAACCAGTTTTTGAAACAAAATCTGAAATAACCGGTCCCCGGGAAAACCCCGCTGCTGCCCTGGCCGTTCATGTAAACAACCGCAACCGGGGTAAAAAGGAAAAGAAAAAAAGAAACGCTCACATCAGGGAGAAATTCTCCCCCACTACGTGATTTCCCGGAATCTGGTATACCGCCATTTATCCACATATTGTTTTAAAAGAGTCTTCCACGTCCTCCATGGAATACCCCAGGTGGATCAAATCCTGTTTTATGGCGGGGACAAACGAGGGATCCGGGGTTTTTTTTGCATAATCCGCGAGGATACCGGCGATGATTCTGGGTAATTCCGCCCTCCTGCCGCAGTAGATATGCGCTAACAGCAAAAAAAAAGCATTGCGTATCACGTCGCTGCCATATAACTCCGGCTTGCCATCGGTAGATCCGAGAAGTCCCCCCCATATCTCAGCGATATTGTGTTCCCTGCAGAAACGGGAAAATTTCCCGGATATCAGGTAATCGCCCATACCCTGGCGTATCATACGGTCCGCTATGAGCCTGAGTGCCTTATGCGGGTCCTGTGGCATCGGTATAATGGTTGATCACCTCTCCTGTATTTACGCTCTTCGCACGTTGTCCGGTAAACCCCGCGGTGACCGGCTTTGCCCCGTTATGTCTTTGCTGCTCTGGGAAGCGCGAAGGAGGGATCTCCCGGTCATGATACGGTTTCTGGCGGTTCATGTAAAATAATTTTCATGAACCCGGGTATTTCACCGGGGTGCCGGAATGCGATTGCTGCCGGAAAAAATGTGACAGGTTCCTCTATCATAAGTATTAATAATCCGCATGACCCCTTTGAAGATTATGACCCGGCTGCATTTCTTCGCCTTATCGGATCGGGGTATCAGGACTACCAATAATGATGCTTTCTGTGCTGAAAAGATTGGGAACTATTATGTTTTCGGGGTAGCTGAGGGACAGACTGACCCTGCCAGCGATGACACTGCAAGCGGCATCGCGGTCTCCTCTCTCAGGGAATCTGTAAAAAGCAAGAAAAATTTACCGGCTTTGGCCCTTGCTGCGGCCGTGCACGAGAGTGATGCCCGGATCAGTGCAAGTGCTGCAAACTCCCCTGAGAGAACCAGGGGTGCTACACACCTGAGTGCCTGCCTCATCGATGATGCCCTGGAATGTACGATTCTCGACACCGGTGAAGGGAATGCCTATCTTATCAGCCGTGACGGCATCCATCTCCCCGGGGAACACGCATTCTCCGTTCAACCGGAAGGGCTTGAGTTCCTCACACGAGGCCACAGCGGTGAGAAGAGACGGGGAGAGATGATCGCTCATACGCTCGGTGAGCCGCATGTCCTGACGAAAGCTGACTTTGCCATGGTAACCATCGCGGATCGTTTCCTGCTCCTCAGCACCGGCGGCCTGCATGACTATGTCAAAAAGGAGAGGATTGCGGAAATTGTCCTCCAGAACGGGGAGAATGTAGAGTCCTCCTGCGAGTTCCTGCTTCAGGAGACCCTTTCTGCCGGGAGCGAACGGACCATTACCATTGTCCTCGTCCACGGTCATCTCCACTAAAAACCTTTTAACGGCTGCGTTTTTTTAAAGGTTTATACAACCCTGGGAAGGGGCCGGATTTTACACCGGATGAGAGAACACGGGCACATTCTGGTATGGATTCTCCCTCGTACTATCCCTGCGATTATTTTTTGGTGATTATCAATAATTAGCCCCCAATGTGGTGAAAAATGTATATTTTTAGTCTGTAGAAAAGCATTTTCGGGTGTCCTTGTTGCCCCCCTCTTGCGCCAATGCGTCTCCCGAGGGGGACAGGGCGCTATTAGCGATGGCACCAGAACAGGTAATACAGCACTATCGCAAGGGGGGTGCACGAGCAGCGGGGGCTAAAACCCCCAAGAGCGAATTCCTTATGCTTTTGAATCTTTTAGCTTCAATTGATTGAGTCTTGGATTTTCCCATTATCTTGTTTGGGGCTGATATTTCAAAATTACCTGTTTTTTTGCTGACAATTTCACCGGGAGAGTACTGTTCATAATTGTTTCAAAGTATGTTTCAAAAGATGATACAAGGGACAAATGCTATAATTCAGCATAGTTAGTGCTCATGTGCGGGAGACGGATGGCAGATCTTTGCAGGAATTCACTTCCGGAAGGATCCCCCGGGTCGCCCATCCCCGGGCCCGTTACAAAAACAAGAGAAACGACTGTGCCGCGTTAAAACCCGGTGTGCGTCCCGGGAGCCTGATAAAAAAAGCCACACAGAACCGCCCCCGGCCGAATTATTCATGGAGAGAAACTGATAGGAGACAAAGAGATTATGATCAACGTAAAGAAAAGGGATGGCCGAAAAGAGCCTTTCGCGGCCGAAAAAATCGTCGTCAGCGCCATAAAATCCGGTGCACCCCTTGAGGTCGCACGGACCATCGCCCATGGGATCGAACAGAGTGCAACCGATGGCATCTCCACCCGGGAGGTCAAAAACCGGGTGCTCGCGATGCTCAAGGCGAAAAATCCTGAATGGGAGAGGAACTGGATGGTCTTTGATACTGCGGTAAAAAAGCGATCGGAATAGAGTGCACAAGGGAGGAGGATCTTTTATGCCATACCGGTGGAAAACGAAGGTTGATGTGGATGAAGCCATCGTCGTCATGATGAACGTCCTTGAAAAGAACCAGGACCTGCCGAACTGGCTTATTGTGACGATCAATGGTTCGATAGCTGATTCAGACAAAAAAATTGTCGGATATTTCTTCGGGGAAGTAAAAAAGCACGTTCCCCGGGCCCTCAAATACTTCGAGTCCCGCGAGTAGGTGGGCGCCTGAAAGAGTAGTTTTCCTGCCCCCCTGTCGACCATAGAGTGAGGGACAGGAAGCGTAAAAAACGGCTGGCAGGCAGCCTGGCCGGGTAAATGACGAAGGATTATGCAGGACAAAATTGATGTCGGGATTATAGGGCTGGGCAGCACGGGGACGCTCAGGAAAACGATAGCAGAAAACAACCCTGCACTCAACCTTGTCGCGGTCAGTGATGTCCACCGGCCAAATATCCCCCGGAGGGAAACGTACTACTATTACGAGGATTACCGGAAGCTCCTGGACTCCGGTGTCGATGCAGTTTTTGTCGCCCCCCAGAATAAATACCGGCCAAAGGTTGCGATCGAGGCCCTGAACCGGGGCATACACGTCTTTTGCGAGATCCCGCCCGGCAGGACTGTAAAAGATATGCAGGATATTATCGCTGCAGAAAAAAAGGCCAGGGGTACCGTGCTTGATTTCGGGTTCACCCACCGGTTCCACGATGCAGTGCGGAAAGCACAAGATCTGATAAAAACCGGCATGTACGGGAAGATCCTCTGGATGAAAGGCCTCCACGGTAAATCGGGCGGAAATGATTTTGAGAGCATATGGCGGAGCAACCGGGAATGGGCGGGAGGAGGTATACTGCTCGACCAGGGGATCCACACACTTGACCTGTTCCGGTTTTTTGCAGGAGATTTTAACGAAGCAAAAAGTTTCGTCACCACCTCTTTCTGGAATATCCCGGTGGAAGACAATGCGTTTGCCCTGTTACGCAACTCCCAAAACCAGGTCGCGATGATCCATGCGTCTTCGACACACTGGAAAAACAGGTACTCCCTTGAGATCTGTCTTGAGAACGGTTACATCACCATTAAAGGAGATCTCAGCCCGAACGGGGATTACGGGCCCAGAGAAGAACTGATAGTCTCACCCCGCCCGGCCGGAGATGAAGAACGAGCGTCCGGGCTCTCCAAAGAATCGATCACCGGTTTTGCTACTGCTGCTTCGTGGGAACGTGAGGTGGATGCATTTGTCGATTGCATCAGGGGCGGCACACAGGTACAAAAGGGATCCTCCGCCGATGCCCTGCAGGCAATGAAACTTGTCGACCGTATCTATCGCAGGGATACGGCCTGGTGGAGCCGGTGGAAATTGTCCGGTACATGACGCATGTTCCGGTAAAACAGCCGGCATGCCAGGTGATCCACAAAAAAAGGACCAAAAACAGGAAAACCCGGTTTACCGGCTGTATGTCGCGATAGCTTGGCCCCCGTATTGTACCATATGTCCTTTCATAGCCTTTTCAAGAACATCCCACTTTGACCCTGGTGGAATTCCCAGTATCGCATCAAGGCCGTACGCATTGAAATAATAGGTATGGACCTCACCTTTAGGCGGGCAGGGGCCCCGGTATCCGGTGGTGCCGAAATCGTTGGTTCCCTGGACTGCCGTGAAGGGCGCGGTTATCACTGCGGCCCGGGGAATGTTCTCCGGTATGGTCGGCCGGGATTCGAAATCCCAGATCAGCCAGTGGGTGAAGCGTTCAGAAGGCCCGATCCGGTCGTCAATAATGATTGCAAGGTACGGGGAATGGATCCGGTCGATATGGATCACCGGGGATATATCCTCGCCGTCACAGGTATGTTTCCTGGGAAAATCCCCCTTGTCAAAATCGATACTGATGAAAAGGTTCTCGGTCTCCATAATGGTGTAACTCCTGTCCCCCCGGTTTTTTTAAGACAGGGAGGATGAATGACCCTGTATCCCCCTGTCATTCTATAATCCTATGCCGGAGTTACAAAATCTGTGACATTGTTTGAACGATAAAACCCCCATTTATTGCAAAACTCCTTTTCACCCGGGCATGGGAAGGCTTAATGAACGTCCAGGCCGGGAAGGGTTTTTCCGGGGTTTTGTTTTCATTTTCCGGGATCTCCCGATATATTAATGAGGGTATTCCTGCTATAGTCCGCAGGAGGAAAACCGGGAATGGTAAAAGTTGACGAGTCCATGGCAAATCTCGATGTCTGCGGGAGATTTTGCGGGTCCTGCCCGACATATGCAGCGAACAATCTGAAAAATGGCAAACCGTATCTCCTTTTCTGTGGCCGTGGTGGATCCCTCAAGGCCCCGGAAGGGAAGAAGGAAGGATGCAACTGCCCGAAGTGCGGCGTGCATACGCGGTACAAGCTCACCGGTGATTACTACTGCATGAAGTGACGTGGCAGTACAGGATATTTCCGGTGTTGCTGTGCGTTTACGCCGATATTACGAAATGATGGCAGCGTAACGGGAGGTATCGATCGGGCGCACCAGGAACAGATCCTTGTTAATATACACCATGCGGAATCCGGGGTTTTCCGGACAAGGGGGGGAGGGGGGTATCCCCTACCCCCCCACCCTTCTTTTTTTCAAGTGGGGGGTACCTCCCACCCATGTGCCGGGGCAACAGGGGGTCACCCCCCTCCCCTATCAGCATCGTAACCGGGGGTACCCTTATTTTTTGTACCCGGGGGACCGGTTTTATCATACCCGAGAGGGCAGTTGCTGACCCGGGGTAATCCTCTCTGCATCATCAGATACTTTGCAAAAGACCCTCCCAGGGAAGGAGTGTATTGATCGCGGTGGGATCCTTCGCAGAACTCCTCAACTGGAAATACAGGTAGATGTCCATCACGGTCTTGATTAGTAAATCCCCCTTTCCGTGATAACTTTTACTAGGTATCCAGTATATCCCCATCACAAAATGCCGACCCCCGGGAACCTTGGTCTATAAAAGAAACTTCTCAGCCTGGTAGCTTCATTTTTATTTCAAAATGAGTTTCAAAATCTGAATTGAGTGAAAGTTTCTATAATATTCATTGTTAAAGGAGCATACCGGGTGAGGACCAGTGTTTCGCACCGGGTCCTCTGCAATCACCGGTCATGGGGGTTCAGAGGAAATATACCCCTGGACAAACCGGTTCTGAACAAAAAGATGGGTAAGGATGTGACGTGCTATGGATAAATTTGAGGAAATGATGCAGAAGATGCAGAAGATGAGTCCTGCAGAAAAGAAAGCAATGCTCGATAGCGTTAAACCCAGGTGTACCTGTATGAAATGCCCGACCTACAATGATTGCATGAAAGGAAAAGGGGAGCTCCTCTTCTGTGCGACCGGAAAGACCGGCTGTTCGCCGACAAAGAAAGCCTGTATCTGCCCGACCTGCCCGGTGACACCCATGATGGGGCTTAAGAATATGCATTACTGTATCAGGGGTTCGGAACAGGAACTGCGGAAGATGTGACGTGCTCCACGGGGTTTATTTTTGTTCTATCTGTTGACCTGACGAAATCGCGTAAATACCGGGAAATTTCCTTCCTGTAACGGGAAGGAGAAAAACCAGTATGATATTCGGATCTGAAAATCTATGCCCATTAAACTGAAACGGGTGTACGAACCCCAGGCTGTGGATGACGGATATCGTGTGCTTGTCGAGCGCCTCTGGCCCCGTGGCGTAGCGAAGGAACGGGCACACGTCGATCTCTGGATGAAGGACGCCGGGGCGAGCCAGGAGCTCCGGGTCTGGTTCGGTCACGACCCGGATAAATGGAAAGAGTTCAGGAGACGGTATTTTGAAGAGATCCGGGGGCGGCCCGGGGTGATCAGGGAACTTGACACAATCCTTGCCAGGGAAAAAACCGTCACGTTCCTGTTTGCAGCCCATGATGAGCTGCATAACAATGCCGAGGCATTAAAAGAATTCCTGGACGGTCATGGGGAGAAAATCGAGGGGGGCATCACTGACACCCTCAAGTGATGATAAAAGGTAGCAAAAATGACAGACCAGATGGTTCCTTACAAGTGCCTGGTGTGCGGATATATCTACGACCCGAAAGTCGGCGATCCAACGGCCGGCATTTTACCCGGTGTGGAATTTGATGCATTGCCGGATGACTGGGTCTGCCCGGAGTGCGGAGCAGGAAAAGATCAGTTTGAGATGGTCAGGGAATGAGGCATAGATAAAAACGGACAGGTAATGATGGACACCCAAAAGAGCCTGGAGAATGGCAAAATCCCCAAGGACAGCCCGGCAGCCACAGGCTCATCCCTGTCCAGTGAAGAGCTGGAAAAGATCCTGAAAACCGGAACGGCGGGCCTCAGCCAGGCTGAGATCCAGGCACGGGTGCAGGAATACGGGTTCAACGATATCCCGGAAGAGAAAAAGCATCCGCTTCTCAGGTTTTTAAGGTATTTCTGGGGTCCGATCCCCTGGATGATCGAAGTCGCGGCTCTTCTCTCGGCCATTATCCAGCACTGGGAAGATTTCGGTATCATCTTCCTGATGCTTGTCATCAACGCGGTTGTGGGTTTTTTCCAAGAACGCAAGGCGGAAAACGCGATCGAACTCTTAAAACAGCGTCTCGCCCCCAATGCCCGCGTACTCCGGGACGGGGTGTGGAGTGAGATCCCAGCCCGCGGTCTGGTCCCTGGTGACATTGTCCATATCCGGCTTGGCGACATTGTCCCGGCAGATGTCCGGCTTACGCACGGCAAATATCTCCTTCTCGATGAATCTGCTCTGACCGGGGAATCGTTGCCGGTTGAGAAAAAGAATGGCGACGATGCTTATTCCGGATCCATTGTCCGGCAGGGAGAGATGGATGCGATCGTAACCGGGACGGGAGTGAGGACGTTTTTTGGCAGGACCACCCGCCTGCTCCAGCAGAAACCGCCCCGGAGCCACTTCCAGCAGGCAGTTGTCCGGATCGGGAATTACCTGATTGCCCTTGCCGTCTCTCTCGTAAGTGTAGTTTTCATCATTTCCACGATCCGGGGGGACGCCATCCTCGAAACACTCCAGTTCGCCCTCGTGCTCCTCGTCGCCGCGATCCCGACAGCACTCCCCGCCGTCCTGACCGTCTCTCTCGCGGTAGGTGCTATGGCCCTCGCAAAAAAGGAGGCGATCGTCAGCCGTCTCAGTGCCATTGAGGAGATGGCAGGAATGGATATCCTCTGTTCCGATAAGACCGGGACGATAACGAAGAACTCCATCAGTGTCGCCGAGGTAAAAACGTTTCCGGGAGCGACGGAAAACGAAGTAATAACCACTGCCGCCCTTTCCTCTGCAA
Source organism: uncultured Methanoregulaceae archaeon (assembly GCA_963808285.1). Classification (GTDB taxonomy): domain Archaea; phylum Halobacteriota; class Methanomicrobia; order Methanomicrobiales; family Methanospirillaceae; genus Methanoregula. The sequence goes on from CAWEFI010000039.1 coordinate 13,163, forward strand.
AAGAGAGTAATGATCCCATCGATATGGCGATATTTGCACGGCACTCATCCATGGCGACAACGGGGGTTCCGTCAGATAATTTTGCCATTGTTGATTTCGTCCCGTTTGACCCGGTCCAAAAGTACTCTAAGGCAACAATCCGTGACGGCAGCGGTAGCACTTTTGATGTGGCCAAAGGAGCTCCCCAGGCGATTGCCGCCCTCGGGAAATTAAACGATCAAAAGGCAGCACTCCTGGATACCTGGGTCCTCGAACTTGCAGAGAGGGGATACCGGGCACTGGGGGTCGGGCGTACAGATGCCCGTGGTACTTGGCAGTATCTCGGGGTTATCGGCCTCTTCGATCCGCCCCGCAAAGATTCGGCGGGAACCATTACCGAGGCAAAGAATCTCGGCGTTAATGTCAAGATGGTGACGGGGGATCATGTCGCGATCGCAAAGGAGATCGCCGGGAAGGTGGGTCTCGGGACCAATATTCTCCCCCAGTCTTCCTTCACCGGAAGCACGGGCAGGGATGCCCTCAGGCAGCTCGAAGATGCCGACGGTTTTGCCCAGGTCTTCCCGGAGAACAGGTACCAGATTGTCAGGATCCTGCAGGGAGGGGATCATATCGTCGGGATGACCGGCGACGGAATCAATGATGCCCCGGCCCTCCGGGCTGCGGATTCAGGCATTGCCGTTGCCGGTGCGACCGATGCAGCGAAATCTGCCGCGGATATCGTCCTGACAAAGCCGGGGCTCTCCATTATCATCGATGCGATTTACGAGAGCAGAAAGATCTTCCGGCGGATGGAAAATTATGCGGTGTACCGCATTGCCGAAACCGTCAGGGTCCTGATCTTCCTTGCTCTCTGTATCATCATCCTGAATTTTTTCCCCGTGACTACCGTGATGATCGTGGTCCTTGCCATCATCAATGACATCCCCATCATGTTGATCGCGTATGACAATGCGGTGGCCGCGGCAAAGCCGGTCCGCTGGCAGATGAACAGGATCCTGACCCTTGCCAGTATCCTGGGGATTCTCGGCGTTGCAGAAAGTTTCCTGCTGCTCTGGATCGCCGCGGAATACTATCACCTGAGCCCCGGTATTGTCCAGTCGCTCATCTTTGTCAAACTCGCGGTTGCAGGACATATGACCATTTACCTTGCCCGGACCGGGAAACAGCATTTCTGGGAACGGCCTCTTCCCACGCTCTCGCTGTTTGGTGCCACCGAGCTGACCGCGATTTTTGGATCCAGTCTTGCCGTTTTTGGCATATTCATGCAGCCTGTCGGGTTGATCCTTGCCCTTATGGTGTGGGCTTACGCACTCTTCTTCTTCGTAGTGAACGATATCGTAAAAGTCAGGCTGTTTAATCGCATCCACCCGTATTCATGAGCAGGGATGATGATGCCGTAACGGAAATCACACAAATAAAAAAAGGACCTGTTTTTTTTATTTCTTACGCTTTGTTTTTGAAAAACGAGATATCGCACCGCCTATAGCACCGCCGATGTATGCAAGTATCGGGAAATATATGATCATGGCCAGCAGGAGGAACATAACCCCCAAAACCTGAGGGACCTGGGGAATTGCCGCCCGGAGGTAGCCGGTTTTAAGAATAAAATCTATCAGTATAGCTATCATGCCAAAGATGCCCGATGCAAGTCCTGCTTTTGCACCGTCCGCATAGCCTTTCCCCGCGAAGAACCCGGCGATGATCCCTCCGGCCAATGGTCCAAGAACGGGAATTAGGCCGAGGGTGTTAACGTTCAGGATCGCAACCAGGATCATGACGAGAAAGCCAAGGATGACTGCGGTCCAGAATTGTTGTTTTTCCCTCTCCATGTGGGATACATACGTTGCTGTAGACATATAATTTTCTTTAGTACTCAAAAAATCCGGGTGCTGGAAAAGCATGTGAGATCTTTCCCAAAGTTTATTGTCAAAGCCGAGTACTTCTGACATATTATTTGCCTGTACTGTTAATCGACAACACTCAATCATGCAGGATCGCCTGATTTGTCAGTAAGAATTCAGAAGAAAATGAAGCAGGAAAATGCGGTGACGTATCGAATGACCACGACCATTGGAGAGTACATCAAGCGGGATCATGATGATTTCAGACTGATGTTTGAACGACTGATGGATAGTACTCCGGAAGAAGGGGCTTTGCGTGAGGAGGTATATCCCTTTCTGAAAAAACGGATTTACGCCCATCACATTGCAGAAGAGGCAACACTATTTCCGACCATGGAGAAAAAGCCGGATCTTGCAGCGATCACCCTCGTTCTCATCGAGGAGCACCGGGGCATGGACCTGTTGGCGAACGATCTCGCAGAAATGTCATACACGAACCGGTTGTGGCGACCCCGGATTTTCCCCTTTTACGATGTCATACACGCTCACTGGCTAAAAGAAGAGACCGATATTTTTGTCCACTCGCCGTATTATTTCACGCATAAAAATCTCCTCTATTTGGGCACAGAGTTTGAAAAGATACTCCATCGCGAATGGAAGATCAATGGTGTTTCCGGCGCCGTGCCAAAAGTGATGTTCCGGCGCCGTGCCAAAAGTGATGTTCCGGCGGTGACAGAACATGGACCGGTTCGACGAGGTTCGCTTAACCCTCAAAGACAAGCAGATCTCTGAGCTCAGGGACAAATGCATCTGTGCCCATGAGTGCCCGACATACAATACCTGTGCATCAGATGCAAAAGAACTACTCTATTGCGTGTATGGGAAGAGTTTCCGTTGCCTCACGGACGACCTCGGTTGTATCTGCCCTGCATGTCCGGTTATCGAAGAACTGGGGCTTGTGAATCTGACATTCTGCCTGCTTGGATCCGAAGCTGATCAAAGATATCTTCGAAATATCGGGCGTTCAAAGTAACACAAGTAAATGTAACGGAACCCTGATGAGACGATCAGGTTTTTGAAAACAAGATCTATGATAAATGAGCAGTTGGATAAATCATGACCGCCCCCCACCTCGAATGGCTTTCCTGGAGTATTCTGCTCCTTATTCTCTGGGGTGTCGTGTGGGAACGGTTGAAAAGTCATGAGATACGAAAGGAAATGCTGGTCGTGAGTGCATGGACATCGCTTCTCGGCCTCACCGAACCCCTTTTTGTGCCGGCCTATTGGAATCCTCCCTCCCTTTTTAATCTTGCCCAAACGACTGGGTTCGATATTGAGAATATCATTTTTTCCTTTGCAATCGGTGGGATCGGGTATGCCCTGTATATGGCCCTGTTTCCGATCGGGCACGAACCTCCTGTTCCAAGAGACGAACGGATTGATGCCCGTCATAAGTACCATCTTCCTCTCTTACTCACGACACCGGTTTTCTTTGTCATCCTCTTGTTGTGCACTCACCTGAACCCTATCTACGTTGCCGTCATCGCCCTCGTGGCGGGAGGTATCGCAACGTGGAACTACAGGCCGGATCTTAAGAAGAAGATGGTGATTAGTGCAGTGCTCTTTCTTTGCCTGTATTATGTATATTTTCTGACATTATCGCACTTTTTCCGGGGTATGTCCAGAGAGTCTGGAATATTGGCGCACTTTCCGGGATCATGATCACGGGCGTCCCGGTTGAAGAGCTGATGTTCGCCTGTGCATTCGGATTCTACTGGTCCACGGTCTATGAACATTTTACCTGGAAGAAGGTGCCTGATCACTATGTCCCCGGTACTGACGGAAAAAAGGTTTGTTTTTACAAAGCGCGACTCTGGCCGTATTGAACTATCTACGATCTTGCAATGCAAGAGGTTCCTGTTAATTCCCGGATTCTGTATATGACAGAAATATTGTTTAGAGCATGCACTCTTTACAGTCCTGCTCTCCACAAGGAATGTTATCGATCTACCATTTGAGTGCCCATATCTTGATCCTACGGATCACGTTCACGATCTCAAGACCGCCCCGACAGCTATTAATTAACCATA
>CAWEFI010000040.1:0-17995 GCA_963808285.1 uncultured Methanoregulaceae archaeon
GAAAAAGTGGAAGGCAAGATCGACGACCCGCTTGAGGGTGTCGGGTTCTTTGGCCGGCCTGAAACCTTCCTCGTGCTGATTCTCGGGGGCATCACCGGGTTTATCTGGGTATCGGTGATTATTATCGCGATCTGCACGAACCTGTCGGCGATCCAGCGGATCGGGTACTTATACAGGACGTTGTCCTGATTTTATGGCAATAGTTTATTGGTGCTGTTCCCCGGCATACTACTGTTTTTTCCGCTCTTTTCCGGGACATTTTTGGCTGGCTGCAGTAAGCGCCGCTCATAGTCTCACTCCCAGAACCACCACTGCGCTTTCGCGATGATATTGTATTACCTTCCCGGGAGTTATCGCCATATGGGGAATGCCACAAGCATGCTGGGGCGAAAGGCAACACTTGCCGAAGCCTCCAAGAGCGTCAAGAGAGATTATAAGGGATTCTCCAGATCCAAAAGGGTGAACCCGGTGCGGACGGGGAGATGTAGATACTGCAGATCCCAAAACTCCGGTGTAAAAACGAATATTTTGTGAATAACCAGGGGGATCTTATGTCTTCGGGGGTTCCGGCTCATCGGACCCGGGTGCCGGATCTTGTGCCGGTTCGGTACCGGTTCAGATTTATCCGGTCCGTTTCGCCGGATCAGTCCATATTCCCTGACGACTTCCCCATAATACAACTGGTACAATTCATCGGCAAACGTCCCGAGCTGGGGAATAAGGGTAAAGAGGCCGTACGCGATCACGATCAGTACGACCAGTGCAAGCAACTCCGCGATTACATTGTGCGCCCAGAAGAAACTCTCGTACCCGATCTCGCCGTTCCCTGCTATATCGGGGAAATAAGGGAACCACTGGCCGGTATAGGCCATAATTACAAAGACGTTCCGGAACAGGTTGAGGATATAGATTGTCGGTGCGACAAGAAGGAACGCACAGGCCTTCTGCCGGAGCGTGGTCGGCACCGCTGCGGCAACACCAAGCATGATCGCGATGCTCTGGATGCCGGTACAGGCAAGGATGATCTCGACCCGGAAGCTGTTCTGCGCAATGATATTCCACGCATCGAGGCTGACCGGGTAATTAAAGAGATTGAGCAGCCAGATGATCTCACCCACGACAAGCGAAATGAGCCAGGTGCCGGCCACGGGCAGGTACGTGAAGGGGGCATAGATCAAAAATGCCACCGCAGCGGCCCGGGAGAGGTGCAGGACCGATGCATTCTCGGCGAGCAGGTATTTTATCGTGATAACCAGGAACGGGACCGAGAGCACCGCCATGAGCGGGTAGAGAAAATTGTTCTCGGAAAAATATTCCGGCAACGCAGCAAAGAGAAAGAGGACGATAAAGACCCAGCCAATGATCGTTGCATATTTCCGGTGGCGACCGGGTATCAGGGATACCAGAAATCCGATACAGGATATCAGGACTAGATACTCGATCATCATATATCTCTCTGCGCTTAATCAAAAAAAGGATTCTCCCCTGCCATGTTCCAACGGCTGCGGAATAATCGCGTCATGCCCATATGCGGGAAGCGGGCAGAAGACGCGTTCACGTCAGATGGTCCTGATAATCACTTTAATCTGGTAGCATGACCAATATTGGTATCCGATGTTTTGCCCGGAATGTAAGACTATGTTAATCTCATCTGGTGGCCAGCTTAAATGCCGCAAGTGTGGGTATATCAGGAAGATTGAATCCACCGAACATATGACACGGGAGAAAAAACGCACGGAGAATGAGATTACCATTGTGGACGATGAGGACGATAAAGTAAAAACGCAGCCGACAATGCAGATCAAATGCCCCAAGTGTGAGAACAATCTCGCATTCTGGTGGCTCCGTCAGCTCCGGGCGGCTGATGAGAGCGAAGTGCGGTTCTTCCGCTGCACCGAGTGCGGCCATACTTGGCGGCAATATGATTAACATTCAGAAATACTTATAAAATTTTATATCGCTTATTTTTTTTAAAATTAGGATGAAAGGAGTAAACGTCCTGCCATAAGTAAAATAAATATACCGATCAAAAAAACAACCAGTTCAAGCCCAAAATCGACAATTATGGTTTGTTTGGATTGCGGGTTCGCACCAAGTTGTCTCCAGCGTTCAAATTTGTTGGCAACCAAAGTCCCTATAAATCCACCACAAAGACCTAATGCGGCTCCGAAGAATAGTAATCCGACTTCTGCTGACGTTATGGGCATGAAATATAATATGAAAGGAGAGAGAAATAACTTTCGTTTGGATTCAACCGGTTTCATTTAAACTGGGTTTCAGATGTGAAAAGTGGAGTGTTCCGGCCAACCTTTTTACCTTTTTGCGTACGCAAAGTTCAGCCAAAAAATAATCCTCTTTTTGACATAATTCACAGTTAATTGCACATCATTTTGATGTAATTAATTCCTTATTTATAGCAAATAATGTTCGGTCAGCTACAAGCGTTGCAGTAAAAGCTGACCCTTCGATTTGACCCTCATTATTTGTTAGATCAATATAGGGTTTGATACCCCAATACGGCATTCTCTGTTTTTTGATGTTTCCCGATCACCTCTTCATGAATCATAAGAGGGTGTTATACTCTATTCAATGAATTCAATCATGCCAGATCGAATCAAATAATCAATCATTCTAACGTTTTTCTCCGGCATTTTAATCTGAATTTCCCCCCCTTTATTGGCCATTCGCAGGGTTTTTTCACTCTTAACGTCACCAACCCAATACTCGAGAAATTTCTTATAATCCACGTTATACAATCTACGTTCCTGCCGGCAATGTTTCCTGACTACATGGTTCCTGTCCGGGACCATCCTCCCTCTTGCGCCGGGGCTCTTTTCTTGATTAGGTGTAGAGTGCCACAATTAATGTCCGTTTTGTTGACAGAGTTTATGTCCGCTTGATAGACATTTTCTGTTTTTATTGAAATTGATTTCGTTGTGATAGACTGAAGCCGGAGTCATCCAGTCCAGGATCTCCTGCTTTCTCCAGTTGTTGTACTGGCGGTCGAAGTTCCAGAGTTCCCGTTTGAAATGGCTTAACGAGTGGAAGTCCTTGAGGGCGATGAGTTCCTGGTAGAGCGTCTTGTGATAACGTTCGATCTTGCCTCGACCTCTCGGGTTGTATGGCCGGCCGAAGATCAGTTTGATACCATGTTTCTGTGCTTCAGCTTTGAAGATTTTGGAGATGAATTGTTTTCCATTATCGAGGTAAATTTCACGCGGGATTCGTCCGGCACGAAGTGCCCATTGCAACGCGTTAACAGCTGCGGTAGCGTCTTTGTGAAGATAGACCTTGCTTTTCACCCGATACCGGGAGCAGTCGTCAGTAAAACCGGTGACATAGACCTTGCCAACTCCACGGATACGAAACTGGAATGTATCGCCCTGCCACATGCTGTCGACATGATATCGTTGGAATCGTTTGCCGTTTGGCTGGGGTTTTGCTTTTACACGAATGAGAAGTCCATGTTTCTTGAGGATACGATGGACCGTTCTCCACGAACAAGGGAGGTTGAATTGGTGCGTGATCCGTCGGGCACCCCATGCCGGATATTTCTCTTTAAGCCGGATTATTCGTCGTTCCAATGACGGTGATATTGCCCAGGGTGATCGTTTCGGCCCGGTCTTTTTCGGTTGTAACCCGTTCTCCTGGTCCTGACGATGAGATTTTGCCCATCGTCTCACCGTCCTTTCGGAGATATTATACGTCTCTCCGATCTCTCGTGCGCTTCGTATCCCTTCTTCATAGAATACGACTGATTTGGTTCGGATTTCCATAGTCGCTTTCACCCGCAAGCACCTGTTCGGTGCTCTCGAAAGCGGACATAAATACTGTCACTATTTTAGGACAGAAACTCTGGCACTCTACAATTAGGATCGTTTATTAACCAGACATGACAACCCAAAAAAGAGCCGGTATTTCTTACAGCAGGCCTGGCGCCTTGACCCGGAACATCTGCCAGAGCACGCGCCCCATCACGCGGTAGGTGAAGTCGAGTTCGTCGAAACTGGGGATGCCCTGCTCCTTTAACATCTCGCGGCCGACGTTCATTGAATCGCCGCCAAGGAGCGTTGCAATCAGCCGGTTGTCGGTGTGCTCCGAGAACTTCAGGATCTGTTTTGCCAGCTGCTCTGAGGAGAGCACAAGATTGGGGAAACCGACGATAAAAGCCATGTCCCAGAGATCGCCGTGTTTTGCGAGCACCTCAAAGGTCTTCGCAAAGCGCTTCTCGCTGGCATCGCCCAAGAGATCGATGGGGTTGCCCTTGTTCCAGAACTCGGGGAGGAACTCGTTCAGCTCGTCAACAACATCCACCGGGAGATCGATGAGCTCGATACCGTACCGCTCCGCATAATCCGAGGAGAGCACGGCAAACCCGCCGGCATTGGTGATGACGACGGCACGTTTCCCCTTGGGATAGCGCTTGGGGTGGGCGAGCACCTGCGCTGCAAGGAAAGCCCCCGTCAGCGTGTGGACGGCGATGACACCGGACTTGCGGAACGCTTCCATGTAGACATCGTACGAGCCGGAGAGTGACCCGGTGTGGGAGGATGCGGCCACCTGGCCCCTGCGGGAGGAACCGGATTTGATCGCGATGACCGGCTTTGACTTCGCGACTTCGGAAACGACCTCCATGAATGTTTTACCGTCCGTGATCTGCTCGATGTACATGATGATCGCTTTGGTCTTGGGATCTTTCTCCACGTACCGAAGGTAATCGAGGAAGTCGAGGTCGCACTGGTTGCCGACCGAGATGACGTTCGAGAACCCAATGTTTTTCGCGAGGCTCCAGTCCACGACCGTGTTGATGATCGCTCCGCTCTGCGAGATGAACGCAATGTTACCGGGTTTTGGCGACTGGTGGACATAGGTGGTATCGATGCCCCGCGGGGGAACAATTATGCCAAGGCAGTTGGGCCCGATAATCCGCGTACCGTGCCCCTTTGCGATTGCCACGACCCGGTCTTCAAGTGCCTTACCGTCGGCACCCATCTCCTTGAACCCGGCGGTGATGATGATGACCATCGGGACGCCTTTTGCCCCGCACTCTTCCACGACGGCCGGTACATGGATGGCAGGTACTGATATGACCGCAAGATCGACCGGGGCAGAAATGGCCGTGATAGTGGGATATGCCCTGAGCCCCTGGATCTCGGCACGCTTGTTGTTGACCGGGTAGAGTTGTCCCGGGAAATGCAGGAGGTTATGCATGACGGCGTACCCCATCTTGGTCGAGTCCTGCGAAGCGCCGATGACCGCGATCGAACGAGGGGTGAAATATTCTATGGGTACCGGGATGCGCTCTTTTCTCTCCACCACATGCACAGCATCCGAGATGATAACGCGGGTATCCACCGCACAGGCACCGGATTCATACAGCCTGAGCGGGTTGATATCGAACTCTACGATAGGATCGTTCTCTAAAAAAAAACGGCTGACATTCCCGATGATCCGTACCAGGGTCTCCTCGTCACGGGGCTTTGATCCCCGGTAGCCGGCGATGAGCGGATACGCGTTGATCTCGTGAATCATCTGACGGATCTCATCATCAGACACCGGCAGGATACGCAGGGTCACGTCCTTCATGAGCTCGACCATCGTGCCGCCCATCCCGAACGTGAGCACCTTGCCAAAGGCCGGGTCTGTTCTCCCGCCGATGATAAGCTCGAGGCCGGGCTCTGCCTGCTGTTCGACCATCACGCCGTCGATCTCTGCCTCGGAATTGTAGGCCCTCGCGTTGTCGATGATCCTGGTAAACGCACCCAGGGCCGCTTTTTTGCTACCGATACCGACCATCACACCGCCTGCGTCGCTCTTATGGACGATCTGCGGGGATATGATCTTCATGACCACCGGGCACCCCATCTTCTCGGCGGCAAAAGCTGCATCCTCACCATTTTTTACGATCTGGTACTCGGGTACCGGGATCTCATATTTCCGTAAAATGTCATATCCTTCAGCTTCAGAGAGCATCTTCTGGGTCATAACGTTCACCTTGAAATCATGGGTACGGAGATTTTTGTTGCGTTTCAATCTCCCCCGACTGCTTCCGGCATGCGGGGGAAAAGGCCCACAGCAGGACGCACCTGGATTCCCGGATAAATAATGTTATAAGAAATGTGGCGAGTCTTCATTTAAATGTGCTGAATTGCAAGCAATGCGCGATATAGGATAAACGGACAAATATTTGAGCGATTTTAACCATTCTGACCGTAAAGATTAACTTTAATTCATCATTATTGATAATGTAGATTAGGAGTACGTTATGGACAACAGCGCAGATTCCGGCAAAGAAATGAAGTACTATACACCGGACCCATCCTACCGGGTGCATAGCTGGATGGGGGATTATTCCTGGACTTACAACGAATTTGCCAAGGACCCGGAAAAATTCTGGGACCATATTGCAAAGAAACTCCACTGGTTTTCTCCCTACGACAAGGTCAGTGAGTGGAACTACCCGTATGCGAAATGGTTTGTGAACGGCAAAACCAACATCACCTACAACTGCCTTGACCGGCATGTACAGGGGGACCGGCGCAACAAGGTGGCGCTGATCTGGAAAGGCGAACTTGCGGACGAGGAGCGGGTCTTTACCTACCGTCAGCTGTACCGCGACGTGCAGAGGTTTGCAAACGGCCTAAAAAAACTGGGCGTGGCAAAAGGGGACCGGGTCTGCATCTACATGCCGGTTATTCCCGAACAGGTGATCGCGATGCTCGCCTGCACGCGGATCGGGGCTGTCCATTCCGTGGTCTTCGGGGGGTACGGCGCGGCGGCCCTCAACCAGCGGATCGTGGGCGCCGGTGTGAAGATTGTGATAACGGCGGACATGGCAATCCGCCGGGGCAAGGCAATTCCTCTCATGCACGTGATCGAGGAGGCCATTATCGACGCCCCTTCTGTCGAGCACCTCATCATCCTGCGCCGGGAGCAGCGCACCCCGGTCGAACTCCACAGCGAGATGGAGATCGATTTCTATGAGCTGATGGCTGACGTGGATACCGACTGCCCGGCTGAGGTCATGGACGCGGAAGACCCGCTCTTTATCCTCTACACGAGCGGGACGACCGGCGCTCCTAAGGGGATTGTCCATACCTGCGGAGGGTACATGGTCGGGGTCTATTATACGACCAAGTATATCTTCGACATCAAGGAACACGATGTCTACTGGTGCACCGCAGACCCCGGCTGGATCACCGGCCATTCCTATGTCGTCTACGGGCCGCTCTCGGTCGGCGCCACCGTTCTTATTGCGGAAAACACGCCCGATTACCCGGACCCGGGTGTCTGGTGGAAGATTATCGAGGAGTACGGCGTCAACATCCTGTATACCGCGCCGACCGCGATCCGGATGTTTATGAAACTGGGCCGCGAGTGGCCCGACAAATATAACCTCAGCTCCCTGCGCGTGCTGGGGTCTGTCGGCGAGCCGCTCAATCCCGAGGCGTTCGAGTGGTTCTACCATGTGATCGGAAAAGACCGGTGCCCGATCGTGGATACCTGGTGGCAGACCGAGACCGGGATGCACATGGTGACCACAGTGCTCGGCGAACCCATGCGGCCGGGTTACGCGGGCAAATCCATCCCCGGGGTCGTGGCAGATGTGGTGGACAAGGACGGTAAAAGCGTCGAACCCGGAAAAAGCGGATTTCTGGTGATCCGTCAGCCGTGGCCTGCAATGATGCGGACGATCTATAACAACGATGAACGTTACCTCAAGTACTGGGAGACCATCCCCGGCTGCTATATCGTGGGCGATCTTGCGATCCGGGGAGAGGATGGCTATATCATGGTGATCGGGAGATCTGACGATCTCATCATTGTTTCCGGCCATAACATTGGTACCGCCGAGGTAGAGAGTGCGCTGGTCTCCCATAAGGCAGTGGCAGAGGCGGCCGTGATCGGAAAACCCGATCCCCTCAAGGGGAACACGATCAAGGCTTTTGTCACGCTCCGTGTCGGCCAATCCCCGAGCGATAAACTCAAGAACGAACTGATCTATCATGTGCGGATTACGCTCGGCCCCATTGCAATGCCATCGGAGATAGAGTTTGCGGACTCACTCCCCAAAACCCGCAGCGGCAAGATCGTCCGGCGCATTCTCAAGGCAAAAGAGATGGGTATGGACCCCGGCGACATCTCCACGCTTGATGAATGATGCAGGCTCCAGGCCAGAGAGATCACTTTTTTTATAAAAACCGGTTTTTTTGGTTCCTGAGAAAAACTCATGAATCTCTCTTAATGTTTCTTTGTGGGCGTTGGCACATGATGTCGTTCAACACCGCACAACCGTGGTATTTCCCTCTAGGGCACTACCTCCCGGGAAGATAATAGGAACATCAATCGCAAACCGATAAGGGAGGTCCGGGATGACGGGCACAGTCCCCTCCGTCATATTGCGCTGTGCTATTTATATAAAAAATAAGGATCGCTCCGGGGCCGGGTTCCTTTCACGTTTCAGGGAAGGGGGTCTTATGCTCTACCCACCGGTCGATGAGCGCCCGCGAGATGCTCAGCTTTTTCGGGAGCTCCGGGAGGTTGTCCCGGTCAAACCAGCCTGCTGCGACGATCTCGTTGTTATCGATAGCGATCTCACCGTTGGCATAATCGGCCACGAACGCGATCATGAGGGAGTCGGGAAACGGCCAGGGCTCGCTCGCGAAATACCTGATGTTTTTTACCGTAATTCCCACTTCCTCTCCTACCTCGCGTCGGACGGCATGTTCCAGTGTCTCGCCCGGCTCCACGAACCCGGCGATAACGCTGTGCATCCCGGCCAGGAACCGGGGTGAGCGGGCAAGCAGGATCTCCTCGCCCCGGGTGACGAGCACAATGATCGCTGGCGAAATCCGTGGATAAGTGACAAGCCCGCAGGCCGGGCACCGCTTTGCACGCTCGGCAATGACCGGCACGGTCTCATGTCCGCACCGGCCGCAGAACCGGCTTGTTTTTGCTGCTCCGATCATCCTGACGGCAAAGGACGCAATGGCCACATCCTCGTCCGGTATTCTCCCATAGAGCTCCCGCACACCGGCAACGACACGGCCCTCCGGGAGCGGTGTATCCTCGGTCAGTTCTGCCGCATAGCAGGGTGCGGTGCCGATCTGTCCCAGGTATTCGATGAGTCCCGGCTGCGGGGGGCAGGCTGGTGCATAGACCTGCGGGTTTTCCCTGTCACGGATCGCCACGCCCTGATCGGCGACCAGTACCCAACGTACGCTGGTTGCCGGGATGTCTGCCGGCGCGGGAAACTGCGGGACGAGCGATGTGACTGCGAAGACTGCGCGGTGGGCGGGGGATCAGTGGGTGCGGTGCGCTCTGTCAAAAGGATACTCACGTCCGGGTGAGCAATGTTTGTCCCTGCCCACGATAAACAAGCAGGTCTGGTGCCGGACGCCCTAAAAAAATCTCCGGAAGGGTACCCGGCCTCTCATTGACCCCGCAGGAGCGGGCGTTCACACCGGCCAGGCAATGGTTGCCGCGAGTACCCCGACGTTTTTCATGAATACCGATTCTCCGCCAAAAAGCGGGGTGACCGCGGGTTCGGTACGGCTTACCTCAAGATCGAAAGGCAGGACGACGGTCTCGGAAAATTCCGCAAGGCCTCCCGAGTTTCCGCAGGTGTTCTGCAGTTCATTTTCTTCCTGTGCACGGTTGATGACGAGAATGACCTCCCCGATCCCGAGCTGCCGGGCGAGGGCCGCCGATTTCCGGGCGACGGAGACCGCGTTATAGGAATGATCTGCCACGACCACCGCACAGGTGAACCCTTCGGCAACGGCCCTCCCGAAATGTTCGAGCCCGGCCGGGGCGTCTCCTGAAGATGAACCCAGAATTTTCCGAACAGCATTCATGTGGCAGATTGCATCGGTGGCTGTCATTATCATAGAGGTTATTGTGGCAGTTTTTTTCCTTTTAGGGAGAGCCAGATGAAAAAGTGCAGAACGAAATGAGGGATATGAAAACATGAGATTCATTATAGGATTATCGGGTGCCAGCAGTATCATCTACGGCATCCATTTGCTGGAAGTGCTCAGGGAAAAAAGATTGAGACGGATCTTATCATAAGCGACACGGCAGCAAAAATGATAGAGATCGAGACCTCAGCTTCCCGTGAGGATGTTCATGCCCTGGCAACGCATGTGTATGACATCGGGGATTTTACGGCGGCTCTTGCAAGCGGCGGGTACAGGAACCTGGGGATGATTGTCATTCCATGAAGTATGAAGACTCTTGCCGGTATCGCGTCCGGATATTCGGATAACCTCCTTTTGAGAGCTGCGGATGTAACCCTGAAAGAACGAAGCCGCTTGTACTGGTACCACAGGAGACACCATTGAGTACTATCAACTTAAGGAATATGCTTACCGCCAGCCAGGCAGGTGCAGTAATCCTCCCGGCATGTCCGGGATATTATCACAAACCAAAAACGGTTGACAACGGGGTAAATCATATTGTCGGAAAAACTCTGAATATTTTTGAGATCGAGCACGATCCGTACGAAAAGTGGACGGGATGCCAGAAATCATGAGGATTGTGTAAAAATATTTTGAGCTTGAACCGAGTTATGCCCAGTTTTGCAAAGACCGTTTCCTAGCGAGGGACCGGGACTGCCATTACAAAATTGTCGCATTCAATCTCGTTAAAGTTGTTGAAATATAATTCTGATAATTTTCACTATTATACAAACTTATAATCATAAATAGATCCTCCTTGATCAATTCCCCCAAATCAGCCATTGATTTTCAATGATCAGCATAAATCAGCGTATTATCTCACTACTTACACCTTATTACTTCTCTGATTTTTCCTCCACGAAGACAGGATAGCCGGTTCTGATGCGTTCGCGATTGATTGATGCATGGGGAACTCACGTGTTGCGCGACGGTTGATCTCGCGCACTACCATCTCACAACACATGACCAACAATTAAAATAGAGATATCTTTTAATTATCATTCAACGATGTTCAATACTTGTAGAGTGCCACAATTAATGTCCGTTTTGTTGACAGAGTTTATGTCCGCTTGATAGACATTTTCTGTTTTTATTGAAATTGATTTCGTTGTGATAGACTGAAGCCGGAGTCATCCAGTCCAGGATCTCCTGCTTTCTCCAGTTGTTGTACTGGCGGTCGAAGTTCCAGAGTTCCCGTTTGAAATGGCTTAACGAGTGGAAGTCCTTGAGGGCGATGAGTTCCTGGTAGAGCGTCTTGTGATAACGTTCGATCTTGCCTCGACCTCTCGGGTTGTATGGCCGGCCGAAGATCAGTTTGATACCATGTTTCTGTGCTTCAGCTTTGAAGATTTTGGAGATGAATTGTTTTCCATTATCGAGGTAAATTTCACGCGGGATTCGTCCGGCACGAAGTGCCCATTGCAACGCGTTAACAGCTGCGGTAGCGTCTTTGTGAAGATAGACCTTGCTTTTCACCCGATACCGGGAGCAGTCGTCAGTAAAACCGGTGACATAGACCTTGCCAACTCCACGGATACGAAACTGGAATGTATCGCCCTGCCACATGCTGTCGACATGATATCGTTGGAATCGTTTGCCGTTTGGCTGGGGTTTTGCTTTTACACGAATGAGAAGTCCATGTTTCTTGAGGATACGATGGACCGTTCTCCACGAACAAGGGAGGTTGAATTGGTGCGTGATCCGTCGGGCACCCCATGCCGGATATTTCTCTTTAAGCCGGATTATTCGTCGTTCCAATGACGGTGATATTGCCCAGGGTGATCGTTTCGGCCCGGTCTTTTTCGGTTGTAACCCGTTCTCCTGGTCCTGACGATGAGATTTTGCCCATCGTCTCACCGTCCTTTCGGAGATATTATACGTCTCTCCGATCTCTCGTGCGCTTCGTATCCCTTCTTCATAGAATACGACTGATTTGGTTCGGATTTCCATAGTCGCTTTCACCCGCAAGCACCTGTTCGGTGCTCTCGAAAGCGGACATAAATACTGTCACTATTTTAGGACAGAAACTCTGGCACTCTACAAATACTAAATCGGACATTTGGTGTAAGAGCGGTGAATAAAATGCAGAAACCATCAGAGATTGAAATAGAAGCGAATCTCATCAGAGTACGACATGAGCATATCTCCGAGAGCGTTCTTCAGGTGATTATCACAAGTCATGCAAAATCGCCCAAAAATATAACATCTATAGTTTTTCGACAGCGTGATGGTACTACTGTTAAACTTGCCGAACTCGACAATTACCGCAACTTACTACCGTTCAGAATTAAACCAGGTGAAACCGAGACACTTGATTCGTTGTCTCATGAATCTCTGAAAACTGAAGGGGCGGTTATTGTTGTAGAGGATGATCTTCATAATGAGTACTCCTCTCCGGTAGGATTGATCGACAACCCGGATTTTGAGTGAATGGTACTATCAACTGGAAAAGTTGGTGGAATAACATAGCGGGAATCTGGATTTTATAAACTGATTACTAAATCAACCGCCATGCATCAACAAACCATTTGAGCGGTTGATCTACTGTGAACGCACCAGAACCATAAAACCAAACTTTGATAAACGGTCACCAATCTAAACACTCCACTATCAGTATCAGTAAGTTCTGACTATCATTTGCCAGCACATAAACCGTTTCATGAAGATGCAGATGATAGCCTGAATATTCATATGAGGAAATGCCATGGAGAAGCCCAACGTTCCGGATGCAAAAATGGAGGGAATATTTCCAGCATGGGCATCAGCTCTCGATGCCGGTGATCTCACAAGGTTCCTTTCAGGCATTATCATGAATGCAAAGCTCTGGTTGATGTTTCTTGATACAAGCAACAATGTCGTTATCTGGAACAAAGCAGCCGAAGAGATCTCCGGTTATTCATGCGTTGAAGTGCTGGGGAACAATGCTGTTTGGAAATGGATTTATCCTGATTCGGGTTACCGTCAGATCATAACCGGAAAAATCGTGGAAAGTATCAGGAGCAGGAAAACCCTTGAGAATTTCGAGACTGTAATCCGTACAAAGAATGGTGAAACGAAGCGAATATCCTGGAATACCCGTGAGCTGATTGACGACAATGGAAAGAGTGCAGGATTTATTGTCATTGGGGATGACATCACGGTAATTGCCGAGGCAAAAAAAGAGATCGAAAGGTACGCCGAATTCCAGAAAAGCGTCATTGTCAATGCAAAACTCTGGATGACATTTCTGGATACTCACAATAATATCCTCATCTGGAACAAAGCGGCAGAAGAGATTACCGGCTGATACCAGTGACGAAGTTGTTGGGAAGAACGAAATATGGAAATGGCTCTACCCGGACAGCGGGTACCGGAAAGAAGTGACCAGTAAGATCCGGGATATTATCAAAAATAACAAAAGCTTGGAAAATTTCGAAACGAGGATCCTCACCAAGAGACGTCTTACACGCCAGATATCATGGAATACCCGCGAGCTCGCCGGGGAAGACGGGTCCAGTATCGGATATATTATCGTCGGGCATGACATTACCGAGAAAGTACTTGCCAAAAAGGAACTTAAAGAGAGCGAGGAATTGTTCCATGGCATTGCGACAGCGGCCAGTGAAGCAATTGCACTTTTTGACCAAAACGGGGTGATCTGGTACTGGAATCCTGCAGCAGAGGAATTATTTGGCATGAATTCTGAAGATGTGCACCGGCATAACTTTTTCTCCCTTTTCTCATCCCCCCGGTACCGTGAAAAAGATCAATCCAACTTTCGGATGTATTATAAATCGCAGTTAGGTCCGTTTATGCAACATCCCTATGAACTGCTCATGGAGAATGCTTCCGGTGAACCACTGCACGTGGAAATGTCCCTTGCATCGATCCACTTTAAGGGTATTTGGAATGCGATTGCAATTTTCAGGGACGTTACCGCACATGTTCAGGAAGAACGCCGCGAACGTGAGTCCTGGATTAACGCAGTCCTTCAGGGTTCTCCCATCCCGCAGTTCATGATCGACACAAATCACACCATAATCTTCTGGAACAGGGCACTCGAAGAATACACGGGGATCAAAGCTGGGGACATCATAGGAACAAAGCAGCAGTGGAGAGCTTTTTATGACACTGAACGGCCGTGCCTGGCAGACCTGCTCCTCGATAATGCTGCTGAAGAAATTCCCCGGTGGTACGAAACAAAATTCAGTAAATCCCGGCTGGTGGAAGGTGCGTACGAGGCCACAGATTTTTTCCCGAAAATGGGAAAAGAAGGGAAATGGCTGTACTTCACAGCAGCGGTTATCAGGGGACTCAGTGGGTAGTGTCATCGGAGTGCTTGAAACCCTTGAGGATATTACTGATACCATGCTCTACAAACCGAGGTGAACGCCGAATACGGTCGCCCAAGTCATATAGCAGGTATGCAGGGTACTGATATCCTGGGTAATCTCACGATGGTGCTGTTGCATTGGCGGTTGATTGTAAAATTTCAACAAGGTGGAATATTGGTCACCAACCGCTAACATATCAGAACATCCTTGTTCATCCCCGTGCCCCAGTTTCCCCGTGTTAATGCAAACGATATCTCAACCAAAGCCTTATCGATTAACTCCCGGTAGTACCCATGATCGAACGATTTCGCGCACCACGTCGCTTTCACCTGGTGCCACAGGGCATCGGTCACCACATACTCAATCTTCATGCTGGGTGCAATCTCGACTCCGTGATCCCGTTGGGCCTGCACTGCCACACCTTCGATGCACCGGTGTGCGTACGTGAGCCGGATGATGCGGCGGTTGATCACCATCTGTCGGGAATCCACTCCTGGCAGGCCGGTTTCTGTTTCCCGGCAAATTGCTGTAATCTCTTCCCGGGTGGCTTTGAGTTCGGCAATCGTTTTTGCACGCGCCATGATCTCCAGCATCCGGTGCTTCATCTCCTGCACGTATTACGGCGTATCATGCCTGCGGGCGGCAATCCCTCGGACCTTATTGCTCCCAATTGGGAGACTGCTGTAATACCGGTTTTAGGTACCAAAGCCGTCCGCGAACGGCAGCACTAACCCGTTGATCGTGGCGCATGAGCGGTACGGAGCGATTGCACATGAGGTGGCAAAGAACCGGCCTAGCGAGCGGCTGACACAGGTGGTCCGGGTTAGCTCTGCGGCGTTCAGAGAAGTTCCGGCTGCTGTTTTCCGGCCAGATGTTCCGGGACGAGGCGATTGCGCCCGCCGTGGACAAATGACCGAAAACATCCTATGCCGGCACACATGAATATCAAAAGAGCATATCATCTTTTGCGAGGCCGATCTATGCCGTATACCATCACCCTCATCACCCCTGAAAAAAAAGAAGAGCTAGCAGAGCGCTGCGCCCCCCGGGTAAAGTACGAGATCAAGTCCGAGATCTTCGGCTGCTGCATCAAGCTCCTGTCCGATGACCGGGTGCTCCTCGAGAAATGGCAGGAGAACTTTTACCCGATGTCCCAGAATATCCGGTCGCACGGCCGGCTCTATGTCTTTACGGACCAGTCCTGTGGGGATAACACGGTGCAGTTCGACCCGTATTCGAAGACCGTGTTCCTCTTCAACATCTCTTACTACGGCTGGATCAAGTCAATCGCGCTTGGCCTGTGCGGCGATATCCTCGAAGACGAGCACGGCATCTTCTCTGTCCACGGCGCCTGCGTGGATGTCGGGGGAAAAGGCCTTGCCATGGTCGGGACATCGGGCGCGGGAAAGACCACTCAGACCTACGGTCTCCTCCGCGACCCGCACGCCCGGATCATCTCAGACGACTGGTTCTTTACCCGGGTCTTCGGCCCCGAGATCCTCGCGTACGGGTCAGAGAGGAATTTTTACATCCGGCAGGACCTCTCCGCCATCTGGAAGGAGTTCGGCGGCCTTGTCGCGGCGGACGAGTACGACGCAGACGGGCGTGCGGTCGCTGACATCCGGTGGGTCGTGGGAAAGGGACGGCTGCTGCCCCTTACCACCCTCTCAACGATCATCATCCTCAAGCGGGACGCCGCCGACCCGCAGTTCCTCTGCCCGCTCGGGAAGCGCGAGGCACTCGACCTCTTTACCGGAAACGGGTACTTCAACCCGCATCTTCTTGTAAAAGATGCCCGCAAGACCGCCCTCCGGGAACGGTACGTCGGCGACCTCATCGACCGGACGGACTGCTTCCTGCTCAATACGACCGGGACACCGAAGGAAACGCAGGGGGTGATCCGCACGATTCTCGGGATGCCGGGGTGCGGATAATACGGCCAGGACATACGCAATCGTTCCCTGAGTGGATGTACCCTGCCGGAACCGTGGCGAACGCTGGACAACATTACGGCACCCTGGCGGAATCTTTTGCATTTTTCCCGTGTGCACACGAAGGAAGAGGGGGAAATACTTATCTGGCAGCCCAACTCATACGCCATCAGCGACCAAGCGGGGAATGGTACAATGTTCTTCCGGCGTCATCTTTGACCCTCCACACAGTCCTGACACCGCCGCCGGAACATTTCCGCACTTTCTTGGGATGAATGTTACAGGGGTTCAACAGTCAGCCGGTATGCACGGGCAATTTCTGCCACGCTCCACGCCTGCGCGATGCATCCTCCCGGAAGGTGGGGGAGGTCGCCATCAAAGATCTCTGATATGTACCCCATGCCCGCCTCTCGTATATGCCCAAGGACAGGGGAAAGGATCTGTGCAGCTCTTTTTCTGGGAAGACCATTCCTGATGAGTGCCTCGATATAATACCCGGTAAGCCAGGGCCAGACACATCCGTTATGATAACTGCTGTCGCTGGTATACCGTCCCTGGTACTTGGGGTCTGTCTTCGAAAGGGTGCGAAGTCCGTACGGCGTTAAAAGGAAAGTGTTCACCGTGGTGAGAGCCGCTGTACTCTGGTCCGGATTTACCAGACCAAGAGCGATTGCAATTACCTGGTTTGGCCGGACTGAGGGATCAAACGGATCGATGCAGTCGTAGAGGCACTGTTCGTTCTGGTTCCAGAACCGCTGGAATTCCTCGCGGGCCGCTTCATGACCGGCTGATGTCCGGATCCCCATCGCCTCCGCTTCCATCAAGGCATTCACCCAGAGCGCGTTTATCTCGACCGGCTTTCCCTCACGCGGCGTAAAACCGGTGTCCATCCAGGTACTCTTGGGCACAACCGAGATCAGCTCATGGTCCAGCGAGGCAACAGGAGAAGCAGGGTATTCCACCAGGATAGTTCCGATCACGGGTTTCATCTTCTCCAGGAAGGGATCATCCCCCCACCGGCAGCCGGTACCGGGCCAATGCGTGGATAAACCACAACGAGGCGTCGCTTGTGTGATAATTATCAGGAAACCTGTTGGGGATCACGCCATCCCGGCTCATATCAGAAAGCCGTTTGAGCACGGCACGGGATTCATCTTTGAGCCCGCGTTCAATCAGCAAGCCGGTCACGCTGATGGCGGAATCCCGACCCCATGGTTCGCAAAACCAGTGGTAGCCGGCATATATCTCGTCGCCATGGCAGAATGCACCTGATGCCCATTCCAGCCATTCAGGCATAGTCTGCGGCGATGCCTGGCGGGGGATGGTGTGCGAAAAACCTGCATTCCCCGTGCACCGGAAGGTAAGAGCAGCATCCCGTACGCGACCCTGGAAAAACCCCGGAGAATACAGGTCCTCAACCGCTGTGTATCCCCGTTCATGTTCCCGTTGGTACCAGACGTTCCAGTACGTTTCAGGGCGGGACTCATACGGGAGGGACCCTTCAAAAAAAAGATCGCCCCACCGGAACCCATCGCGCTCATCTGTGCAGACCGGACGGGGATCCCTGAGAACCTCGTGCACCGGCCGGTCGGTAATAAGGGGACGGACCCAGAGATCAGCAGTCCCTGAAATATCGTATCCAATCGAAAGGCTGCCGTCAAACGTTATGGTCTTTGTGACGATGACATCATCAATCCAGTACACCCACGAAGGAGGGTATACCGAGAACCCCTGCAGGTACCGGAGCCCCGTATCATCGGATGCCCTTTCATACTGCTGGGTTGATATCCTT
>CAWEFI010000041.1:0-69793 GCA_963808285.1 uncultured Methanoregulaceae archaeon
CACCGGCTTTGTTAAGTGTAGAGTGCCACAATTAATGTCCGTTTTGTTGACAGAGTTTCTGTCCGCTTTTGATATATTTTCGGTCTTTATTGAAATTGATTTTGTTCATGTATACTGAGGCCGGAGTCATCCAGTCCAGGATCTCCTGCTTTCGCCAGTGGTTGTATTGGTGGTCGAAGGTCCAGAGTTCTCGTTTGAAGTGACTTAACGAGAGGAATTCCTTGAGGGCGATAAGTTCCTGGTAGAGAGTCTTGTGATACCGTTCGATCTTTCCACGGCCACGCGGGTTATATGGCCGGCCGAAGATCAGTTTGATCCCATGTTTCTGTGCTTCAGCCTTGAAGACTTTTGAGACGAATTGCTTTCCATTATCGAGATAAATTTCACGCGGGATTCGTCCGGCTCGGAGCGCCCAACGAAGAGCGTTGACAGCGGCGGTCGCATCTTTGTGAAGGTACACCTTGCTCTTCACCCTATACCGTGAACAGTCATCAGTAAAACCGGTGACATAGACCTTGCCGACGCCCCGAATACGGAACTGAAATGTATCGCCCTGCCACATGCTGTCAACGTGCCGACGTTGGAATCGCTTCCCGGCGGGTTGAGGTTTAGCTTTAACACGAATGAGAAGTCCATGTCGCTTGAGAATTCGATGAACAGTTCTCCAGGAACACGGGAGATTAAACTGGTGCTTGATCCGCCGGGCACCCCATGCAGGATATTTCTCCTTAAGTCGGATAATTCGTCGTTCCAACGCCAAAGATATTGCATGAGGAGACCGTTTCGGCCCGGTCTTTTTTGGCCGTAATCCATTCTCCTGATCCTGACCATGGGCCTTTGCCCATCGTCTCACGGTCCTTTCGGAGATGTTATACGTCTCTCCGATCTCCTTTGCACTTCGTATCCCTTCTTCATAGAATACGACGGCTTTGGTACGAATTTCCATTGTCGCTTTCACCCGCAAGCACCTGTTCGGTGCTCTTGAAAGCGGACATAAATACTGTCACTATTTTAGGACAGAAACTCTGGCACGCTACAGTTAAGTATCACCGAAGCGTACGCCTGGCCGGGTGCGAGTATACCAGACGAAGGTATGGCCGGGTCCGTAAACACGACAGAATGGGGAACCGTGTCCTTGTTGACCCATCGCACGATCGAGCCGGCTTTCACCGTGATCTGCGCCGGATTATACGCCATGTTCTGGATGACGATCGTGTTGCCCGAGACCGATGCGGTCGTTGTGATCGCGGGAGCGGCGGTTGGATACCCGCCGGTACAGCGGTCGCCGTCACCACAGGTTGCCCCTGCTGTTGCACTGTCTGGATGCATCCTGCCATGAGCAGGAATACGATGACTGCAGTGCAGAGAAAAAGAATGTGTCTCATAAGAAAACGCTCCTTGGTATCCCTCTAAAGATATGTACAGTCATCGTTTTTTAAAGCTGATTCGGGACGGGGGTGGCGCCGGTGCACACACCCTGTTGGGGGCGTTCATACCTGGGGATCTGTCGAAACTGCGCCGGGTTCTGCATCCGGCATGACCGTGACCGGCTCCTGTGCAATGGTCTGCATAAACACTCCGATATGGTAATAGTCCGCAAGAACCATATTTCTGAAGGCCGGACGCGGGAGCGCCCCGGCAAACTTCCAGGACTCCGGAGATGGCAGCGGGAGATACCCCGCGATCTCATCCGGGGTGAGATGCAGTATCTCCCGGATCGCCCCTGCCACCCTTTCCGCGGCACCGGTCTTTCCGGCACGCGCGATCCGCACCCGTTCATCGTCGTACCTGACCCGGACCTGGCCGAGCACGCCCTTTGTCAGGCTAGCCAGTACCCGGTTGAACCGGCTGCCATGAAAGGAATATATGACCACCTCCCTGCCGCCGTGTCCCCGTTCCTCCCGTACAAAGATGCCCTGCCCGCCGATCCCTGATGGCAGGGTGCGGAGCGCTTCGCAAAGGGCCTCAGTCATACCAGCATCGAGTGGCAGTACGGTCCCGCCGCGGGCGACGATCCGCTGGACTGCCCCGCATATCACCGGGGAGAGTGAGACCTCCTCACCTGACTTCCAGAAAACCCGGGACGTGCTCCTTTTCCCGGTTTCCCCCGGCACTACCACCACGAGGTCGTGACTCTCGTCACATTTGACCACTGACCAGGTCGTCCCCCCAAGGGAAAAATCCCCGGGGTCGGGAAGGTTTGCAAACCGGGCATCAAGGCTGCCCACCACCTCGCCATCCGGTGTCACCGCCCGGGTACTCTCCTCCCCCGCGGATCACCGAGTACAGCTCCCGGTAATTCGATCGCCCGAATAACCGCTCTGCTTCTCTTCCAAGCATCAGCATCTCACCATCAGCCACAAGATACCCTGCAGAGACCAGATGCCCAAGGATGCGTTCTACATCCTCAACAGAGAAGTGAGCAAACGGGGAGAACATAAGGAGGTCGCGGGCGATCGTGCTCCGCCCCACCCGTGATGCATAAAGGACATACAGGAAGATTTGCTGGACGAGTACGTTACAGGGTTTTTCCGGGGGAAGGAGAGACTCGACCCTCTTCTCCATGGCGCACTCGATCACTGCACAGCTGGTGAGGAGTTCCCCGGGGTCAGAAAGGAGCCATGCGACAAACGCTGCGCGTTCCCGCCGGCCGCTCCGGCCCATCCGCTGCAAAAACGAAGAGACCGAATCCGGCGGGCCTACCTGCACCACGATATCCAGATCCCCGATATCGATACCGAGTTCCAGCGTGCTTGTGCAGCAGATGCAGGCCCCCCCGCAGCCATGGAATGCCTCCTCGGCCTCCTTTTTTTTGGCGGGTGCGACTGATGAGTGGTGGATGTGCAGGTTTTTTATCCGGCCGGCCGCCTCCTGCACGATCGTTTCTGCCGCGCTCCGGCTGTTGACAAAGACAAGCGCTTTTTTTCCGGCAACGAGTGCTGCGAGTGTATCGATCCGACGGGCCGGGTCGGGTTCTATAACGAACCGGAACTTCTTTGCCGTCACCGGCGCAGGGACAGCGACAAGCCGGCGGGTATGGTGGCCACCCGAGAGCCACGCGAGTACCTCGTCCGGGTTCCCGACTGTCGCCGAGAGACCGATGCGCTGCGCCGGGGCCCGGGCGATCCGGTCGAGACGGTCGAGAAGGATCCTGAGGTGGACGCCCCGTTCGGATTCAACGAACGCGTGCAATTCGTCCACGATAACATAGCGCAGGTTTGCGAGAGCTGCGGCAGGCCCTTTTTCGTGCAGGAGCACTTCGAGAGACTCCGGCGTTATCAGCAGGAATTGCGGTGCCTCGTCCGCAATCCATCCCCGGTCGCCTTTGGGGACGTCGCCATGCCACTTTGCAAGAGAAAGACCGGTGGGTCTGCAGAACGTGGCAATCCGTTCCTCCTGATCGTTGATGAGCGCTTTCAGGGGAGAGAGGTAGAGGCAGGCGACCCCTTTCGTGCCGGACTTCAGGATATCGTCCAGCACCGGGATCAGGGCGGCCTCGGACTTCCCCCCGGCGGTCGGCGCAATAACGAGGACGTCGCTTCCCTCTTGTATTGCCGTATACGCCTGCTCCTGCACGTCGCGGAGCTCGCACCAGCCCAGCCGTTCGGCGAGCACGGCCCTGAGGGACTCGTGCAGGCTGGGAAACACCGATGGCCTGTTCGTAGTACTCCATTTCGCCGGGCCTGTTATGGTCTTTTGGGGCGTCCTGCCGGTCCCGCCCGCGCCGGCAGACTAAAAAAAACCAATTTTATGCACTTTTTTTTAAGAAAACCTTTTTTGGTTACAGGGCGGATTAAATAACCATGGAACTCGCGCAGAAGAAATGTTCAACCTACAAGCCCGGATCGCCACCAATCACGAGGAGGGATACGGTAGAAATCCTCAAGGAGGTGCCCGGCTGGTCGCTCGAGAACGGGCACCTGGTACGCACGTTCACGTTCGAGGACAGCGAGAAGTCCATCGAATTCCTCAACGATATCCTGACAATGTCCACCGAAGAGGGGCACATCCCGGATCTCGCCATGCGGGAAGGCAGGTTCGTGGACGTGGGGTATTACACGTACCAGGCCGGCGGCCTGACCCTGAACGATTTTATCATGGCCGCAAAGATCAACGAGCGCCGGTATAACGAATAAGGATCCTGCAGAATTTTTTTTTTCGTTCAGGACCAGCCAGCACAGTGGTGATCTTTTTTGCCAGGCCCGTGGTCCCGTAACTGCACGCGGGGCCCGCGAACGGGAGCCACCTCCCGCACGACTGGCGAATGTATTCGGTTGAGTACAAAATGTATTATATCCTGTCATCCCGTTACCTCGCAGGACCGGTCCCGAGCTGAGCTCATCCGGGCCCGATTTGAGCCCGGATTCACTCTTCCAAGTACCCAAACGGAGCCCGATACGGGCTCCTTTTTAAAATAACCCCAAATAAGCCTTATTTGGGCAATCGGACGAAATAAACGGTTCACGTATTCGCGTTTCTTTGGCCGATCTCAGGGCCGTTTGTGATTTGCATGATCCCGGAAAAAGAGGCTGCCGGAAGGCCGCTATGGGTTGTTTGTGGGCATTATATAGGGCTCAATTTTCGCTTATTTTTTAGAACGGGGGCTTTAAAATGGCTAGATTTACAGGGGCCTCAATCGGACGGTTTTGCAGGCATTTTATCAAGCGCCTGCTGGGGTTTGAATCGCCTCGACAGATCTAATCAACCACAAACCCATTGGAGCAGCAAAGAAAAATCCGGTCCGGTAATGAAAAAGTCTGGCAAGAGAGATGATGAGTATCCAGCTGTTCATTCCTGGAACTACATCACGGTCGAAGGCTACTGCATGCTCAATATGGAGTTCGGCATGTTCAAAGACCGGTACATCTGTGAATTAAAAACGGATGGATCATTTAAACGAAAAAAGAATGATCGGTATGATCCGACAAAGAAACCGGATTCGTATCCAAAGGATGCCCCCGCTCCGTCCGGTCAGTATGTATCGAGTGTCAGCATTTTGCATGGTGCGATCCGGATCATCCCGGACGAACAACAAAAAGCGTCCGGCCCCGGATAACCCGGTAAAACAAATAGGTCACATTCACAGAAGTGATACTCACTATCATTGGATCTTCAATGAGAATGAATTGATCAGTGATCCAATTAGCGAAACACAAAAATAAAAAAAAAGTTACTGGTATTCCGGGGGCTGGACCTTCTTGGGGAGCCCGCCCTTGAAGTGCTGCTGGATCTTGCCATAGTAATCCCGCAGGTTGTCGTTCATGGTCGGGTGAACCTTTTTCTGTGCGTCTGAAAAGTGCTGGGGGGTCACCATCGTTGCGCCATCCCGCAGGGCAAACATCCCGGCCTCCCGGCAGAGCGCTTCGAGATCCGCACCCACGAATCCCTCGGTTATCTGGGCAAGGGACTCGAGGTCGTTGTCCCGGGCCGGGTCCTCGAACGAGAGATTCTTCTCACGCATCAGGTCAACGAGGTGCCGTCTCCGGGCGCCCCGGGAAATGCCGGCACCCGCATCCTTTGCCGGCACGATGGCGGCTTTTACGAAGTCCGCAGTAATTTTCGCATCCTTCCCCAGCTTCTCGACCAGTTCCCCAAGCGCGTCTTCGGTGTACCCTTCTGTCAGGCCGACAATCTCTTCGAGCGCCGAGCCTTCGAGCGGCATATACCCGGTGTGGATGCCGATGATCTTCCTGCGATCCTCCAGGGTAGGCTCCCCGATGTAGACGAGCCGGTCGAAACGCCCGGCCCGCAGGAGCGCCGGGTCCACGATATCCGGCCGGTTGGTCGCGCCCATGATCACGACATCCTTGAGCTCCTCAAGGCCGTCCATCTCGGTCAGGATCTGGTTGAGCACGTTGTCGATCACGTGCGAGTCACCTGATGTCCCCCGGGCCGGGGCAAGCGCATCGATCTCGTCAAAGAAGATGATCGAGGGCGATACCTGCCGGGCCTTCTTGAAGATCTCGCGCACCGCCCGTTCGCTCTCGCCCACCCACTTGGAGAGAAGCTGCGGCCCCCTGTACCGGGATGAAATTTGCTCCACTCTCGCTTGCCACCGCTTTTGCGATCAGTGTTTTTCCGGTCCCCGGGGGACCATAGAGCAGCACGCCCCGGGGCGGTATGATCCCGAGCTCGTCGAACCGGTCATGGTGGGTTAAGGGGTACTCAACAGCCTCGCGGACTTCGGTCTTTGCCGAGTCAAGTCCGCCGACCGCTTCCCACTTCACGTGTGAGACCTCAAGCATCACCTCGCGCATCGCGCTCGGGCCCACATCCCGCTGGGCACTCCTGAAGTCGCTGGCGAGCACACGGAGTTTATCAAGCGTCGCCTGCTCAATCTCTTCCTTATCGAGATCGAGCTCCGGCAGGTAGCGGCGCAGGGCCCGGATCGCTGCCTCGCGGGCAAGAGCGGCGAGATCGGCCCCGACAAACCCGTGGGTCTGCTGGGCAAGCACATTCAGGCTTACATCTTCGGCAAGCGGCATCCCCCGGGTGTGGATCTTGAGGATCTCGATCCGGTCGAGTTCGCTCGGGACGCCGATCTCGATTTCCCGGTCGAACTGCCGGGCCGGCGCAGGGCAGCATCGATCGCATCGACACGGTTGGTCGCACCGATCACGACGACCTGCCCGCGCTCTTCGAGGCCGTCCATCATGGTCAGGAGCTGGGCGACCACCCGGCGTTCGACCTCCCCGGTCACTTCCTCCCGCCGGGGCGCAATCGAATCCAGTTCGTCGATGAAAATGATCGAGGGCGCGTTCTCCCGCGCCTCTTCAAAAACCTCGCGGAGACGCTGTTCGCTCTCACCGTAATACTTTGAGATGACTTCGGGGCCGGCGATGGAGATGAAGTGTGCACCGCTCTCGCTTGCCACCGCTTTTGCGATCAGGGTCTTGCCCGTCCCCGGCGGGCCGTAGAGCAGCACGCCTTTGGGCGGCTCTATCCCCAGTTTCTGGAAGAGCTCCGGGTGCCGGAGGGGCAGCTCGATCGTCTCGCGGAGACGCTGGAGCTCGTCTTTGAGACCCCCGATATCCTCGTACGAGAACCGCTTTACCCCTTCGAATCCTGCAGCCGGCTTGTCGGAAAACTCGACCGATGTGTTCTTGGTGATGATGACGGCCTCTTCGGGTTCGATCTCGATGACCTTGAACGCGACGATTTGCGGCTGGACAAAAGGCAGGCCCAGCATGATCGGGATCGAGTCGTTTTTCACGACCGGGAAATCCAAGAGGCCGTTAATCACGTGTGGGTTATTGGCAATCGGTATTTTCTTGGGGAGGTCTTCCGGGGGGGCGAGCACAACCCGCTTTGCCTCGATCTCCTCGGAGAGCGTCGATATCTTGACCGTATCCCCGATGCTCACACCGGCATTGATCCGGGTAAAATTGTCGATCCGGATCTTGCGCTGGTTCCAGTCTTCGACAAGGGACCGCCAGACTTTTGCCACGGTCCGGCGCTTCCCCTCGATTACCACGAGATCCCCCGGTGAAATCTTCAGAAGGAGCATGGTTTCAGGATCGAGCCGCGCTTTTCCCCCGCCCTGATCGCCGGGATACGCGGAATCGACCTTCAGTTGCACTTCAGGCATTACCTTAAAGGTCATATACGCAGGGATTTATAAGTACTGTAAATGCGCATCCTTGTTTTTGACCCGTTCCACGGCGCAGCAGGTGACATGATCACGGCCGCCCTGCTTGACTGCGGGGCCGACCGGGAGTGTGTTGTTTCCGCGATGCGGGCCGTTGTCGCGGAGCCGACGGTTGAAACCGTGACCCGGGCCGGGATCCAGGCCACGAAAGTTCACACCCGTGCCACCCCGGCACACCGGTCGCTTTCCGAGGTCTACAAGCGGCTCGATGATGCCGCCCCTGCCGTGCCTCCCGAAGCATTTGCGATGGCACGCCGGGTCTTTTCGCGGATCAACGCGGCTGAAGAAGAAGTCCACGGGACCCACGTCCATTTCCACGAAGTCGGGGCCGACGATGCCATTGCTGACGTAATCGGCGCCTGCACCGCTCTTTCCACACTCAATGTGGATGGCGTCGCCGTGCTTCCGCTTGCGCTGGGGTCAGGGACCGCCACCGGATCGCATGGTCTCTTTCCGGTTCCGGCTCCCGCAACAGTCGCAATTCTCAAAGGATCGGGACTTACAACTCTGCCGGGGGACGATGGAGGCGAGCTCTGTACACCGACCGGCGCCGCACTGCTCGCAGAATTTACTACCCTTCGGTCTGCTGACCTTGGAGCATATACTATCCTCTCCGTTGGTTACGGGGCCGGGAGCAGGGACACGCCGCATTCTCCCAACGTGCTCCGGGCGATGGTGATGGAAACAACCGGCACTCCCGGTGCACTGCCGCAGGACATGGTCGATATCCTTGAGACAAATCTTGACGACGTGAGCGGTGAAGTGATCGGGGAAGCGCTTGCACGGTTCATGGCCGCCGGGGCCCGGGATGCGAGCGCAACACCGATCCTCATGAAGAAGGGGCGCCCGGGATACCTGGTCGCCGTTATTGCATCTCCTGAAAAAAGTGCCACCCTTGCCCGGCTCATGGCACGGGAACTAGGCACGCTCGGGATCCGGTGCATCCCGGCCATTCACCGGTTTATCGCGGACCGGGCGACCGGATACGTGGACGTTGAATTCTCCGGGCACAAAAAGAGCCTCCCGGTGAAGTACGGATGGATAGACGGCCGCATCTATACATTCAAACCCGAGTTTGATACCGCACGTGAATGGGCGGCGGAACTGGATATACCGGTGCGCGATGTACTCCGCGCAGCACAAAAAGCCGCAGAAAAGCAGGCAGGCAAACATTCTGTGCGGGAAAATCCGGGTGACTGATGAAAACCGACCGGCGCAGCAGCGGGAATGCGGCCCTCGACCGGCTGCTTGGCGGCGGGCTCGAACTCCGCACCGTCACCCAGATCTATGGCGGCCCTGCGAGCGGCAAGAGCACGCTCTGCATGGTTGCCGCCGTCTCCTGCCTGCGGGCGGGGGGATCTGTCATCTTTATCGATTCTGAAGGCTTCTCAATCGAACGGTTCCGCCAGATTGCAGGCAGTGATACCGAGGCGATCGCGGACCGGCTCTATCTCTTCGAACCCGTTGACTTCGAACAGCAGGGCAGCATGATTGCTGAAGCGGACAAGGTCCTCAAACAGCACAAGCCCGGGCTGCTTGTCCTGGATTCGGCGACCGCCCTCTACCGGACTGACCTTGAAAAGGGCAGGGACGCCATGCAGATGCTCACCCGCCAGATACTCCATCTCCTCGGGTACGCGAAACGGTACGAAACGGCTGTTCTCGTCACCAACCAGGTCTATATGGACACCACGAGGAATACGTTTGCCGGCCTAGGCGGGACCTCGCTGGAACACATATCGAAGGCCATCATCCGGCTGGACCGTCTCGAAGCGCCCGGGTGGCGGCGGGCAACTCTCGTCAAGCACCGGTCGCGACCCGAGGGTACCTCATTCGAATTCGAGATCGTTCAGGACGGGATCCGGGTAAGGGAATAATACCGGCAGGTCCTACACGAAGATTGCCCCGGGGGCATTTCCCTGACAACCGGAAACTGCTGATATATTAATATCTTATCTCACCAATATTATTCATTTAATGGTTCAAGGACGGGAGATCACCGCACAGATCAAGGAAGCCCTCGCGCGAAACCCGCAGGGCCTGAGCATCACCGATATAGTCCGTGAGATTCCGGTTAACCGGAACACCGCCGGGAGATATCTCGAAAAACTGCTCATCTCCGGACAGGTGGAGATGCGCCATTTCGGCATGGCCAAGATCTATACACTCGCAAACCGCGTCCCGGTCTCTGCGGTGCTCTCAATCTCCTCAGAGCTTATCATGCAGCTGGACAGCAGCATGAGGATTGTTTTTATCAACGACACATTTGCACGCTTTCTTGCCACCCCGGTACATAACCTTGTCGGGAAAAATATCGAATACTCCCCGCTGGTGACGACATTTAATGATATTTTCAGCGGGTTTCTGGTCAAGGTAAAAGCGGGTCTGGTCGGCACCGAGTGGAAAGGCGAACTTGCTCCAGCTGGGGGAGGGATCGTCTTCTCCTGCCGGATCGCACCAACGGCACTTGATCGTGGACAGAAAGGAGTGTCAGTCATCCTTGAAGACATAACCCGGCGAAAAGAGGACGAGAAGCAGGTACAGAAGAGCGAGGAACTCTACCGGTCTCTCTCAGAGAGCTCGCAAGACCTGATCTTTGTCATCAACGCGCAGGACCGGGTGGAGTACGTCAACAGTTATGCCGCTGCCGCCCTTCAGAAGCCGTCTGAAGAGATTATCGGTTCTGACCGCAGCTCTATATTCCCGCCGGACATCAACCGGCGACAGGAAGCCTTCCTGCGCCGGGTTTTCTCCACCGGCGAGATGAGCCGGAGTGAGACCGCGATATCGTTCCCGGGGATGACAAGGTGGTTTGACCACGTGCTTGTGCCGCTCAGGAACCCCGACGGATCGGTACGGGCGGTTCTCGGAGTTTCGCGTGACGTCACGGAGCGGAAACGGTCAGAAGAAACATTGAAAAGCAGCGAAGAGCGGTACCGCAGGCTTATAGAGCATTCGTTCGATGCGGTCGTGGTTCACAAGAACGGCATCATTACCCTCGCGAACCAGGCTGCGGTCAGTCTCGCCGGCGCATCGAGCCCATCGGAACTTATCGGAAAAAACATTCTCGAATTTATTCATCCTGATTTCCGGGATCTTGTCCGGGAACGGATGGCAGCGATGACGAGCAGGGATGAAATGACCGCTGTCGACGCTGCCGAAGAAAAATTCCTGAGGGTCGACGGAAAAGCCATTGATGTCGAGGTTGTCGCCACCGGTTTTATCGATGCCGGCCAACGTGCGATCCAATCAATATTCCGGGATATCACCGGACGCAAGGAACTGATGGAAACGCTGCGGATGTCAGAAGAAAAATACCGGACTCTTGTCGAGCACAACCAGAGCGGTGTGTTCATCATACAGGGCCGGGAGATCCGGTATGTAAACTCGGCACTTGCCCGGATCCTCGGAGGCGTCCCGGAAGATTTCATCATGCATGATTTCGGGGAGTTCATCGCGCCGGAAGACCGGGACTGGGTACTCGAGCGGGGCCTTTCCCGGCAGCGTGGCGAGGCCGTGCCGGAAAACTATGAGTGCTGGTTGCTCAGACGCGACGGTACGACCAGAGTTTTTGTTTCCCTTGATGCCGGGCTCATCCAGTACCAGGGAAACCTGACAAGCATGGGAACCATACGGGATATCACGGAGCAAAAACGCGCCGCGGAGGCGCTCATGGAGAGCGAGGAAACCGGTTCCGCGATCTGATCACCATGACCCCGGATATCATCTGGCAGACCGATGCCGGATCACGCTTTGTCTATGTGAGTCCTCAGGTTGAGACGATTCTCGGGTATGCCCCGGAAGACCTGATCGGTTACACGCCGTTCAAATTCTTCGATCCGTCCTGCACCGAAAAGAACCGGCAGGTGTTTGAAGAGGCGGCTAGAACACACAGCAAACAGTTCCTCTTTGAATCATGGTGGCGTGACCGCACGGGATCTCTGGTCATCCTTGAAAGCCACGCGACACCCTACTATGCGAGCGACGGGACATTTGCCGGGTTCCGCGGAATCGACCGGGTGATCCCTGCCAATACAAGGAATGACCAAAAGACCGGAGATGCTCCGTCATCATGATCGGTTTTCAACTGATCTACGTCATCACGGACAAAAGTGTTCCGTATGATGTTAGATCCGGCATATTCCATCCCGGTAAGTCGGGAGTTACTTTCACCCCCCGCACCCCGGCCCCTTAAATCCCACACCTGCCAAACGGGAGTACATGCCCGGATGCGGGGAAAAACTGGCAAGACTCACCTCCGGCAGCCAGTACGATGTCTGTATGCCGGGGGAGTGCATACAGATGCTCACCTCGGGTGCCTGCATCACGTACAACCAGCACGCAGGCGGCTGTAACCGGATGCTCAAGGTGCTCCTTCACGGAAGCTGCGCATACGACTGCGCATACTGTCCTGTCCGTCTCGACCGGTCACGGCTCGCATTTGCACCCCGCGAGCTTGCCGCGACGTTCCTTGCACTGTACCAGAAAAACCTTGCCGGGGGTCTTTTTCTCACCTCCGGTATCCCATATGACGTCGATGATGTGATGGCTGATCTGGTCGAAACTGCCAGGATTCTCCGGAACGGGGGATACGGCGGGTACCTGCACCTGAAGATCCTGCCCGGGGCCCGGCGGGAGGATATCAGGGAGGCGGCGCGGTTCGCGGACCGGATCAGCCTCAATGTCGAGACAACCGGGGAGAGCCGGCTCCGTGCCCTCTCCGGGATCAAGGACTATCCCGGTGATATCCTAAAACGGCTCGGCTGGATCGCGGAGGCGGCGCCCGGACGGCACACAACGCAGCTGGTGATCGGTGCGGCAGGGGAGACCGATACGGAAATTTTTGACTGCGTTACCTCGCTCTACGAGCGCATACTCCCCTCGCGGATCTATTACTCCTCTTTCCAGGCGCTGCCGAAAACGCGGCTGGCCTCGCGGGAGAGCACCCCCGCGTGGCGATCACGCCGCTGGTACCAGATGGACTATCTCATCCGGGAGTACGGTTTTACCAGGACAGAACTGCTGCCCCTGCTGGACGAAGGGGACACACTCCCTAATGATGACCCCAAAGCGCTTCTTGCCCGGGGCCGGGAACCCGTCGATCCCAACACCGCATCGTTGAGCGACCTCATCCATATACCCGGCATCGGGACCGTAACCGCCCGCACCATTATACAGGCCCGGGAACACCGGAAGATCCGTACACCCCGGGATCTCGGCGTACCCGGTTCCTGCCTGAAACGGGCGCTGCCCTACCTGGCATTTTCCGGTTCAGCCCGGCAGGTGACCCTCGCGGGATTCAGGTAAGGACCGGATTACCAAAAAATCAAAAGGTGATCAGGCCGGTGTAAACCGTGACAGCCGGGCCTTCCATCTTCACGCCATTCGAGAAATGGATCGTGAGCGGGCCACCCCGGGTCTCGACATGGATCGTATCGCCCATGTGCCCGAGCCGGCGCACGATTGCAGCGGACGCCGTTGCACCGGTCCCGCAGGAGAGGGTCTCCTCCTCCACGCCGCGTTCGAACGTCCGTATACGCAGGGAATCGTCCCCAATCTTTTCAACGAAGTTCACATTTGCGCCGTTTTTAAACGATATATGATGGCGGATTGGCGGGGCGGTCACAGCGATATCAACACTGTCGACAGAATCGACAAGGATTACCGCGTGGGGGACACCGGTATTTGCGGCATAGACATCGAACTCCCCGATGCGTTCCCGGTATTCACCTTGCCCGGTGGCAGGTATGTCCCTGCGTTCGAATTTCGGTGCGGGCATGCTGATGGTCGCAGTAAATTCCTCATCGGTGGAGCGGACAGCGACCCCGACAGCCCCGGCCGGCGTCTCGACCGTGCAGGTCTCCCTGATATACCCTGCGTCAGCGGCGTACTTGGCAAGGCACCGGACACCGTTGCCGCACATCTCGGCCTCGCTCTCGTCCGGCTGGAAGATGCGCATCCTGATATCACAGGTAACGGACTTTGAGAGATACAGGATGCCGTCAGCCCCGATCCCGAACCTCCGGTCGCAGTAGAGGGCGGCAAACTGCGCCTTCATGTCATCAGGAATGACCGTCTTCTCATATTCATCGATGAGCACGAAATCATTGCCGTTCCCGTGCAGTTTGGTAAAGGGTATCTCCATCTCGGTTCTCCTGATAATGTGACGCAACCCTTTTTGTTGGATGGCTGGTGCACCCGGATTGCCGGTTAATCATTCCTGAGGTTTTTTCGTCAATAAACGCATCGGCCCGCTGCAGCACGATACCAGGAAATTACGCGTTTACTCCCCGTTGAGACCTTCCGGCCCGAAAGCGGTATGGAACTCGTCGATCCCCCATCCGAGGTAATCCCGTATGATGATATAGGCCATCTGCGGAGGGATCGCCCCCTTCTCGGTCACGATCAGGTCGATATACTCAGCAGGAGTGACGTCAAAGGCCGGGTTCCTCACGGTGACACACGGGAGTGTTCGGGCGATCTCGTCCGGGAGGACCTCGCTTCCGGCCCTCTCTTCGATCCGGACAAGTTCCCCGAGGATCGTGCGGGGTGCAAACTTGTAGGTCTCGGCAGCAACCATCATGTTCACCCGCGCTTCGCGGGCGGAGTGGGCAACCTGTGCGGTCCCGATCTTGTTGACAACCGCGCCGTTTACGGTTACCGCGTCGGCTCCGACAATCACGAGATCAATATCATTGATAAAGGATCTGACCGCGGAGTCCACGATATAATTTGTTTTTATACCCGCATCGTTCAGGGCCCGGATCGTAATGAGCCCCTGGTTCCTCGGCCGCACTTCCGTTGCAAAGACCTCGATCTCCTTTCCCTGGCGGTGCGCTTCGATAATGCACGCAAGCGCTACCTCCGAGTTGCAGTGGGTGAGGATCGTATTGCCGTCACGAATATGGCTGGCCCCGAACTGTGCGATCTGTTCCACCGCGTGCTGCGACGACCTGATGAATTCATCGGCACGCCGGACTACGCCGGCCCGCGCCTCATTCGCAGATTTCGCATGTTCGAGACCGGCCATGACGATGTGGACGGCATTGGGCAGGGAGACGGCTGTCGGGCGGGTGGCAAGGAGCATCGCGGCGGCACGCTCCATTTCCTGCCGGAACGCATCAGGTGCCCGGGCCCGGACCGCGAGGGCATGATCCCGGAGGGCTTCTGCGACGGCCCGTGCGATCCTTCCCGCCCCCCTGATCTCCATGCTCTTTATCTTGTCTGCAGTTTCAGGTACGATCATCAGCATCACTGATTCAATGGAGAGGGGAACCTACATAGAGCTTATTACCGGGTGACGCGATGACGACAGCCGTGGTTTTCGATAGTGCCGGGACGCTTCTTTCCACCTACCGTGTCGCTAAGGACATCGAACGGCAGGTACTTATGCCCGGGATTGAGACGACGACCCTCACCTTCACCTCGCTGGAACGCGTACTTATCGTTCTGCCGGTCCATTCCAAGCATATCATCGCAACCCCGCCGGATATGTTGCTCTCTGCCTACCTCGTGGACAACGAGATCGGATTTGGGATCAGCTGTACCAGGAAGATCACGACTGCGGAGGAGATCGGCGATATGCTGTATACCGACACCCGGGCCCGTGTCGGCGACCTCCAGGAGTGCATCCGTAACGTCTGGGGCTTCTGCCGGGGCGAGACGATGCTCACGCTCAACAGCGGCGCCATCCTTAACATGGCACAAAAAGCCATAGAGTTCACCATCACAGCGGGCGGATGGCCGTTTGAAGGCGCAAAGGAGACAGTCACTGCTTTGCACCGGATGGGCGTGCCCACGTTCATCGCGTCCGGTGACCGTTCAACCAAACTCGAGATCATGGCCGATCACCTCGGCATCCCCCGCGACCGGGTCTACGGCGTGGCTACACCTTCGGTCAAGGCGCAGATCGTTGCGGATCTCAAAAATGAGTACGACCGGGTCGTCATGGTTGGCGACGGGATAAATGACCTCGGTGCGTTTACGAAAGCTGATACCGCCATCCTCACGGTACAGCAGGCAGGCAACCGTCCTGAGGAACTTTTCAGGGCCGCCGACTACGTAATCACTCACGTAAGAGATGTACTGCCCATCATAGGTACGTTGCTCAGGCATCCCGGCACTTCCCGATCGTGACGGCAGCGTGCATCATATAAAAGGTAATATGACACCAGTACCACATTAGGTACAAGGGAATTATGAAGGCACCACTGATCACGGTCGACAACATCTGCATGGATTTTGACGGCACGCATGCCCTCAGAAATATTTCATTCGAGATCGCCGAAGGGGAGATTCTTGGGATCATAGGGAGGAGCGGCGCTGGCAAGACCGTGCTGATGCACCTTATGCGCGGGGTGGAACAACCGCCCACGAGTGGCAGGATCATCTACCATGTTTCGGCCTGTCCATCCTGCGATTATATGGACGTTTCCAGTTCTATCGGGACACCCTGCCCGCACTGCGGTGGCACGCTCGCGGCACTCGATGTGGATCTCTGGAACGAGGCAAACGATGCATTGAAACGGCGGGTCATGCACCGCACTGCGATCATGTTCCAGCGGACATTTGCCCTGTATGGCGATGACCGTGTGATCGAAAATGTCCTTCATGCACTCGATGATATCGATTATCCCCAGGAGAAGGCGATCAACCGTGCGGCAGATCTCATTGATCAGGTCCGGCTCTCCCACCGGATGATGCATATCGCACGTGACCTCTCGGGAGGCGAAAAGCAGCGGGTGGTGCTTGCCCGGCAGCTCGCAAAAGAGCCGTTTTTACTCTTTGCCGATGAACCGACCGGCACGCTTGATCCCGGTTATGCGAAAATAGTCCACTCAATGCTCACCGAAGCGGCAAAGACCAACAATATGGGCATGGTGGTTACATCCCACTTCTCGCAGGTGATCGAGGATGTGGCCAACCGTGCAATCCTGCTTGTCGACGGTGCTATAACAAAAATCGGATCGCCAAAGGACGTGATTTGTGAGTTCATGAAAGGCTGCGACGACACGGAGACTTTCGAACACACGGACACCGGCGAGAAGATCGTAGGGGCACGAGATCTCGTCAAGCGCTACATCTCGGTCGACCGGGGTGTCGTCAAAGCTGTCAACGGCGTCAGTTTTGATGTATACACCAAGGAGATCTTCGGCATCATAGGAAAGAGCGGTGCGGGAAAAACAACACTCTCGCGGATCATTGCCGGCCTCATAGAACCCACGAGCGGGGAGATCAATATCAAGATCGGTGAGGAATGGGTGGACATGACCAAGCCCGGGGTCAACCAGCGGGGCCGGGCTACGGAGTACATCGGCCTTTTGCACCAGGAGTACAGACCTCTACCCGCACCGTACAGTGCTCGACAACCTCACTGATGCGATCGGTCTTGAATTCCCCAAGGAGCTGGCCATGCGAAAAGCCATCGTCACCCTGAAGATGGCCGGATTTTCCGAAGAGAAAAGTCACGAGATCCTCGATCGGATGCCGGGCCAGCTCTCTGAAGGAGAGCGCCACCGTGTCGCCCTCGCGCAGGTCCTGATCCGGGAACCAAAGATTGTGATACTCGATGAGCCGACAGGTACGATGGACCCGATAACAAAGATCGATGTCAAACATTCCATCATGCATTCACGGGATGAGATCGAAGAGACATTCATCGTGGTCTCTCACGACATGGGCTTCGTACGTGAAATATGCGACCGGCTTGCCCTTATGCGGGGGGGGAAGATAGTCGAGATCGGAAAGACTTCCGATGTGCTCGCGCACCTGACCGAAGATGAACGCAGGATCATGAGCCAGAGCCAGCCTCCAGCGTGAGAGGCACACATGATCCGTGTTCACCTTGACGGGGAGCTTCATGAAGCGAGCGAGGGAAGCACGCTTGGCTCCCTTATCCCGGAACATCCGGCAGGATCGGCTGTCGCTCTTATCCGGCCGGCGACAAAGGAACAGGAGAAGACCGAAAACATCACGGTCACCACGACATCCGGGGAGATTACCCTCGAATTAACCGGCCATGAGGTGGATGTTTTTGAGCGGCCGGATGCGGCCGGGAGCCTCTCCCTTCACTGGACGGATCGGTACGCGGCTGCATTCGGGCCTTTTCCCTCCGGTATCCGCCCGGAGCGCAAACCCCATCTCTACGAGAGAGGTGATGTGATCCTCGGATGCGGCGGATACGATCCGAAGACTTCGTACCTTATTTTTTCAAAGAGCCGCCACCTCGCGGATCACGGCGCTGATGAAACCGGCGGTGTGGTTGGCCGTGTTGTGAGCGGGAAGGCCGTGCTTGACCGGTGGGCGACCGGTGACAGGGTAACAAAATTTGAACCGGTTATCAGCTGGGCAGATACAAGCCGGTCGTTTACCACCACTGACCCCAATCTTGTCATAGAAGACGGGATGCTCATCGTAACCCGTGTTGAAGTGACCGCACAGGGGTATACCCCGGAGCGGATCACGACTGATGCGGCAGGGAGTGTCGAACACCTGCTCATCGCACTCCAGTCCGGAAAGTTTCTGGTCGGGCGTGCGACAAGCACTCACATCCTTGACCAGAAGCTCGTGGGCACTGATGTGCCGGCGCAGTACAAGCGCCCCCGTCGCGAGGGCACAGTAACCGTGCGTACGGGAGGGCCTTCAATCGGTGGCGTGTATATCTACCGTGCAGATGTGCCCAGCAGTCCTGCGCACAGCGTGGTCGGGCAGGTTGTTCACGGGATCGAACTGGTAAAACTTGCAAAAGAAGGCGACCTTCTCTCCATGAAAGTGGTTCCCTCGCGCATCGATTTCCTGGGACTGCCACTTCCGGAGGCAAAGAAGATGGCGAAAGACCGGGAGATCAGCCTTGTGATCGATACCGATGCTGCAGACCGGATTGTCGTGTCGCAGGAACCGGGCACGACGCTGGACGTGCTCAGCGAACGTTCGGCAACGGTGACGACCGCGCCGTTCGAAAAGGTGATCGATATCACGCTTTATGATACTCAAGCCCCCCTGAGCTGTGATATATTCCGCCGGATCACAGGCTTAAAAGAGCACGACGCCGGCATGATGCCGGCGTTCTTTGTCTTCGACGATGTGTATCTCTTCAAGCCGAAAATTCCGACAACCGTCAAGATCTATCCCGAGAACTGCCCGACCGGAGAGGCCCCCGCCGCAGCCCTTGCTATTACCAACGATGCGCGGAAAGGAGCCGGCCTTGTAGGGGTGCGGTTATCAGCGAACCGGGAGTTCGGCCCGACATCGGAACCGTTTGAAGGTACCAATATCATTGGGCGGGTGATCGATACGGACAAAATCAGGAAAGTAAAGGAGCGGCAGACAGTGTATATCCGCGAGGTGAAACAATGACCGACTACACCCCGGCAAACGTCGGGACCGTGACCCGGTATGTAGTGGTGGAATCGTATACCGTGACCCCGGCGGATGTCGCGATCCGGGCATACGAGGTGGCGAAGGGTGTAATGATCAAGGAGAACTGTTTCGGCCTGGTCATCATGGGAAAAGAGGAGGAAGTCAGCCGCGTGATCGCCGAGGTCAGGAAGATGGACCCGGCCCATATCTTTGTAAAAGACCGCGGGTTCCCCCCGGGAGATGCCCGGAGGTGCCGGGCGACGCTCGGTGGCGCACGGCCCGGGTTCCATGGGATTGAGTATGAGATGACCATACTCCCGTACATCTCTCACGCCATCGAAGAACTTGATCACCGTGATCCTGCGACCGTGCCGGCGCCGGAAACCACACGGACATCGTCCCATCTGGACGTGTACAGGTTAAAGAAAATAATCGATGCACAGGAGCCCTGACCATGGCAAAAATATTCATCTACCCCGCAACGAGCCTGATCCTGTCTGATATGGTGACCCGGTTCGGACACACCCCGCTAGGTTCCGCGATCGCAATCAGGGAACGTGTCCAGACTGCCGGACTTGAGTCCATGCCGCTCCAGATAACCCCGGAAGAACCTAAAAAAGGGCTCCGCTGGGCGGCAGTGGAGGTCCCGAGCGGTGTGCGGGGGCGCATGTCCCTGTACGGCCCGATGGTGGAGGAATGCGACGCCGCGATCATCATTAACAACGCAGATCTCGCATTCGGCTGCATGGGCTGCGCCCGGACAAACGAACTCTTAAAATTCCTGATCCGGCAAAAAGATATGCCAAAACTAGAACTGGACTACCCCCAAAATGAGGAAGAGGGCACAATGTTTGTTGCCGCGATCAAACGGTTCCTGACCGATCTCGGGGGGAAACCATGACCGCACCAGTACGCATCGCCCAGCTCTCCTGCGGCCCGGACTACTCGGGCGTGCAGGAGGAGATAAACACAGCGGCAAAATCCGTCAATGGCGAGATCTTCTACCCTGACGTCGCACTCAAGGACATAATAAGAGACTTTGATGCATTCGGCCTTGAAGTCAGGAGCCCCGACCTGAAGCTTGCCATATCCCGGGCGATGGCGCTTGTCGACGGGCGGGTGGAGGCCGATGCGGTCTTTATCGCGACTTGCTTCCGGTGTGCCGAGGCCGCGATCGTGCGAAACGAGCTCCGTCGCTATATTCTCGAGCACTCGAAGCTCCCGGTCGTCAGCTACTCGTTTACCGAGCGTACGACCGCAGGAACGCTCCTCACCCGCATGGAAGCGCTCACCACGATTGCCCGGAGGAGGGCGCTTCTCGCCCGGGAGGTCCAGGAGGGAATCACTCTCGGGATCGATTCCGGGTCCTCGACGACAAAAGCCGTGGTGATGATAGACAACAAGATCATCGGCACCGGCTGGCAGCCGACCACCGAGGTGCTCAAGTGCGCACGCGAAGTCGTTGAACACGCCCTTGCCGAAGCGGGAATAAAACGTGAGGAGATCCAGGCCATCGGTACCACCGGCTATGGGCGCTTTTTGGTCGGAAAGGACGTCAACGCCGACCTGATCCAGGAAGAACTGACGGTAAACTCAAAAGGGGCGGTCTACCTCGCCAATAAGCAGCATGGCCCGGCGACCGTGATCGACATCGGTGGGATGGACAACAAGGCGATCACGGTCATGGACGGTATCCCGGGCACCTTTACGATGGGCGGCATCTGTGCCGGGGCCAGCGGCCGGTTCCTGGAGATGACCGCGAAACGTCTCGGTGTCGATATCACCGAACTGGGGCCGCTTGCGATGAAAGGCATGGGCGGCCGTGTGCCCATGAACAGTTACTGTATCGTGTTTGGCACCCAGAGCCTCGTGAACGCCCTTGCTGCAGGCAGTACCCGCGAGGATGTGGCAGCGGCGGCCTGCCACAGTGTCGCCGAACAGGTCTTCGAGCAGCAGCTCCAGGAAGTGGACATTAAGGAGCCCGTGATTATGGTCGGCGGCACCTCGCTTATTGAGGGGCTTGTACACGCGATGGGAGAACTCCTCAAAATCAAAATCATCGTCCCGCCGCATTCGCAGTACATCGGTGCGGTCGGTTCGGCGCTGCTGGCATCAGGGTTTATCAGGGACGGGTCAGATGCAGGCCATTGAGTACTTTGAAGTGGAGTGCACGGAGAAACTGGGCGGTGAGTACTACCGGCAGATCACAAACGACGTTCTCCTCGATCACAACCTCCTGCGGGTAATCCACAAAATCCACGTCTATATTGATCCGAAAGTACCCATCTTTGTCGCAGTGGGCATCCTCAAGAAAGTTGCCACTCTTGTCCGGGTGGGAGACATTGCCAACGT
This sequence comes from uncultured Methanoregulaceae archaeon, assembly GCA_963808285.1. Lineage (GTDB taxonomy): Archaea > Halobacteriota > Methanomicrobia > Methanomicrobiales > Methanospirillaceae > Methanoregula. The sequence goes on from CAWEFI010000041.1 coordinate 21,359, forward strand.
CAACCCCCAGGAGGGGAAGCTGACGCTTGCGATCTCGGACGAGACCTACCTCGCGCCGATGCTCAAGCAGTTCTGGGACCGGTTCGGCAAAGACCATGTCGACCAGCCGGACCGGTTCACCGTCATCCTGACCGGGGTGGCGGCCGGAGCAAAAGAGATCGAGGAGATGGCAATCGCCGACCCCAGCCAGGCACTGTACAAAGACCTTGTCTATGCCCTCCGGTGCATCTGTCCTGAAGGGTTCCGGGTCAGGAGCGAGAACTACGGGGCCGAGAAGTTCTCGTTTGTGGCAAGCGAGGATATGCTGACCGAGGACCGCCTTGCACTTGTGAAAGAGAAGTTTGCGCTCATGGGAGAGACACCATGATCCTTGTCCCGATCACGTACAGGGGGGGGGTGTACCGGCACAACGAGATCATCGATCTTATTGAGGATCTGGGGGGGTACATCGTCCAGAAGCATATGATCGCGCAGGAAGTCGTACTCCAGTGCTTTGTGCCAAAGGACGACGTGGAGCTGATCCGGGCGATCGGGAAACCGCTTGCCGGGGAAGTGATCGATTCGCCCCTGGTCGGGACGGAGATCGCAATTGTGAGCATGAGCCTTGAGATCCACCACCTGCCGCATCCCTCCTGCGATATCGCCGAGTACGTGCGCCGGCTTGGTGCGAAAAGCAACATGGTCGGGATGGCCCGGGGCCCGGGAAAACGGATCGCGGGGATCAACGACGAGGAGCGCGATATTATCAACGAGCACGACATCGCGGTGTACCTGCTCGGTAACTTCGAGACCTGCATCGAACACAAGATGCCGGTGCTCCTCCGGGGGATCGAGGTGCCGGTCGTGCTCTGCGGCGGCCCGGACAAGGAGGTTCTCCAGCGTATCGTGGAGCCAAAAGTCGATGGGTACGTGGGAAACGTCGGCCGGTTCATGCACCGCACCAAGGAATCGGAGGAGCTTACGAAACTCGACGAGATTATCACGGAGATCACCCGGGTCCTCTCGAAACGCCGGGAGGAACTTGCAAAGGACCCGCTCTCGGTCTCCCCGGCCCGGCTCATGGACGTGATCCGGGAACAGGTGCCGGCCATTCTTGACGTAACCTCGCCGACCCCGCTTACGGTGCAGATGTCAGGTTTGCGGGTAAAACTGCCATACGACACCTACGCGGAGGTGCTCCGGAAGACCGAGATCGAAGACGGTATAAAAATCGGCGACATAGCTGATGTAGAACCTTCTCGTATGCGGGACTACATTATCGTGAAGGTCAGGCCGTTTTCGGAGACGAACACGGTAATATAAGAGGGTATTATGGGACGCAGACAGGAAGACGAGTTTGAGGACCGGTTGAGGCAGATTGTCGATCAGGGCGCTGATGCCACGGCTGAGGAATGGCTTAAGGTGATCGAGAACGAGTACGGCAAGGTGCCGCTTATCTTCAAACGCATGGGGGAGCGCCCCGAAGTCCTCATCTCCCACCTTCTGTACAAAGGTACCGTGGCCGAGACCAGCCGGCTTGACCCCAAGTATGTGGAACTGATCAGCATGGCAGTCGGGGCGGCCTTAAAATGCCCGTACTGCACGAGTTATCACATGCAGGCGGCAATCAAAATGGGTGCAAAAAGGGAGGAGATCCTTGAAGTGATCCTGCTCTCGGGTATGATCGCAAACTCTTCGGTTCTCGCCAATGCCTACCGTATCATTGACGAACGGCTGGAGAAGTGTTTCCCCTGCGATGTAAAATCGGTGCAGCAGGAAAAGGCCGAGGGGAAAAAGAGAACCGGGGCGGCCGGTAAAAAGAAATAAGATAGTTTTTTGGCTCCGTGAAAATCTTCAATGGGATTTGTAAGAACGCTCTTTTAGGTCCACGGCAATCCTTACCTAAAGCCCCCGCACGCTTGTGGCATCCCCCGGTTGCGATAGTGTTGTATTACCTGTACTCATGTCTGAACCCCGACAACGGTAATAGGGAGGCATCGCTTACGCCCCCGCCCCCTTTGGGGGCAGGGCTGGCGCAAGGGGGGCGCATAATTTTTAAAATAGGTTTTCTCCAGAGCAAGTATCTCCTAATTTGGTCGCCCTTATTAACCCGGATGGAAATCAGGAGATCGCTGTACGGGTTCCATATCATCTTTTTAATCCTCCCAGAGACTATAGATCAAACGAATGTGCGGGATCGCAGGGCAGTATTGCTATGCGGGGGGAAGGCCGGATCGCGGGCTCCTCGCAGCCATGTCAGAGAGGCTCGCCCACCGGGGGCCTGACGGCGAGGGGACGCATATCAGCGGAAGAACCGGCCTCGTCCACCGGCGGCTCGCCATCATCGATCTCTCCCCTGACGGCCTCCAGCCGATGACCAACGAGGACCGCACTCTCTGGCTGGTTTTCAACGGGGAGATCTACAATTTCGTCGAGCTCCGCGAGGAACTGGTGCACAAAGGGCATACGTTTTACTCGAAATCCGACACGGAAGTGATCCTCCATGCCTACGAAGAATGGGGGCACGACTGCCTCGCCCGGTTCAACGGCATGTGGGCGTTTGCCCTCTGGGACGAGAGAAAACAGGAACTCTTCTGCGCCCGGGACCGGTTCGGCATCAAGCCGTTCTATTACACCGACGCCGGCGGATCGTTCCTGTTCGCGTCCGAGATCAAGGCCCTGCTCGCCCACCCGGATGCCGGGAACACCCCGGATGAGAAAATGCTCTGTACCTATCTTGCGTGGGGCGTGCAGGACCATTGCAGCCGGACCATGTTTGACGGTGTCTTCCAGATCAGGCCGGGCCAGGCCGTGGTCATTACACCGACCGGGATCCAGCAGCCCTTCCGGTACTGGGATGTGAAGGTGAACCCGGAGATTGGAGGGAAGGAGGACGATGACGCAGTCGCGGCACACATCCGCGAGCTGCTCCTTGATGCGGCCCGTATTCACCTGAGAAGCGATGTGGCAGTCGGTACCTGCCTTTCAGGAGGGATCGATTCCTCAACGCTGACTGTCCTGATCAATACGCTCATCAGGAGCGAGGCGCCGGAGAGCGTCGGCGCCCGGCAGAAGACCTTCTCAGTTGTCTTCTCAGATAAAAAATTCGACGAAAGCCGGTACATCGATGAGGTCGTGGCTGTTACCGGTGTCGACGCGGACCGGACAGAACCGGCACCGGATCAGCTCTGGGAGGACATCGACCGTCTGGTATACCTGCAGGACGAGCCTTTCGGTTCACTCTCCATCTATGCCCAGTACTGCGTTATGCGGCTTGCCGCAAAGAAGGTCAAAGTGGTGCTGGACGGACAGGGAGCGGACGAACTCCTCGCCGGTTACCTGGGCTACCAGGGGAGTTATATCAAAGGGCTTATCCGTTCGTTTCACTGGTGGACGGCGCTCTGCGAGATCATCGGCAGCCTCCGGGAGCACCGGGATTTCTTCCATGCCGCCCGTCAGCAACTGCGTATCCGCAAGGCGAGAAGAGGTCTCCTGAAGTGCATTCCCGAAACCATCGACCGGTACCAGGGTACGCTCGATGAAGTCCTGCACCACGAGCTGGTCTCCACCAACCTCCCGGCGCTCCTCCACTATGAGGACCGGAACTCGATGGCGTTTTCCCTGGAATCCCGGGTCCCGTACCTTGATGTACGGCTGGTGGAGTACATTGCATCGCTCCCTCTCTCGCAGAAGATCCGGGGCGGCGTGACAAAAGTTGCACTGCGCACGGCTATCCGGGACAGGGTTCCCGAATCCATTCGGTGCCGGCGGGACAAGATGGGGTTTGTCACACCGGAAGAATACTGGATGGAAAACGAGCTCCGGCCGTTCATGCTTGAGATTTTCTCTTCTGCGAGTTTCAAATCCCGGCCCTACTGGAATGCCGATGCGGTCGCACAGGAATACCTTGCATTCATGAAAGGTATGTCCGCCTATTCCCCCGAGATCTGGCGGATAGCATGCGCCGAGCTGTGGCTGCGAAAATTTATCGATGCCCCGGCCGGGGCTGCGCAGACATCGTAACAGGTGCCGTGCGGGATCGACTTTTATAAGTGATCACTCCGGACACAATACTGTACGAATACCGTACCAGGATCGCGGAAAGCATCAGGTACAGATATCAGGCGACTGTATGAAGACAATTATCCTTGCCGGTGGTGTGGGAACGCGGCTGTGGCCCCTCTCACGTGAATATTTCCCCAAACAGTTCATCCCGATGGAGGGGAAATCCCTGTTCCAGAAGACCTGCGAGAGGGCGAAAAAAATCTCGCGGGAAGACGAGATCTGGGTGGTGACAAACGAGATCCACCAGTATCTTGTCAGAAACCAGATAGATGATCTGGGCTACCCGATCCCGGATGATCATGTACTCTCGGAACCGGAAGGAAAGAACACGCTGCCTGCGATCGCATGGGCGATGCAGCAGATTAAGAACGTGGACAAAAACGCCACCGCGGTAGTCTTCCCTAGCGATCATCGTCTCGATGACAGTGCGATCAGCCAGATAAGGATCGCTGAGCCTCTGGCAAAGGATTACCTTGTCACTTTTGGGGTAAAACCCACTTCGCCCCACACCGGCTACGGGTACATCAAACCGGGAAAAGCGCTCACTTGGGGGTTTGTCGTCGACCAGTTCAAAGAAAAACCTGATGAGAAGACGGCAACGGACTACGTGAAGAAAGGGTATCTCTGGAACAGCGGGATCTTTCTCCTTTCGGCCACCACATTCTTTGAGGAACTCAAGAAATTCCAGCCCCGCCTCTCTGCCATGTTCGGCGGAAATAAAATGCCGGATTATGCAAAACTTGAATCCATATCGATCGATTACGGCCTGCTGGAACCCTCAAAGAAAGTTGCTGTGGTGCCGCTTGATACAGAATGGAATGATCTGGGGACGTTTGCGGCTCTCTATGAGGTCTACCCGCATGATGCTGAGGGAAACGTCGGGACAGCCGAGTACCTGTCGGCACGGGACAACTACGTGCATGCGCCGGGCAAGCATGTGGGTATGATCGGCGTGGACAACCTCGTGGTGGTGGACACGACCGATGCGCTCCTTATCTGCGATAACCGGCACACGGAGCAGGTCAAGGATCTCGTCGGCCGGTTCAAGAAGCGAAACGACCCGGTCACACGGTTCCACCGGCAGGTCCACCGGCCGTGGGGGTCTTACACGGTGCTGGAGGATTCTCGCGGGCACAAGATCAAGCGTGTCACGGTCAAGCCCGGGCAAAAACTCTCCCTCCAGCTCCACCACCACCGGAGCGAGCACTGGGTGGTCGTGAGCGGGACTGCCGAGGTAGAACTCAACGGCGAAACAAAACTGCTCAGGCAGGGGGAGAGCACGTTTGTCCGGAGCGGGATCCGGCACCGCCTCAAAAACCCCGGTGTGATCCCCCTTGAGGTAATCGAGGTGCAGCTTGGGGAATATCTCGAAGAGGATGATATTGTCCGGTACGAAGACGATTACGGGAGAGATTAGGGTTCGGTTCCCCCGTTTTTAATCTTCGGAGACTTTTTTTAAAGGGTCATTCCGGAGCCGGTTATGACGCCGTCTCATTGACTCATTTCCGCCGCGACGGTTCCCTGCCACCAGGCACTCTTTTCCGGTACCAATAAGATCGCTCCTTCCTGTCATGCGAAGCCCTTCGAGTACGAGGTTCCGGTGTTCGGGGTCCTGGTACTGCATCAGCGCCCGCTGGATCTTCTTCTCCCTTCCTTTGGGCACATGCACCGTTTCCAGAGTGAACGGGTTGAGACCGGTATAGTACATGCACGTGGAAACACTCATGGGTGTCGGAGTGAAGTCCTGCACCTGCTCGGTGTACAGCCGGCGATCGCGGATGTACTCGGCGAGCGTCACCATGTCATCGACCGTGCAGCCCGGATGGCCGGACATGAAGTAGGGGACAAGATACTGGCGCCGGGGTTTTCCTTTCTGGAGGGCTTCAAACCGGTCAACGAACCGATCGAATACCGAACCGTCCGGCTTATTCATTACCTCGGTCACATGAGGCGAAATGTGCTCCGGGGCGACTTTAAGGTGGCCCGAGACATGGGAATCACAGAGCTCGTCCAGATACCGGGAACCGGGATCGTCAGCAAGCACAAGGTCGTACCGGATACCGGAGTTAACAAATACCTTTTTCACGCCCGGTACGTCGCTGATCTTTTTGAGGAGGTCAGTAAGCTGCCGGTGGCTCGTCCTGAGGGTTTTACACGCAGAGGAACAGGACTTGTCCTGGCATGCGCCCGCGGTGTCCCAGTGATCGCACCCCATCGCGTACATGTTTGCTGTAGGGCCGCCCACGTCATGGACGATCCCTTTGAACTCCGGCATCGCGGCCATCCGGGTCACCTCGCGGACGATGGATTCGATGCTCCGGCTCTGGATGATCCGCCCCTGGTGATGGGTGAGGGCGCAGAACGAACAGCTGCCAAAACAGCCCCTGTGGCTGACCACAGAGAACTGCACGGGTTCAAGCGCGGGGACAGGTTCGCGGTATGACGGATGGGCCCGGCGCGAGAACGGCAGTTCGTAGATATGATCGAGCTCGACCGTGGAGAGTGGGGATGCCGGCGGGTTCTGGACGATGACGGTCTTTGGGTGCGGCTGGGCGACCGCCTTTCCACGGACCGGGTCCTGCTCCCGGTAGTGGAGTGCAAACGCACGGGCATATGCGGTCTTGTCAGATGAGATTTCAGAAAAACCCGGGATCCCGACTATACCTTCAGGACGGGAAGTACGCCATTCGGCAACTTCCATGGCATATGACGTTCCCCTGATATCCCGTAGCGATCGGGCCGGCTCTCCTGCGTCCAGCCGCCGGGCGATCTCCACCATCTGTCGCTCACCCATGCCATAGACAAGAAGGGCAGCCGGCGCATCGGCAAGGATAGACTGGCGCACCCGGTCCTGCCAGTAATCGTAGTGCGCGAACCTGCGCAGGCTTGCCTCGATGCCCCCGATGACAATCGGGACATCGGGATATGCCTCATGAACCCGGTTCGCGTACACGATGGTCGCCCGGTCCGGGCGCAGGGGAACCCCGCCGGGCGAGTAGACGTCAGAACTGCGGCGTTTCAGGTTCGGTGTGAAGTTATTGACCATCGAGTCGACGTTGCCGGATGAGATGCCAAAGAAAAGCCTGGGTTTCCCCAGGGCCGTGACATCCCGATCGGTCTTCCAGTCAGGCTGGGGGATGATACCGACAGAAAATCCCGCATCCCAGAGAACCCGGCCGATAAGCGCCGTCCCGAATGACGGGTGGTCGACATAGGCATCGCCTGTGACAAGGATAATATCAAACTGGTCGATGCCAAGAGCCATTCCCCCGGCTGATGAAACGGGAAGGAAAGGGGGCTGGGATCTCATAAAAACCGGTTTATATGCGGCTCACGCCCGTGGGCGCCGGGTCAGGTCGCGGATAATATCGGCCAGACCCCCTGGCATGTCCTCTTCTTTTTTTTCTTCTTTTTCTTCGGGGGCAGGTTCTCCTGCCGGTGCTTTTTTCTTCTGATCCGAGGCAGATTGTTTCTGAGATTCTTCGTCTTTTTTATGGACCGGCAGGATCATCCGGGTCTTCTCATCGAGCTGGCGGCGGATATCAAGACCGGTAAATTCGAGAACAATGGCCTCCGCGACAATATAGGTGATCGCCTTTTCCCGCAGGCATCCGGTCAGCGCGTGACCGGCGCGGCCGACCGATGCATGGAAGTGGATCGCAGGACCGTCATCCCCCGTGCAGATGGTGCCTATGCCCACCATCTCCCAGCCACCTTCAAACATGACATAATGCGGCTCCGGTGGCAGGGCCAGTTCCTCGGGACCGGTCACCATCCGTCCCTGCCTGAGTGCGCCAAGAAAGAAGATGGTACCGGACTGTACTGATTTGTCCTGGATAAAATCGTGCATGACGGCCAAAAAATCTTCGCCGTCATCAATCCTCACGACAAATACCCTGCCGAGCTGACCTTCTGAATATTGCATACAAGCGCTCTTTTATTATATCTGGGTATTCATAGGATTGACGTGAATTTATATCTCTTTTCCTCTAAAAAATGGAAAAATCACGGTTTACAGCCGGCGCTGTACTGGATGGGGGGTGAAAACTGCCGCGCAGCTTATCTTCCCCTGGCCCCGCCGCCACCGAACCCTCCGCCTCCACCAAAACCGCCGCCACCTCTCCCGAAGCCGCCGCCACCGAATCCCCCCCCGCCTCCACGACTCGGTGGCATGAAGACGATGAGGGGAATAAATGCAGCGTTCATAGCGACGGCCCCCACCGGGACGCCGATGTCTGCGATGTGAATATTGAGCGATTTCATTGCCTGTTCCACGTTTTTGCCGACGCCAAGAGCTGTGCCATATACAAGCCATTCCCCCCACATGGAGAGATCTTCGGGCGCGTATTTCTGTATCATGGCCAGATCGGAAAGGAAGTGGGCAAATGAGTCCCATTCGAGTTTTTCCTTGAAGTGATCATCTTTCCAGTGGCCGAACAGGGTGGGTGGGACGACAAGAAGAGCGATACTCACCTGAACAACGACAATACCCCAGAGTACGACCGCCGGGTAAAGTATGGCGGACTGCATAGACGCCACAAGAGCAATGATCACCGTGATCCCGCAGGCAACAAGGCTTGTCAAAAGAAGCGGGATGACGTGCTCACTCCCGTCAACGACATACTGCACAGGAAGGGATGCATCAGCACGGGTTGTAATATCCGTGAGCATCCGCTGGAACCTCACTGCCTTTTCTTCTGCAGCATACTGAGTCTGTGCACTTCTTGCCAGTTCTCCGATTTTCGCAGTATCCAGTACACCGTTCTCGGAGAGCTGCTGGATAAAGGCAACGACCCGCTGTTCGTAGGGATCTGCGGTTGTGGAAGAGAGCAGCCGGATCTCGATGCCCTTCCCCCCTTCTTTTTCGGTCATTGTGATGATCTTCCGCCGGTGCAGATCGAGCAGGGTTGCATAAAACCCGTCTTCGTCAAATTCCAGCGCAGTATCCTTGAAAAGAAGGTTGACCTGCCATGGTTTGAGGGAGGGATTCGGGATGGTGCTGAGATACGCGGGGACGGTAAAGTTCTTCTCCCGTCCATACCGGTTGTAGATGACAATAAACAGGAACGGCACTAGGATTACCGCTGCTTTTCCCAGGTAATTGAGGGCCCATGCAACCCAGTACGGCAGATTGTACCAGAAATTCCCCCAGGCGGTGCTTCCCGAAAGACCCGTTAACTCGTCCCTGAAGCCCGGGATCTGGCCAAGACCGCCGGATGTTGTCAGGATTTCCACGGCGACGTTCTCATTTGCGGCAGCACTCCCGGTGAGGACATAGGTGTCACCGGTCTTTTCTGAATTCAGCATTGGGGGATAGGCATAGACCTGCACGACATTATCAGCGGGAACCGTGATTTCAACCGAATTATACAGAATGTGGTTATCGCCGGCCAGCATGAGGTTCAGGTGATCGTTGAGAGAATCGTATTCAACCGGTGGATGGACCACGTACGTGTATCCGACCGTGTAAGTAACCAGCTGCGAAATAATCCGGGTTGAAGATCCCGATCTCATCTGTATCAGCAAGAGAACCGATCTGGGATTTCAGGGACCCGGATGACGTGGGATCCGATGTGAATATATTTCCCTGATCGTCCTTGGCATACCCTACTGTACCAGCCGGCGCGTCGATCGAGATCAGTTGTATGGAGGAACTGTTAACGCTATCAAACACCAGCGGCGCTTCCCAGCTCCGGTACAGCATCCGGTACTCTCCGGAGTTCGCCACGTCATAGGTATATTGCTCATGGAGCGTTCCGTTCTGGTAAAGTGTCGCCTGATAGGAACTGACCACCAGGTCCCCCTCAAAGAGAGGCGGGACGAGTGAGATAAGAATAAGCCCGATGATGCCGATGACCAGCGCGGCGATGACAAGAGCGGCCAGCTGTTTTGTTTCGCCCACGGTTTTTCCCCTCTTCAGAACTCGATCTTCGGCGGGGTCTTGATCTCTTCCTCGAACTGGAGATATTCAAGCTTGGGCAGGCCGGTCATGTGGCCGACGAACTTCGAGGGGATCGTGTCCATCATCGTGTTGAATTCCTGCGAGATGTTATTGTAGGTGTACCTCTGGCGGGCAATCTCATCCTCAAGGCTTTTTACCGAGTCCATGAGGGAGGTGACGGTCTGGGAGGTTTTTAATTCCGGGTAGTTCTCGGCCACGGCAAGCAGGCGCCCGAAGATGGAGCGGGACTCTGCCTCGACCTTGTTGAGGTCCCCGGGACCTGCGGTTGCAACGCTTGCCCGCATCGCGGTGACCTTGGTGAATGTCTCCTGCTCGAACTTTGCGTAGCTCTTAACCGCACCGAGGAGCTGGTCGATCATGTCCAGACGCTTCTTCATTGCGACCCGGATCTGGCCGAGGGTTGCTTCTGACGAGTTTTTCAGGGACTGGAAGCGGTTGTAGACGCCCACGACCCAGAGGACCAGGCCGATGACGATCAGGATAATGACAATCAGGATAATCCAGAAGAGGATATCGCCAAGCATGTGTTATCAGTACACTGAGGCATGCGGTACCAGATAATAGTGAGGTCGGGTGTGCGGGCCGGTGACCAGCGCGATCCGGAAAAAACCAGGATTTTTACCGTACTTAACCTTACAGCTGAACTGTAAAGTTACAGCCCGGCTGTAAGCTTACAGACAGTTTCCGGTAGTCTTCCGCCGTAAGGGGGGCAGAAGAGCCTGCGAATGCGGGGCCGGCCCGGGAAATTTTTTCCGGATGGCCCGGTTGCCAAAAAAGTTCCGGGCCGGTCCTGAGCCGGCGCCGGGAAAAAGGGCAGCTTATTGCAACGTCAGGGTTCCTACGACACGAAGCTTGCCGCCCTCAAGGTAATGCAGCACCATCCGGGCACCGGGGGGATACACCAGTTCCTTTTCAAGGATGAAGGTTAGTTCGGGCATCCTCCAGTCCCCTTCAGCGGTCACCTTCTTAAGGCGCGAGGGTAAAAACTGCATCCAGTGGCCGAGGTAGATCACCATCTCTTCCTTTAAGGGTGCCGGCCAGTATTTTACGAGCTGCGCTTTTCCGGTAACGACTAACGAACTTTTTATTGCCGGATCGTTGGTGAGTACGTAGCCCCGGTCGAGGTCTTCGGCTTCAACACCCTTGAGGGCAAGGCCGGCCCGGTCGCCGGTGACCGCGATATCGGCATCGTCGTCATGCTTCTGGATGGAGCGGACCTGGGCGGTCTTTGAGGTCGGGAGCACCTTTAAGGAGTCATGCTTCCGTATGACACCGTGCGTTACGCACCCGAGGACAACGATGCCAACACCCTTGACATTGAAATGGTGATCGACAGGAAGGGTGCCGTTACCAGCGCCGTCCTTCACTTTCTGGTGGGCGGTCATCTTCGCCGCTGCATCGAGCAGCTTCTCCCTGAGACCTATGGGGTCGTTTTCAACAACCTCGTAGTGTTCGAGCACGGTGCCTTTGACGAGCGGGGCGATCTGGTCCGGTGTCAGGTAATTCCGGAAAATGATATGCCCGTGGGCTTTTCCGGCACACTGGAGCATCAGGACGGTCTCACCAAAGGTTGCCGTGATCTCATCTACGATGAGAATAATGCGATCGGCAAGGGAGATCGCGTAAAAGAGCGAGGAGAGTTTTTCCGGGTACCGTGTAGGCTCGATGAAGGTAACCGTGGATTCTCCCCGCTTGAGATTGTAAAAGGTGATATCGCTGGTTGTCCCTTTCTTTCCCAGTGCATCGGAAAAGCCGTTCGGGGCGAGGACGGCGACGGTGATGTTGGACATGGTATGAGTGTATTGGTTGTAAGGTGTATTTGGGGTTTAGGAGATCGTTACAAAACAATAACTAACTCCTCAAAATTTGGCAAAAAACGTCAACAGCACAACACATAATTATTGTCTGGGAGAATGGTACTGAAGCACATGACACGCTATTTAAAATATCTGAGCCTTGTCGGAATTGTGCTTTTTCTTTTCATTCTTACCAGAATCAGTCTCAGTGATTTGTATGCCGTTTTTTTAACTATCAATATTGGCCTTCTTATACTCGCCCTGCTGGTGAATTTTCTTGCTGTTTTCCTGAAGGCAGAAAAATGGCGGATTATTGTGAATTCAATTAAAGGTGATTTTTCCCTTTTTGCAAGTATCAAGGCATTTCTCGTGGGTTTTTCGTTCTCAACAATTACACCGGCAAAGATTGGTGATTTCATTAAAGTATTTTACATCAAAGACAACCAGTGCGGATGGGGACGCTCCCTTGCAACGGTTGTTATCGACCGATTAATCGATATTATCCTGTTATGTTTGATCGCCGCCATCGGAATATATGGTTTTTCTCTGGTCTATCACATCGAAATCCTGTCGTGGGGTTTTGCCGTTCTCATTGTTGCCGGGATCATTGTCGCGGTCTATATCCTCCTGAACAAACCACTTTTGTCAAAACTGCTCAAGCCTTTCTTTAACCATTTCGTGCCGATAAATCTTAAAAATCAGGTTTCAGAATATTACCATGATTTCTATAAAGGATTGTTCACATTTTATCAGGATCACAAGCGTTTTGCTTTAAGTGTCGGGGTTGGTGTTCTCTCATGGATTCCGCCAATCCTGTACGGTTACCTTCTTGCGCTCTCCATCGGGATAAAAATTGATATTTTCTTTTTCATACTCATTATTCCCGTTATCAGCCTGCTTGATCTGCTACCAATAAGTATTTCGGGAATCGGTACACGTGATGTCACCTTGATATTTCTCTTTGGACTTCATGGTATCTCCGCCGAACAAGCAGTCGCATTTTCCCTGATCTACCTGTTTATGAGTTACTGGCTGATTGCATTGATTGGTGCGATTGTTTACCTGCGATATCCGGTAACAATTCCTGAAGAATTATGGTAACGACAGTCAATTTCCGGGTTTTCTGGCTATAATACCGACTGTATAAGCGTAATATTCCTTTGCGGGAAGAAATTGTTCGAAACGACCCAGAATTTTCCTCCATGATAACGGCAGAATTTCCCGATCGTTGGTTGCAAGAGGTGGGAATGCCTGAAGGCCAAATCTTTTTTCAACGATCAGACCAGCCCGTTCCATTGCGTGTTCGAGCCGTGGTAATGAATAATCTTCTTCATACCCGAATTCAAAATTTTTCAAAAGTACTGCCACCGACTTTCCTGCTTTATACCAGAGGCAGAGTGTGTTGGGTACTATAACGACAAGTTTCCCTGATGGTTTGACTACCCGGGCCATCTCTTGTAATGCCGCAATATTTTCAGGATCCCTGAAATGCTCTATTACCCCGGAATTATAGACAAGATCAAAGGCGTTATCGTCAAAGGGCATGGAGAAAATACTTCCAAGCACAGCATTTGAACAGTTCTTCTGGGCCAGTCGCAGTGCTGCTCCTGAAATGTCAAGACCACAGGTATACTGGTTGTCAGAGAAAAGGGCCAGCGTCTGGCCAGTACCGCATCCCGCTTCGAGAATTCTCGAACCATTCCGGAGATCTGTTTTTAGGGTATTGATAAAGTCAAGATATTTGAGACTGTAATCGCTGATGATCAGTTTTTTTGCCCAGACCCTTTCCCAGATCTCATCCGACATTCTGCAACCGCCTGTACAATTACACATTTCGCGGGATGCTATATCCTCTTTATGAAAACCCGGTAGTTTTCATACGGGAGGGAGAGATTTATTTATGGATTCGATTGCAAACAGGTAATGAACACCTGATGATTTCAATTATCATTCCCCTGTTTAATGAGAGAGACAATATCATCCATTATAATACGGATTTGTTTCCTGTCATTGAAGATATCGCAAAAAAATACCATGAAGAAGTAGAGTTTATTTTTGTTGACGATGGCAGCAAAGATGATACGATAAAGAAAATTCAGGAAATTGCAGACATCCGATCCAACATCAGGATAGCGCAGCATGGAACAAACAAGGGGATGGGAAATGCCATAAAAACCGGGCTTGCCCTGTGCAAAGGAGAGTCTGTCATAACCATGGATGCCGATCTCACCTTCCGGCCGGTTGATGTCGAAAAATTGTTAGCGAAATTCACTGAAACCCATGCAGACTGTATTTCAGGATCGCCATATCTTGAGAATGGTCTCATGGAGGAAGTCACCCCGTTCAGGCTTCTGATGAGCAAATCCGTAAATTTTCTCTACCGGGTTCTGTTGGGGAGTAAAATTACCTGCGTTAGTCCCATTTTCCGTCTGTACAGAACGAAGCTCCTCAGGGATTTGAACATAACAAGTAACAATTTCGAGATAAATGCGGAAATCATATCCAAGCTGCTGATAATTGGGAAAACTGTTGTTGAAGTGCCTGTCCCGCTGCTTAAGAGAAAATACGGCACATCTAAGATTAATGTACGAAAGGAGATTGCGAATTATATGCGCCTGATGTGGAAAATTTTCAAAACAAAATATCTTCACAAAGAATGGAAATAGCCAGAAGTTCAAATAATTTCGTTTTTCTACCACCACCAATATCCTTAACTTAAATATGTTTTATGAGAAATCCACGTACGATGTTTGCTATAATCCTTGGAACCCGTCCTGAAATAATCAAGATGTCACCTATTATTAGATCCTGTGAAAAGAGAGGGATCGACTATTTTGTGCTCCATACCGGCCAGCATTATTCCTATGAGATGGATAAGGTTTTTTTTGAAGATCTCGGGCTTCCCAATCCCCGGTATAACCTTGATGTCGGATCCGGAAGCCACGCGGAACAGACTGGTGCCATTATGGCAGGAATTGAGAAAATCCTCTTAAAAGAAAAACCGGATGCGGTTCTTGTCCAGGGAGATACGAACACCGTTCTTGCAGGAGCTCTGGCTGCATCCAAATGCTATGTACGAGGGGGCCAGTCACTGCCGGTTGAGGTCGCCCATATCGAGGCGGGCCTGCGTAGTTTTGATCGTACCATGCCGGAAGAGATTAATCGCGTGATTGCAGATCATATATCCGACTATTGTTTTGCACCTACCAAGACCGCACAGGACAATCTGTTGCACGAAGGCATTGAGCGCAAAAAAATTTTTGTCACCGGCAATACGATTGTCGATGCGGTTCACCAGAACCTCGCCCTTTCCAAGGAGGCAAAAAAACCCGGGACAGGGAGTGAATTAAAAGAAAAGGGTTATTTCCTTGTCACACTCCACCGCCAGGAGAATGTGGACAACAAAGAGCGGCTTGAAGGAATATTCGGGGCTCTGGGCCGGATCCAGACCATCACGGGACTGCCAATCATCTTTCCTGTCCACCCGCGGACAGAGAAAATGATCCGGTCATTCAGGCTCCATTCAGAGGAGATCAAAATGATCCCGCCCCAGGGCTTTTTAGAATTCCTTCAGCTGGAAGCCAATGCCAGGCTCATCCTGACGGATTCCGGCGGTGTCCAAGAGGAGAGTTGTATCCTCGGTGTGCCTTGCGTGACGATACGCGAATCCACTGAACGCCCGGAAACCGTTGATGCGGGTGCAAACCGGATTGCAGGTGTCAATCCGGAAAATATCGTCACCACCACACTCGCCATGCTCGAAAAATCGCCTTCCTGGATTAATCCCTATGGAGATGGCAAGGCTGCTGACAGGATCATCAGCATTCTCACCGGGTAACGCAGCTGCCAGAATCTTTTTTTGTTCATGTAAGGCATAATCTGGAAAAATAAAAAAATTAGCTCGTGCCGCGGAAACTAAGAATTTCCCGGATTTTATTCCTGAACCCCCCGGCGGGTCGTGCAACCATAAAAAACAACAGGAGAAGGACTGCATATTCCACGGTAAAGAAGATCAGGGTTATGTTCCCTTCAAAGGTGCCAATGGCATTTGTGTACTGGAGATTGACGTAATAATTCCCAAACATAAGGGGAAACTCGATATACGCCAGAATCTGGACAAGATAAAAAAGGCCGATTTTCACCAGATCATCTGCGACAAGGAGTGCGAGAAGGGGGGTGTACCAGATGATGTACTGGGGACTGTGAAATTTGGTGAAAAACACGACAGAAAAAATTGCAACACACAGAACGGTTAAAAATCCACGGGGCTGCATTTTCCGGTCTGAGTACACAAGATAGAGGAGGAGCAGGAGCAGGATTCCCATACAGATATACATGATATCAGAAATCGTGTCCTGGTTTATGGGTAAGTGAAGGATGGTGCCCAGGTATGTATACATTGTATACGTCGCTGTGTTTACATATACGCCAACAGATGAGCCGGAGACAAAAAGATAGGGTACTGAGTACGTTTGAATTGATAATCAAAAAGGGAATGAAAAGAATGAGGAAAGGCACTATGCTTACTTTTACCAGTGATACAATCTCGTTTTTCAGGGTACTTGTTCTGGAATTATAAAGCACCATGAAGGGAATAATGAGTGCAGGGAAAATTTTGGCAAAAAAACCAAGTACTGCTGCCAGATAGCCTTTAAAGGTCTGGCCGTACAGCGTAAAGAGAATTGCAACCATAAGAAGACTTGTCGGGAACGCATCATATTTTGTCAGGACAAAATATCCGGGCAGAAAACGCAGTTGCATAAAGAAATGCAGCAACAAATGCAGTTTTTTCATTATAGAGCTTCAGGCCGATCAGGTAAACACATATGACGATGATGATATCACAGATTACCATCAGGATTTGAAATGCAATCACAAACAGAACGCCACTATTAAAAAGGAGTGCAGGGAGAAGTGCAAGAAGAATGGGAATTAACGCCAGAGGCGGATAATCAAAGCTGAAATTTGCATAGGGAACCTGACCCTGCAGGATGTGTACTGCAGCCTGAAAATAGTACTGGAGATCAAAGGAATCCATGAATGAATTAAAAACAGACGTTGTGGCAAATATGATAACAAATTTTGTAATGATGGCGATGAATATGAGCAGTAAAAGATGGCGTTTTACCTGATCTGCATCAACCCCTTCACATGATACGCCAAACAAAGAGAAACCTGCCGTTTTTCTTTTTCCCTTCAATCCTAGATCTGACCTCGTATTCCCATGGTCTGCGACCTTGTCTTTTTTCTTACTCATGATCTCCACTCAGTCCAAGACTCCTGGCACCTCAAGGAAAGGTGTGAGGGGGTATTGTTCATCGTATAAATACTGTTTCCCTCCTCATAATGATTCTTAATCGAGTCCGGAAAGAGAGAGACGAAAACGTGAGAGATAAACGAGATTCTATTGGTGTTCAGAAATAATTACACGGGTAAATTAAGCAAGAAATGCAGTAGCCTGTCCTTTTGCATTTATTTGTATACAAGAACCATTCCGAAATTTTCCCCCATGTTTTCAGGAAAGATCTATCTGGGTTTTTTCCACGTCACCCGCCGGTTCACCCAGAAATTCCATGCAAAAGCCACGAGAATCCCAAGAATATTGGCGATCCGGTAATCAACACCGGCATATGCAGCAAGAGCATTAAGGATAACAAAATTGATGGCAGCCCCACCAACGGATACAACCTGAAACGTGAGGAGACGATGCCACCAGTGCGGCAGTGCATGCTGCTGTCCTGTTTTGAACGTCCAGGTATCGTTTAAAATAAAATTGCTCAGGATCGAGAGTTCAATGGCTATAATACTTGCAACCGGCAGGCTGAACTGGACATATCCCTTGAGATAAATAAGAATTCCTTCATTGACGATGATACCCGAGAGCCCCACCGCCCCGAACTTGAACAATTTAACCCATTCCTGCCAGACGATATTCTCGTGATGGTTCCAGGAGAACCGTGCATTATCTATAACCTGTCCTGCGTACTCGATGATCGTCCGACCGCCCAGCTTGCTTGATCCGGTTGCCCGGTCAACAAATTCAAACGGGATCTCCTTTGCCTTCTGCCAGGTACCCTTGCCTAACACTTCGAGCAGGATCTTGTAGCCCCGTGGCCTGAGCGGGGCAGGTTCCACAACACTTTTTTTAACGGCAAAAAAGCCACTGACCGGATCGTGGATCTCCGGGAAGAGGAGACGGCCAAGGAACGTCGCACCCATTGAGATGATGCGCCTCTTGAGCGGCCATTTTTTTATCCCCCCGCCTTCCATGTACCGGCTTCCGATAACAATATCATTACCGGCACGGATCCCCTCCAGCATAACAGGGATAAGTGCCGGGGGATGGGAGAGATCGGCATCCATCACAAGAAAGACATCCGATTGAGCCTGGCGGAATCCTTCGACGACCGACTGGGAGAGCCCGGGATCTGCAGTTCTGACAACGAGGCTGATATGCGGTTTTGTTTTCTGTAATTCCCTGACCAGTTCAACGGTCCGGTCCGGGGAATTATCATCAACAACAAGAATCTCGCCGTTGATTGCGTTTCGGGAAAAAACCGCTTCTACGATCTCAATAATTGTGCCGATGTTGGACTCTTCCTTAAATGTGGGAATGATGACAGTCAGGTCGTACATCGGGGCACACACCGGTAAAAATTCAGGATTTTTTGAGAAGGTAAATTGTATTTGTAACGTCTGTACTGATTAACTGGGTGTTATTTTTGAGCCACGCAATGGCGTCGCCGTTCGGATCTGCCGCGCTGATGTCACCAAGAGTTATTACATAATAGATCGTACTGTTTCCACTCTCCGATGAGATATTTCCCAGATCCGCTGCTGTCGTTGCCCCGTACTCCTTTGTCTGCGCTTTTGTAGATGAATAGTAATAGTCAAGCGGCTGGGCAATGTAGCCGGGGACGGAGACCACCAGATCACCCGGCATGGTCTTCTGCTGGAGTGCGGCGGAAAATCCTCTCCAGTCTTCCTTTGAATATCCCGAGTAATACCCTGCTAGGACCGGGGCACTGATAACAAAAAGAACAACAATAAACCCGTACACCACGGCTTTGGTATTCCACAGAGAGTAAACGAGCCGGTACGATACCGCGATGCCAAGGAAAAAGACGATGCTCAAAAAGATAAGGTACCGGGGCTCCATCGGCATCTTGAACGAGAGAATGTAGCTGATAACAAAGGTAAGAACGGTGATCAGCACGAGGAAGATCCCCTTGTTTTTCTCAATACGGAATGCCTGGATGATCCCGACGATAAAGAGCGCCATCAGCAGGTACATTGCGATATCGCTAAACCCGGAGATCTGGCTGAAGGTTTCCAGGATGATCCCCAGCCCTTGGATCCCATACGTGGGCGCCGATGAGGTCCGGAGCACGAAAAGCTGGAGGGTGACGATAATGAGGGGGAGCGACAGGACTACAAAGACGAGAATACCCGCCACCAGCATCCTGATGTTTTTAAGTTCGGTCCGAATGTGGGGTGCCCATTCGATAAGGGCACAGAGCACCAGTGCCGCAATCATAACGAACGCATAGAAGTGCGCCCAGAAGGCCAGCGCTGAAAAAATACCAAAGAGAACCCAGTGGATCAGGCTTCCAGACTTCATGGCCCTGAGGAAAAAGATCGTCGCAAGCGCCACAAAAAAGAGCATCATCATGTATGCCCGCGCTTCCTGGGAATAATATATCAGGAAAGGTGATACCGTACACGCAGTAGCAGCGATAATGCCCGCGTTCCGGTCGAGGAACTCTTTTCCGATCAGGTAAAAGAGCGGGATCGTAAGAACGCCGAGCAGGGTAGGGATGAAACGCAGGATGATCTCGTTATTCCCGAGCATGAGCATGACATGTTCGA
Source organism: uncultured Methanoregulaceae archaeon (assembly GCA_963808285.1). Taxonomy (GTDB): domain Archaea; phylum Halobacteriota; class Methanomicrobia; order Methanomicrobiales; family Methanospirillaceae; genus Methanoregula. The sequence goes on from CAWEFI010000041.1 coordinate 41,030, forward strand.
TCCAGTAGAAGAGCGGCGGGTTAAACTCCCCGCTTGCGGTGACCTGCCAGATACCGGCAAATGACCGCAACGAGATATTATACGTGGTGGCTTCGTCAAGCCAGAGGGAGTTGAACCCGAGATTGTAGAACCGCAGGAAGATCCCGATGACCATGAGAACAATGAGGGTCTGGACATACCGGCTTGCGGCAATAAGAGACTGAATATTGTTGAGGGAGATATCATGGAATGTTTTAATGGGGGACGTATAACCCCCGTCAAGATCACACTCGCCGATAAACCCCTGCTTTTTTCCCGGTTTTTGACCCTCTTTTTTCTTTGCCATCGCGCTCACTATCTATTTGTCAAGATTCAGATATAACTTGCCGGCCGTGTTCCTGAAAGAAGATCTCGGGTGTTTCCGACGGATTGGCAGTACCAAACGTTATGCAGATTTCTGTTCCGGGTGTGGTGCGCTGACAGAGGGGGCTCCCAGTGCCGCAAGAAGTTCGTTTTGATCCTTCACTACCTGTGCCGACTGTTCGAGCATGAGGTTTACCCGTTCGTGACTTCCGGCCATCCTGAAATCTGTCCTGAGGGCGATCACGGTTTTTTTTAGCCCCAGCGCATAGCCCATCTCCCACGCAGTCCCCGAATCTGCATCTGCCCCATCGATAATGGCGACCACGATATCCGCGTCGTGAATCGATCTCCTGTTGCGGTTGTAAATCCGCATATGTTCCCGGTTATCTCTCACCATATGGTTATCCCCGGCGTCCTGCGGGAGGTATACCTCAAAATAATGGGACCTGAGCAGCTCTGCAATGACGGCATTATACGATCGCTCCGCCTCAGAAAAGAGCGGGGCGGCAAGGTAAATCCGGTATTTCGAGAACCTTGCAACATCCTGAGCCGGGATACCGGGGAATTTTGCATAAAAAACACCCCGGCCGGCTCTTTTGGCCGGTTTGTCACCTTCAGCCCCGTAATATGTGCTGGTCACCCCGCAGGTCGGCGATGAGTTCACGCCAAGGATACAGAGCGGCGGACCCCGCTCTTTGATGATCTTGTTCACCTGCCCGCACAACCCTTCGAGAAGGGTGGCAAATTCGGGGGTGTTCAGGCGTTCAAGATAGGTGCCAGGCTCCCGGTCCGGGCCGAGGTAGAGGGACTCCGGGCAGGGTAAGGGAACCACATCGATCCCAAACTTCTTGCAGCGCCCGATAGAACGTGCAAACAGTGCAATATCGGAGGGATGCGTGATACCTTTTGCCCGGAGCGACGGGGAGAGGATGCAGGGTGAACAGAGCACGTACATTGATAGGAGTTGTGCACGCACACAATAATCAATGATTCCGCTTGTTGCCTACCGGGACAACAGCTGCGATCCCCGCAAGTGCACGGTTAAGAAACTGGAGCGGGCCGGTTTTTTAAGGATTGTTAAAAAAATCTCACAGATCCCCAGAAACACCCTGCTGCTCGATCCGACCGCCGAGCAGGCACTTTCTCCGGCAGACAAGTATGTAAAATCCCTTACCGCCCTCGACTGCTCTTGGGAAGTGCTGGATACCGGCGCGGTCAGCTCGTGGAGGATCCGGCGGGCACTTCCTTTCCTGATGGCGGCAAACCCGGTCAATTTCGGGAAGCCCTGCAAGCTTACCTCCATCGAAGCCCTTGCCGGTTCTCTCTACATCCTCGGCGAACAGGAAAGGGCGGCAGAGATCCTCGGTTGCGTCAGCTGGGGTATCCGGTTTTTGGAGGTCAACAAGGAACCGCTGGAGCTCTACGCGACGGCAAAAGACAGCACCGAAGTTGTGAAATTCCAGTCATTGTTTTTATAAAAAGAGTTCCCTGCTCCGATGCCCTTCCCGATAGGAACAGGTATGACAGCCTGCACAGGTACCCTCGCGGCCAGAACAGGCAACCTTTATCTCATCCCGTTCATACAGTTTCGGTATATGATCAAGGTTGCCATCAACGGGTACGGTACCATCGGGAAACGTGTCGCCGATGCAGTTGCAGCCCAGAAGGATATGAAAGTGATCGGCGTTTCAAAGACCCGCCCGAACGCCGAAGCATTCATAGCAAAACAGCGGGGATACCCACTCTACATCGCAGATGTCTCAAAGAAGGTTGCGTTTGAGAGGGTCGGCCTTGCTGTCGCCGGCTCTGTCGAGGATATGTGTAAGGCTGCTGATGTAATCGTAGATGCGACCCCGGGAGGGGTTGGTGCGTCCAACAAGGCAATCTACGAAAAACTCGGGAAAAAGGCGCTCTGGCAGGGCGGCGAGGATCATGAGGTGGCCGGGTTTTCGTTCAACTCTTCCTGCAACTTTGCGGATGCCATCAACCGGCAATTTGTCCGGGTTGTGTCATGCAACACCACCGGCCTCTGCCGGATCATCCATGAGGTGGACACGGCATTCGGCGTTGCCCACGTCCATGCGATCATGGTGCGCAGGGGATCCGACCCCGGCGAGATCAAGAAAGGGCCGATCGACGCGGTTGTCCTCGACCCGGTGACGGTCCCCAGCCACCACGGCCCCGATGTCCAGACCGTGCTCCCCACGATCTCGATCACGACCATGGCCATGATCGTCCCGACCACCATGATGCACATGCACGCCGTCCGGATCACGACAAAAAAAGACGTGAACCGAGAGAAAGTGATTGATCTTATCAGGAGCCATCCCCGCATGGGCCTTGTAAAAAAGACGGCAGGGATCAAGAGTACCGCAGAACTCAAGGAATTTGCCATGGACCTTGGCCGGCAGCGGGCGGATCTCTACGAGAACTGCATCTTCGAAGACTCTATTTATGCAAACAAGAACGAGCTCTGCTTTTTCCAGGCAATCCACCAGGAGGCGGACGTTGTTGTCGAGAATGTGGATGCAATCCGCGCGATGACCGGCCTCTGCAGGGATGCTGCAACCTCCATAAAACTCACCAACGACGCACTCGGGTTTACCCCTATCCAGAATAACCATTAACTCCCTCAATCACCCATTATTTTTGATGGACACATTCGAACGGGTTACCCGGAACACCGTTGAAGTCGTCACTGAAGACGAACTCCGCGTTCTTCTTGCCAGACCCATAAAGAAGGTATACGCAGGGTACGAACCGAGCGGCGAGATCCACCTAGGCCATCTTGTCACCGTGAACAAGCTTGTCGATCTCCAGGTTGCAGGCTTTGAGGTCACGGTCCTCCTTGCTGACCTGCATGCGTTCCTCAACCGGAAAGGGACTATGGAAAAGGTCGGGGAGCTCGCCGAATACAACCGCCGGTGTTTTGAGGGGCTCGGCCTGAAAAATGTGAAGTACGTGCTCGGCTCGGATCTCCAGCTCGACCGGGAATACGAGCTGCTTGTCCACCAGCTCTCCCAGCAGATCACCCTTGCCCGGGCAACCCGGAGTATGGATGAGGTCGGACGGCAGATGGACCACCCGACCGTCTCGCAGATGGTGTACCCGATCATGCAGATGGCAGACATCGCGATGCTCGGCGTTGACGCCGCCGTCGGCGGGATCGACCAGCGAAAGATCCACATGCTCGCCCGGGAGCACCTGCCAAACTTCAAATTCCCGTCACCGGTCTGCATCCATACACCGATTCTCAACGGCCTTGACGGGATGAAGATGTCGTCATCGCAGGGCAATTACATCTCGGTCGCCGACAGCGAGGAAGAGATCAGGAAGAAGTGCCAGAAGGCGTTCTGCCCACCGGAGATTGCCGAGAACCCAGTCCTCCAGATCTTCCAGTATCACATCTTCCCCCGTCTCCCGGAGATCACCATAAAGCGGCCGGAAAAATTCGGGGGCGACCGGACCTTTGCCGGGTACACAGAGCTCGAAATAGCATATGGCAAAGGAGAGATCCACCCTCTCGACCTCAAGAAAGCCTGTGGGGAGGGGCTTGTCGAGATCCTTGCCCCGGTGCGCGATTATATACGCTGAACACAAAAGATACCTGTCAGGCACGAACCGGGGAGCGGGAGCATGAGCATCGAACAACAGGAGGAGGCATTCGACCAGCGCCTCGCCGAGATGGGGATCCGCATAAAAGATGCGAATAATCTCAAGGTCAGCGAGAATGTCTTTGACGAGGTCACCCTCCTTGCCCTGTACAAGCTCGTCCACAAGAAATGGCTCACGGCAATCGGCGGCTCCATCAGCACCGGAAAAGAGGCAAACGTTTTCTTGGGTGAACGGGAAGATGCGTCCGTTGCGATCAAGATCTACCGTATCCAGTCGGCAAATTTCACCACCATGAGTTCGTATATCACCGGGGACCGCCGGTTCTCCCATGTAAAAAAGTCCAAAAAGGAGCTTGTCTTTGCCTGGACAAGAAAAGAGTTCTCTAATCTTGCCCGGGCAAAAGAGGCAGGACTTCCTGTTCCCGAGCCACTGGTGTGGGACAGGAATATCCTCATCATGTCCTTTCTTGGCGATGGCGAATGTCCGTATCCCCAGCTGAGGAATGTGGAGATCGACAATCCTGCCAAAGACTATGAGGGAATCATGACAATGATCGACACGCTTTATAATAAGGCGGAACTGGTGCATGGTGACTTAAGCGAGTTCAATATATTATACCATGACCACCCATATCTCATCGATATGGGCCAGTCGGTTACCCGCGACCATCCGCGTGCACTCCACTTCCTGATGCGGGACATCCGTAATGTGAACAGGTTCTTTAAAAAGAAAGGCTGCACAGTAAAAACAGAATATGAAATTTTCAACACGATAACCGGTCTCAACGCTGCCAAACCATGATACATCGGGAGGCATTCCCGTGAATACCAGCAGAAAACGTGATAAAAATTCCGAGAACGATACCAGAAAGGTGAATGAATCATGATACAGGAACTCAAAGTTGCAACAAGCAGGGTGGGCGTCCTTATTGGAAAAGGCGGTGCAACAAAAAAAGAGCTTGAATCAAAGACCCACACGACCATCTCCATCGACAGTAAGGAGGGGCTGGTAAAAGTGGAGGGCGCAGAGGAAAACGCGATCCCGCTCCTCCGGGCAGTCGAGATCATTAATGCTATCAACGCCGGTTTCTCTCCTGAGCGCGCCTTTGAGATGATCGAAGACGAGGATCTCCTTCTCGATATCATCGATCTCTCCCGCACTGCGGACAATCCCAAGCAGCTCGACCGGCTCCGTGGGCGGATCATAGGAAAAGACGGCAGGGCCCGCGAGCAGATCGAGAACATGACCGACGTGGACCTTTCGGTCTTCGGTCACACCGTAGCCCTGATTGGGTACCCCGAACAGATGAAGATCGCCCGCGCGGCCATCGACATGCTCATCGAAGGCGTTCCCCATGAAAACGTCTTTGCATTCCTTGACAAGAAGAAAAAAGAGGCAAAACAGGATATGATCAGTTATTACTACTGATCCCTTCGATTCCTCCTGACCCGGCTGTTCTTTATATGCAATCCGCTTCTGCTGGGCCGGATAAAAGCGGGGTGCCCGGTGCGGTAATCCATACCCGATCCGGTGCCGGATCGGCTGCAGGATGCACCAGTACCTTACCATAACCCTACAGGTGGAGACTGCCATGCAGATACAGGATCTTGCCATACCTGAAAACCTCAAACAGCAGTACGCCGGGTCGGGCATCATGGATCTTTATCCACCACAGGAAGCATGTATCGCCGGGGGGTTGCTTGAGGGCAAAAACCTCCTTGTCGCAATCCCGACCGCAAGCGGAAAAACACTTATCGCCGAGATGGCGATGCACTGTCACATTGCTGCCGGGGGGAAATGCCTGTACATTGTCCCGCTCAAGGCCCTTGCTTCGGAAAAGTTCGATGAATTCAGCGGAAAAGGCGTAGGTGTCGGTATCTCAACCGGGGATCTCGACCGCCGTGATGATGCCCTTGGCAGGAATGATATTATTGTCGCAACGAGCGAGAAAGTGGACTCCCTTCTCCGGAACGGCGCACGCTGGATCCCGGAGATCACGCTCCTTGTCGTAGATGAAGTGCACCTGATCGATTCCCCGGACCGGGGCCCGACGCTGGAGATGGTGATCGCAAAGATGCGGTACCGGAACCCTGCCATGCAGATCATCGGCCTTTCGGCGACCATTGGGAACCCGAAGATACTTGCCGGGTGGCTGGACGCAGAGCTCGTCACCAGTACCTGGAGGCCGGTGGACCTGCGCCAGGGCGTTTTTTTCGACAACCGGATCCAGTTTCAGGAAGGGACACGGGAGGTCCGACAGGTATCAAAGAATTATGATGATCTCAACCTCTGCCTGGATACGATCGCTGAGGGAGGCCAGTGCCTGGTCTTTGTTTCGTCACGGCGTAACGCGGAAGCATTTGCAAAGCGGGCTGCGGCAGCAATCAAGAGCGAGGATCCGGCCCTTGCCGCATGTACCGACCGACTTCAGGCCGGTGCCCAGACCGAGATGATAAAGACACTCGCTGCGTGTGTGCGAAAAGGCGCCGCATTCCACCATGCAGGCTTAAGCCGGAACGAACGATCGATTGTGGAAGAGGCCTTCCGCAAAGGCTGGATCAAATGCATCTCTTCCACCCCGACCCTTGCCGCAGGACTTAATCTTCCGGCGCGCAGGGTCGTGATCCGTGACTACCTCCGGTTCTCAGCCGGCGAGGGTATGCAGCCGATCCCGGTCAGCGAGTACCGGCAGATGGCAGGAAGGGCCGGAAGGCCCCGCCTCGACCCGTATGGCGAGGCCGTGCTGATCGCAAAGGAGGCCACGCAGGTGTCGGAACTTTTCGAGTGCTATATCGAAGCGGCAGCCGATGACGTCCATTCGCGGATTGCCGAACCGACCGCACTCTACACGCATGTCCTTTCCCTTGTGGCCTCCGGGTTTGCACAAACCCGGGACGAGCTGTCCACATTCATGAATCGTTCGTTTTACGTCCACGAACACCGACAGGGCCGGCTCATGCACCGGGCGGTGGATACCGCACTTGAATTTTTGATTGCAGCAGAAATGATCCTTGAAATCGGGGAGCACCTGGGAGCGACCGAACTTGGCACCCTTGTCTCGCGGATGTACATTGATCCCCGGAGTGCATCGCAGATCGTCACGACCCTGCGGGAAAAAGACGTATACGCGGATCTTGGCCTTGTCCAGCTCATCTGCAGTACTCCCGACATGCCAACACTCTACGCAAAAAATTCCGATCTTCCCGCGCTCTCGCGCATGATGGAAGACAAGGCCAGCGAACTCTGGCTCCCATTGCCAACGGACGAAGATGATGCTGAAAAGTACCTACCGGTCGATAAAAACCGCGATGCTCCTCTCGGACTGGACCGATGAGCTCCCGGAAGAGAAGATCTGCGAGCGGTATGCAGTCGGGCCGGGCGACGTGTATGGAATGGTCGAGAGTATCAACTGGCTGCTGCATGCGACGTCTCAGCTGGCCCGGATGTTTACCCCTGAATTTTACCCGCAGATCGCAGAATGCGAGATCTGCATGAAAAACGGGATCCGGCGGAGTCCTCCCGCTGATCCGGCTCAGGGGTATCGGGCGAGTACGTGCCCGGCGCCTTTTCAATAACGGTATTACATCACCTGATGAGATCCTGCGGCACAAAAAAGAAGAGCTGACAATGATCCTCGGCCAAGGTGTTGCGGAACAGATTTTTGAACAACTCCTGCCCAAAAAAAGACATGGAGAAGTAGAGAGACAGATCGACGGGAATGTACCTGCCACCGGCCAGTCCACCCTGCTGCATTTCAGGTGAGATATGAACGATTCGGACGTTCCCTGCCAAATCCGGTATGCCGTAGTGAAGATCCGGGATCGGGATGCCCTCATCGGTACCATAAGGGAGATTGCCGGGCGCTATGCCGCCCGCATCGTATGCTTTGATGCGGAAAAACTGGCCGGCCGGATGCATGCAGAAGCAGCGCTCCGGCATGCATACCGGTCATTCTCTCTGGGCAGTACAATTTCCAACTCGTTTGAGATGGAGGCGTTGCTCTATGCTGCAGGAACCCGGCAGTGCAGTGCGGCAGCCTCATTCGGCCCTCACGAAGGGGAGAACAACCTGTACATATGCTGTTGTCCAGCGCCAGAGGGTATCTGGAGAGATCTGGGCGGGCACCTGCATTTTTGTGAGGAGAAAAATGATGAGATTGCCCCCCAGAAAGCCGCCAAGCTTGCGGCCCTGTTTGATATTTCACCTGCAGAATTGAGGGCGGCAGGAGGGGATCGTATCCGGGATCTGGTGCTCGAACGCGTCGCGCTGCTGGATGTCGGCAAATGAGGGGGGATTGCATTGGAGGCAATCTTCTTGAATCCTCCTGCCGCGCCAGTTTTTTGGTGATTTTATGTAACGTTCGCGGAGAGGGTTGTTCGCATCCCGGATGCTGTTATGTTCAGGGTTAGAAAGGATTGCCCACAATACATCCCATATGAGGAATGTCAGTTGCCCGAGGGGTCTGACCAATTACGGCCGCTGTGGTTTCTTTACCAGAAGGCCGGCCATTCCCCGATGTTCCCCCGTTTTTCGGCCACGAAAACCAAAAAGATGTTTATTTGTTTGCGTGCGAAAGGATGTGATGGATCTCCGGGACGATGAGAGCTTTCGTGGCAAGGGTGGCGGCAGGGGTGGACCCGGGTATACAGAAAACAACACTTCCACCGATAGTACCGGCAATTGCCCGGGAGAGCATGGTTGATGTCCCGATCTCCTCGTAGCTTTTCATCCGGAAGAGCTCCCCGAATCCATCGATCATCTTTTCAAGAAGGGGGGCGACTGCCTCAATAGTACAATCATCATGCGTCAGCCCGGTACCACCATCGATGATGATGCAGTTGCAGGTTTTGAGGGCTTGGTACAGTTCAGACCGGATATCTTTAATCCGATCCGTAACAACCACATAATACACGATCGGGATCTCCGCTTCGGCCAGGATTGCCTTAATTGTCTTACCGCTGGAATCGGTTTCTTCTGTTCTGGTGCTGGAGACTGTTATCACGCCTCCAGTTATAGGGATGGACCGGATATGTTCCTGCTTCATACTGATAAATGTAGTGCTGATTACAAATTAATAGAGGCCTAAGATACTTGTATTTCACGTTTTTTCAGCCCCTTTTTATAAAATAAGGGCCACCCCTTTGTTTCCAGTGGAGATTTTATTGTTTGTTACCCCGACAAACGCCAAAAAAGCAACAAATGTCGTTCTCAAGGAGATGTTAAGCCGGCAACATCTCTGTGTTTTTATCTTGGTTTTAGTGGGGTGGAACAACAACTATTAGGATTGGCAATATGTTCATTTGTAATATTTTTTAGCTTCAGGATCTGCAGAATAGATGCATTTCAAATACCTTAAATAGATCCAGACACATAAGAAAAATGATTATTTCCTTTTGAATAGTTATTATCTGACAGATAATCCTTTCAAAGTTCCACACGAAACCAAGGGGTGTCCCTGGCACCATTCTTTTGTAGAGAAAATCGTTTCACTTTGTTAAATTCTTTATATAAAGATAAATAAAAGATAAAAATTAAATTTTTTAAATCCTCCTATTAATCCTTTAATTTTAGTTTCTGCCATTTTAAACAAAATTTCCACAGGAAGCGAGGGGGTTTATAAAGGAAACAAACCAAGTACTTTTTTAATCTCCCCCCGCTAAGACTCAGCTCCACGTGTCACCATGCCAGAAACAGAGAACCCTTCAACCGGCCTATTTATAAAACACCTTTCCAATAACCGGATATTCCGCGACCGGGAAGTACTCAGGCACTCGTACCGGCCGCAAATCCTCCCTCACCGCCAACCACAGATTGATACGATTGCATCCATCCTTGCCCCCTCTCTCAGGAATGAAACTCCCTCCAATATTCTCATTTACGGGAAAACAGGTACCGGGAAGACCGCATGTGTCCGGTATGTTGGTTCGGAACTGGAGAAGGCCAGCAGCACGATGGGAACCACCTGCCGCATTGTCCACCTCAACTGTGAGGTGATAGATACGCAGTACCGGGTCCTTGCCCAGATTGCCAAGTGCATCGATGGTTTTGAAGAAGTATCGAGTGACAAGACCCGCATCCACATCCCGATGACCGGGTGGCCAACGGACCAGGTGTATGCAGAGCTGAAAAACCAGCTCGAGGCCGGTGGCGGCGTCCTCGTGATCGTGCTCGACGAGATTGACAAACTGGTCAAAAAAAGCGGTGACGACACGCTCTACAACCTGACCCGGATTAACTCTGACCTCAAGCGTTCCAAGGTCAGCATCATCGGGATCTCCAACGATCTCAGCTTCAAGGACTTTCTCGACCCCCGGGTCCTCTCATCACTCTCGGAAGAAGAGATCGTCTTTCCCCCGTACAACGCACCGCAGCTCGTTGACATCCTGACACAGCGCGCTGCAGGCGCTTTTATTGACGGAGCGATAGCCGAAGGCGTGATACCGCTCTGCGCGGCACTTGCTGCACAGGAGCACGGCGATGCGCGACGTGCATTAGACCTCTTCCGGATCTCCGGTGAACTTGCCGACAGGGATGAGTCAAAACAGGTTACCGAGGAACACGTGAAACAGGCGCAGGCCAAGATTGAAACCGACAGCATGATTGAGTGCATCGCGACGCTCCCCTCCCAGAGCAAGCTGATCCTCTTTTCCATGCTGACGCTGGAACACAACAGCCGGACCGTTTTTACCAGCGGGGAGGTCTCCAGGGTCTATCAGACCATCGCGCCCTCCCTCCAGCTGGATGTCCTCACCCACCGCCGTATCACAGATCTCATATCGGAGCTCAACATGCTTGGCGTGATAAACACGCGTGTCGTGAGCCGGGGCCGGTACGGGCGCACGAAAGAGATGTGGTTTGATTCCGATACCGATAAGATCCGGGAAGTTGTGCTCAAGGATCCGCGGCTCAATGGATTAAAAGAGCCCACTATAAATCCGATAGAGTCCAAATGGTTTTAAGATAACAGTGGAGTGACTTGAGATGGATGAAAAGGATCTCGAACTCCTCCGGATTCTTGAGGAGAACAGCCGGCTGTCTGCACAGGAAATCGGATCAATGACCAACCTTATCCCGGCCGAAGTGGAAGCACGGATCCACGCCCTTGAAGAGAACCGGATTATCCGTAAGTATACCACGGTCATAAACTGGGAAAAGGCGGGAAACGGGGAAGTTTCAGCCATTATCGAGCTGAAAGTGAGTCCCGAGCGGGATTTCGGGTACGACAGGATCGCCGAACGGCTCTCCCGGTTCAGGCAGGTACGGTCGCTCCGTCTCATCACCGGTACCTACGATCTCCAGGTTATGGTGAGCGGGAAGAATATGCAGGAGGTTTCCCGTTTTGTCTCGGAGCACGTCGCCCCGATGGACCGGATCCGCGAGACGGCGACCCACATCGTCATGAAGTCCTACAAGGAGAATGGCAATACCCTCTTTGAGCAGCAGGAAACCGAACGCCTCCCGTATTCTTTCTAAGGTGGCCCGATGCGAACATTTGTTTCAGATCGTGCCCGGCAGATACCCCCCTCCGGGATCCGGAAATTTTTTGATCTGGCTCTCACGATGAATGACGTGATCTCCCTTGGTGTTGGAGAACCCGACTTCAGGACCCCTTGGAATATCTGCGAGTCCGGTATCTATTCCATCGAGCAGGGCGTTACCTCGTATACCTCGAACCGGGGGCTCCAGACGCTCCGCGATGCGCTCTCGGCGCACCTCGCAAGCCGGTACCAGCTCCGGTATTCGGCTGACGATGAGACGATCATCACCGCCGGGGTCTCTGAGGGGCTCGATATCGCGATCCGTGCCATCGTCAATCCCGGTGACGAAGTACTGATAGCCGAACCCAGTTACGTCTCCTATGCACCCTGTGTTACGCTCGCCGGGGGCATCCCGGTTCCGGTGGAATGCACCGAAAAGGACCATTTCCGGCTCACCCCGGAAGCCCTTCAGGAAAAGATCACGCCCAAAATAAAAGCCCTTGTCATCAACTTCCCCAACAACCCGACCGGTGCGGTGATGAAAAAGGAGGATCTGGCGCCTATCGCTGATATTGTGACCGACAGTGACCTTATGCTCATCAGTGATGAGGTCTATTCGGAGCTTACCTACGAATCCACCCATACGGCTGCAGCAACGGTAAAGGATCTCTGGCAGCGGACAATCACGCTCAACGGGTTCTCCAAGGCGTATGCGATGACCGGCTGGCGGGTGGGCTTTCTGTGTGCACCAAAAGAGATCTGCGACGCAGCGCTCAAGATCCACCAGTATGTCATGCTCTGCGCCCCGGTGATGGGGCAGATCGGTGCCCTCGAGGCGCTTCGCTCGGCGGAAGATGAGAAGACGAGCATGGTCAACGAGTACCGGCTCCGGCGCAACATGTTCGTTGCCGGCCTCAACAGGATCGGCCTATCATGCCATGTACCCGAGGGAGCATTCTACGCGTTTCCCTCGGTGAAAGGAACCGGGCTTTCGGATGTGGAATTTGCAGAAAGGCTGCTTAAAGAGCAGCGGGTCGCCGTCGTGCCGGGCAGTGTGTTTGGCTGCGGCGGGGACTATAACCTCCGCTGTGCCTATGCAGTCTCCCGAAAGGAGCTGACCGGGGCCCTGGGCAGGATGGAAACTTTCATCAATGGTTTGTAACTGAGAGGCCGGGACCGGAACCAGCCGGCCTTCCTCTCAACAGGATCCCTGATGCAGGCTCAGCCCGGGCAGCTCATATAGACCGTCCGATTCTCGTTGTTTTTATAGTTCAGGGCAGACTTTATTGCCCAATCCGGCCTACTCTACATGATACTCCAATGAGCTGTACAATTATCGTAGGTGGATTTTTTGGGGATGAGGGGAAGGGCAAGATCGTTGCTCACATCGCACATGCGGATGAACCTGTCATCATCTCCCGCGGTGGTGTCGGCCCGAATGCCGGGCACACGGTTCAGGTCGGCGACCATGAATATAGTGTCCGGATGGTGCCGTCCGGTTTTATTTATAAAAAAGCAAAACTCTGTATCGGCAGCGGGGTGCTCGTCGATCCACGAATCCTTAAGCACGAGGTTGAGACGCTGGGGGTCAGAGGCCGGGTCTTTGTCGACAAGCGTTGCGGTATCATCACCGAGGATCATATCGCTCGTGACAAAGGGAGCGCACACCTTTCCAAGAAGATCGGCAGCACCGGTTCCGGCTGCGGCCCGGCAAATGCCGACCGGGTGATGCGAATCTCCCCGCAGGCAAAGGATGTGCCGGAACTGGCCGAGTACCTGCTGGATGTCCCCCTTGCCATCAACGATGCCTTAAAGGGGGGCCAAACGGTTCTTCTCGAAGGCACCCAGGGCTTTGGGATCTCGCTCTATTACGGTACCTACCCGTTCGTCACGAGCAAGGACACCTCCGCCTCCCAGATCGCTGCTGACAACGGCGTCGGCCCGACAAAAATTGACGATGTGATCGTGGTCTTCAAGGCCTATCCCACCCGGGTGGGGGAAGGTCCGTTCTCCACCGAGATGACTGCGCAGAAGTCAGATGCGATGGGAATCCAGGAATTCGGTACCGTCACCCACCGGAAGCGCCGGATCGGTGTCTGGGACGGCCATATGGCCCGGTACTCTGCCATGATCAACGGCTGCACTCAGGCGGCTATCACCGGTATCGACCGGGTTGACAAGGCCTGCTTCGGGCTCACCGAGTACAGCAGGCTTTCCCAAAAGGCAAAGGACTTCTTAAAAATTGCCGAAGATGACATCGGCTGCCCCTTCACGCTCATCTCCACCGGCCCCGAACTTTCCCAGATTATCGATATCAGGAAAGAATACGCATGAAACGTTCGCTTATGGACATCCTCTGCTGCCCCGTCTGCAAAGGCGACCTCGTGCTCAGAGTTGATGCAAAGGACGAAAAAGAGATTCTTGAGGGCAACCTGTACTGTGCCACCTGCAATGTGGACTATCCCATCCATGAGGGAATCCCAAACCTCCTTCCCCCGACCATAAAATAACAGGTGACGTTATGCATCTCCTGCTGCCTGTTGGATTTCTGGCGGTTGCGGACAACCCCGCGGCTGAGAAGATAATGACTGAGATCCATCTCAACCGGTCGGGCATCAACACCATCGAAGTACCCCCACAGAATGCGCATGTGGAGTGCGGGAGCACCCTTAAGATCCGGTTCAAAAACAGGGGCGCCCCCATCCACATCACGGCAACAACCTCCAATGCGGGGATGTTTACCGATTTTTTCCACGAGAACATGTATGTAATCGATGACGTGGTGCTTGGGATACCGTTGCGGAAAGAGTGCGCCCCGGGCTTTTTTGATATTGATATCATCGCCGGCTACGGCGCGATGAAGGCTGCCCTGAGGGTCGAGGTCATTGTAAAACCCACCCGGGGAGAACTGACGCTGGAGAAAGAACCGCCCATCCAGCCCGAAGCTCACGGCAGGCCGCACCTCCTGATGGTGGCGATGGCAATCGGCCTTGTCCTGTACAGCACCTGGTACTATACCAAACTGGAGATCTTCAATCTCGCGGCCTTCATCGCCCTCATCGTCGGTGCGCTGTTCGTATGGTACCGACAGACCTGATCCTAGCCTGCGCAGTCCTCTTTCTCGCGCTTGCCGTCGACCGGCTCATTGGTGATCCGCAATCGGCGTACCACCCGGTTGCACTTCTCGGCCGGTTCATCGGATGGTGGGGCCGGCCGGCCTGGTACGCCCCCTGTATCCAGCGTGCAGTTGGTATTCTCTTCTGGCTGGTGACGATTTGCCTCTTTGCCCTCCCGTTCTTCCTGTTCGGGACGTACTCCCCGTGGCTGCTCTTTCTTATCGGCGCACCGTTCCTTCTCAAATGCTGCTTTGCGTGGCGCTCCCTCGAGGAGCATGCGCTTGGCGTCGTGGCAGCTCTGGAATGCGGCGTGGACGCGGGCCGGGAACGGGTGAAACTAATGGTCTCAAGGGATACAGCCGGTCTCGATTTCGAGCATATCCTGTCGGCAGCGTACGAGTCCCTGACCGAGAACCTTACCGACAGCATCGTATCGCCGCTCTTGTACTTTGTGCTGCTCACGCCGTTCGGTCTTGGGCTGCGCCGGAGCTGCAGCATTCCGTGCAGCAAACACGATGGATGCGATGCTCGGGTACCGGGACGAGAGGGCCCGGATCGGCTGGTGTGCCGCACGGATGGACGATATCCTCAACTATGTCCCTGCCCGGATCACCATGTTTTTTCTTCTCTCCTATTTCCTTTTCAGGGGCACTGGAGCCCGGGCGTGGCGGGTGATGCGCCGGGACGGGAAGAAACGCCCGGGTTTCAACGGGGGCATCGTGATGGCGACGATGGCCGGGGGTTGCGGGATCCGGTTTGAAAAACCGGGGGTTTATGCGATTGGGGGTGGCGAAAAGTCCCTTAAAGCAGGCGGCCCGGAAATCGTTCGTGCTGTCAGGATAGTCACTCTCGCATTTGCGGCAATTGCCGCAGGTACACTTATTTTATTGGCATGGTTGATCCATAGTACTGGTGTATGAAACTGGAAGAACTGAGATTTGGCACTGAGCTTCTCAAGCGCGGTTTTGCATCCATGCAGAAGGGGGGCGTGATCATGGATGTCGTCAATGCCGAGCAGGCAAAGATTGCCGAGGCAGCCGGTGCCGTCGCAGTCATGTCGCTGGAACGGGTGCCGTCCGATATAAGGAAGCAGGGGGGTGTCGCCCGGATGGCTGACCCGGAAAAGGTCCGGGAGATCATCAAGGCGGTTTCCATCCCCGTCATGGGAAAGGTCAGGATCGGCCACTTTGTCGAGGCACAGGTACTCGAGGTGCTCGGCGTCGACATGATCGACGAGAGTGAAGTGCTGACCCCGGCAGACGAGGAATATCATATCGACAAGAAACAGTTCAAGGTCCCGTTTGTCTGCGGGGCGCGGAACCTCGGTGAGGCGCTGCGCAGGATCAACGAAGGTGCTGCGATGATCCGCACCAAGGGCGAGGCAGGGACGGGGAACGTCGTGGAAGCGGTCCGCCACATGCGGGCAATTATGGGCGATATCCGCAAAGTTCAGGGTATGGATGATCAGGAACGCATCAGCTATGCCCGGAGCATCGAGGCCCCGGCAGAGCTCGTCATCGAGTGTGCCCGGCGCGGCCGGCTTCCCGTCGTGAACTTCTCGGCAGGCGGTATTGCCACGCCCTCGGATGCTGCCATGATGATGCAGCTCGGCGCTGACGGTGTTTTTGTCGGGTCCGGGATCTTCAAGTCCTCGAACCCGGAGATGATGGCAAAGGCGATTGTGGAGGCGGTCAATCACTTCAACGATGCCACCGTGATCGCAAAGGTCAGTCAGGGGCTTGGCGATGCGATGCCGGGTCTTGACGTTCACACCCTCAGGTCAGATGAGGTGTTGCAGACCCGTGGACGTTAAGATCGGCGTACTTGCGCTGCAGGGGGACGTGAGCGAACATATCGGCGCCTTTGCAGCGGCGCTCCGGTTACGGGGCTGCGGGGAATCATCTTCTGTTGTCGAGGTGAGGAGCCCGGCGGATCTTGTCGGCTGCAGAGCGCTTGCTATCCCGGGCGGGGAGTCTACAACCATATCGCGGCTGATCGACAGGAACGGGCTCTACGGGCCGATCCATACCTTCCCCGGCGGGATCTTTGCGACCTGCGCCGGCATGGTGCTGATGGCGAACCATGTTACCGATCTTCGGGTGCACACTCTCGGGCTCATGGATATGGCCGTGGACCGGAACGCATTCGGCCGCCAGAGGGAGTCGTTTGAAGCCGATATCCCGGTCACCGGGCTTGACGGAGGTCCCTTTCATGCGATCTTTATCCGTGCACCGGTTGTGACCGCAGCCGGGGCGGGCGTGCATGTGCTTGCGACACTGGATCAGGGAATTGTCGCGGCTGAAAAAGGCAGGTACATGGCCCTTGCCTTCCACCCCGAGCTTGGCGGGGATCTCCGGCTCCACGAACGGTTTCTGCAGAATCTGGGGCTCTGACCCACGCCTTCATTATTTATCCGCCCGAATTCATGGGTATGAGACAGGATGCCACCGTCATTAAAGAACAGGTCCGCCGGCTTGGTGCTGATTTTGTGGGCATCGCTGATGCAGCGGGGTTCCTGAATCCCGGTTACACCGGCAACAGGCCGCAGGATTTCATGCCCGGGATCCGATCCGTGATCGTGATTGGTGTCGTGATCCCGAAAGGATGTGTCCAGCCCCTCCCCAAGGGCAGGCCGGAATATACCAACACGCTGATGGCGGGAACCGCGACGCTGCGGGTTATAGCATTCCGCCTTGCCCGGGACCTGGAAAAGCAGGGATTCCAGACTGCACTTGTTCCGACAGAGGGAAGCGAATTCGGGATGTGGTACGCAGACAGGGAGACCCTAAAGGCCGACATCTCCCTCAAATATGCCGCATGGCTTGCCGGCCTTGGTGCGTACGGCCTCAACCAGCTGCTCGATCACCCGCGAGACCGGCCCCGGATCAGGATGACGGCAATCCTGACCGATGCGCCACTGGATGCGGATCATCCAACGGAAGATACTTTTGTCCGGCCTGAATGCGCCGGGTGCCAGAAGTGCGTGAAAGTCTGCCCGGTCGGTGCTATCTTGGCCGATGGGACGATCCGGCCCCAGGCCTGCCGGGACTACATGTTCTTGACGCTTGGCGGCCTGCGGTGCGGCATGTGTATCCGGGTCTGTCCGCTGTGAACCGGCATCCAGGATTTTTGGACTATTTTTATCATCATGGACACGGTATGTTCGTGTATGGCAAAGAGGGAACAGCGCCGCAGGAAAAGCACGGGGTTTTTGTTCGGGGAACTGGCCGGGATGCTCTCTGCCTCTGTTGAAAATCACGATGATTTTGTCCTTGCCTGGGAGCCGCGGCCCGGTGAAGACCCGGAACCGGGGACAGAACCGGTCGTCCACGTGATGACCGGAAACCTGATCACGCCGTGCAGGCTGAACGGAATTAAGGGCCGGGCGTTGCTGTACGAGGATGAAGGGGGACGGATCATGACGTTCAAGGGAAAGAACGTAACGGCCCGCACGGAAAAATAGAGGACGTGCTCAGGATCCCGTGGGATCCGTGACCAGTCCTGCAAAGAGGATCACGCCGGTATCGTTGTCCTGTATCAGGAAGATGAACGGGTGATCGGCCCGGAAAACGGGTACCGGTTTTTCAGAACCGGGCGCCGCCGCTGCCAGATTCATTACTACACCGGTGGCCGCTGCTGCTTCGGTCCCCTCTTCGTTCACCTCGATATAGGCCTTATGGTACACGTCACTGATATACAGGTCCTGTGCCCCGTCCATGCCGGAGAAATCCGCCGCGCCGGAGAATGCAGTCGGCATCCCCATCGCACTGAGCGTTTCTTTGAGGGAATACTGGCTTTCCAGTTTAAATTTCGGGAGATACACCATGACCCGCCGGGATGACGCGGACTGTTCCAGCGCCGAGAGGTTAGCCGGGTCGAGGTACGGATCTGCCGCGGAGAGGTCATTTCCTTTGGGGAGAAGGACCACCATGGAGAGCCCCGGTCCGCTGGCGGTTGTATAGGGCAGGGAGAGCATCTGGAGGTCAGGAGTTTCTGCGTAAGAATAGATGGCGTCCTCATCGGTCCGCTGCATCATCCTTGCCGTCACCGTTGTGCCGTCAGGTCTGGTGAACGGGGCATCGGAAGTCTGGTTGGCGTCGAACTGTTTTTCCCATGTGCCCTTGAAATACACGGCGTTGGTGATCACGAGCCGGGTCATGGGATCGATGCTGCCGGCGGGGAGCAGATTCTGGATCCTGTTATTGGTTTTTCCAGCCACCCAGTTGTTGATGGTCTGGCGCGAGGCTTCCGGCTGGCCGGCAAAATCGAGATTGGTCGTGGTGGCGTTGTAGGTACTGTTGCGCGATGTTGATGTACCCGGGAAGGAAGGCAGAGGTCTTCTCCGCCCAAAGCGCGTTTGCCGTGCTCAGGGTATAGCCCGCATCCCCGTTGTTTATCTCCGCGTTCTCAGCAGCAAATCCCTCTCTGCGGCTGGTATTGTTTGCCGGGAAATGAAAAACCGACCGGATCTCGTCAGCGGTTGTCCCGCCTGCCCCCTCGTATGTGAGGGCGAGGGCAGAAGAGATGGAGAACGGAGAGAAGAAGATATTACTCTCTCCTGTCCCGGTCTCCTTTGCGAGCTCGCGATAGAGGTCGCCCGCGAACTGGTTGTTTGAGGTCACAACGTTCATATCCTCTGAGGTGGTGTTCCCGACCCCGCCCGGTGTGATCCCGGATGTCGGGCCGGCAGATGGTGGCGGGGTGGCATTATATGCCGGCGTCCCGGTGCAGCCAGCGAGGAGGATACCCAGAGCGAGTATTAAGGTTATGGAGAGCAGAGCAGCGAACCCGTGTTTCATATGTCATCAGTCGCATGCCGGCTGGTTAAATCTGGCGTTGACTGCGGATCTTTTCGCAGTTATTCTTCCGTGATTGTTCCGGGACAACGTATGCCGATACCTGTGTAAATCCTGCCGCCGACAAACATTTCCCCGGAGAAAAAACCGGAAACGGATGGTTTGTGAATGTGTAATTATAAAAAAATCTTGCTGAACTTCTGGGGACATTTGTCCTCGTCTTTATCGGGACCGGAAGTGCTGTTGTTGCAGGAAAAGAGATCGGATATATCGGGATTGCGCTCGCTTTTGGCATCTCCGTCATTGTCATGGTCTACGCGATCGGGCAGATCTCCGGCTGCCATATCAACCCGGCAATCACCATCGCGATGCTGGTGAACAGGAAGATCGGGTCAAAGGATGCTGCGTTATATATCGTGGTGCAGTGTATCGGCGCCATCATTGTGTCACTCATCCTGCTCGCCATCATGACCGGCCTCGCGGGCTATGATCTTGCCACGAACGGCCTTGGCCAGAACGGGGGGGTCGCTTCCCCCGGGGATTTCCCCTCGCATCGGCCTTTATCGCGGAGGTTGTCCTGACTTTTATCTTCCCGATGGTGATTTTTGGTGCAACACGTAAGAAAGCTCCTGCAGGCTTTGCAGGGATCGCCATTGGGTTGTCGCTTGCCATGATCCACATGGTCGGTATCCCGATCACCGGTACCTCCGTGAACCCGGCGCGGAGCCTCGGCCCGGCGCTGGTTGCCGGGGGACCGCTCCTGCCCAGCTCTGGGTGTTCATCCTCGCGCCGGTCACCGGCGCGCTGGTGGCGGCAATTGTCTGAAAACACCTCTTTGAAGAGAGAACAGCACCGGCATAACCCGGCTGCTCACTTTTTTATTCCCGTCCTCTCCTTTTTCATCGCCTCTGCCTTACGCTCCTTGGGCATCAGCTCGATCGCGTACCGGAGCGCTATCCGTGGCATCACGTTCCTGTTCAGCATGACATACGCAAACACCTCGGCCTGGTGCTGCCGGCTCGCCTCCTTTAAGAGCCAGCCGTAGCCTTTCTGAACCATATCGTCGGTATCGGTCAGGAGCAGGTCGGCAATTTCAATCGCCTCGGGAAGAAACTTCCCGCGTTTTGCCGGGACAATCAGGGAGACCGCGGCAGCCCGTCGCATCCAGCGGTTCCCCGACTGTGTCCAGCGCCTGAGTTCTTCCATACAATCCGGATACTGCCCGATAAAGCCCCCCATCGTGTGGTTGCATAACCCGTCGCACGAGGCCCAGTTCGTGATGAAGGTATCGATCCAGCGCCGGAACACCGCAATATCCTTCCGCCCATACCGCCCGGAAAGGGCATGGGCCCAGTTCGAGACGATGAAAGACTCCTCCAGGTATCCTGAGCGGTAGAGCTCTTCGCAGAGCGCGAAGATCTCCTGTTTTTCCCGGTGTTTGATCTCCTTCCAGTATTTTTTTGCAAGTGCCGTGACCGCTGCGGTCCTGATGCCATAGCACACGATCTCTTCCCGGAAAAACCGCCGGGAAGTCTCTTGGATCTGCGGATCCACCTTGGCTTCGAGTTCCTGCCGGATACGTACCAATCACCGGGTCCATGAAACAGCGTAGGGAGGGATGGGGGATAAGGGGATATGGCAGGCAGCATGAAGGTATAGATACTGATAAAAAACGATACCCTTCACATAAAAGTACACAGAACGGACGGTAAAGATATGGCAACCCTTCTCGTTAATCAGGATCTCTGCACCCGCTGCGGGATCTGCTCTGCGGTCTGCCCGATGTCGATTGTCGACCCGGCAGATGAGAACACC
The DNA here is from genome assembly GCA_963808285.1 of uncultured Methanoregulaceae archaeon. GTDB lineage: Archaea > Halobacteriota > Methanomicrobia > Methanomicrobiales > Methanospirillaceae > Methanoregula. The sequence goes on from CAWEFI010000041.1 coordinate 62,192, forward strand.
CTGCCGGATGTACCGGAGGCTAAGGCCGGCCTGTGCATCCGGTGCGGGCACTGCGAGGTCTCCTGCCCGTCGCAGGCGCTCTTCCTGGACTTCCTCCCCGGTGAGAGAGTGCAGCGTCCGGCCTCTACCGGCGCTGTATCCGCGGGAGATCTTGGTGCCTACCTGAAAAAGCGCCGCTCGGTCCGGCATTTTACCCGGGAGCCGGTGCCGAGGGAGAAAATCCTCCGGGTCCTCGATATTGCCCGGTACGCTGCTTCGGGCGGCAACGGGCAGCCGGTCCAGTGGCTCATCGTGCACGATCCAGAAGAAGTCCACCGGCTCGCCGGGTTGTGCATCGACTGGATGCAGACCTTACAAAATAGCAGCCATCCCATGAGCGGGTATATCCCGACGCTGCTTGCCGCATGGGAGGCCGGAAATGACCCTGTCTGCCGCGGGGCACCGCATCTCGTCATCGCCCATATCCCGGAAGGCAACCCGCTGGCGTCGGTGGACGCCCTGATCGCCCTGACCCATTTCGATATTTCTGCGCCGGCATTCGGCATCGGTACCTGCTGGGCAGGTTTCCTCTCGATGGCCGCTGCCGCGTATGAACCCCTGCAGAAGGTGCTTGCCCTGCCGGCGGGACGCAGGTACGCCTACAGCCTGATGTTCGGGTACCCGCAGTACAAGGTCTATGGCATCCCCCGGCGTAACCCCCTGCAGGTGACGTGGCGGTAGTGGCAGGCACAAAAACACTCCGGAGACTATCATGAAAACAGTTATCGCAATCAACGGAAGCCCACGCAAGACGTGAAATACGGCAATGCTGCTCGGACACGCCCTCGAAGGGGCGGCATCCAAAGGAGCGAAAACCGAACTTGTGCACCTGTACGACCTGGACTACAAGGGATGTACCAGCTGCTTCTCCTGCAAGCTTGTGGGCGGGAAGAGCTACGGCAAATGTGCTGTGCAGGACGACCTGACCCCGGTCCTTGAACGGATCCTGGACGCCGATGCCCTCATCCTCGGTTCGCCGATCTATGTCGGAACAGCGACCGGCGAGATGCGGTCATTCCTGGAACGGCTGGTCTTCCCATATATTGTCTACGATGCGGCGCGATCCTCCCTGTTTCCGAAAAAGATGCCCACCGGGTTCATCTACACAATGGGCGCAGACGAAGCCCGGGTAAAAGACATGGCATATGAATCGCAGTTCCGGCTGACCGCGATGCTGCTGGAACGGATCTTCGGGCCCTCCGAGTGGTTCATGGTGACCGATACCATGCAGTTCGATGATTATTCAAAATACGTCTCCTCGGCGTTTGACCCGGAGGAGAAGGCACAGCGATGCCGTGAGGTCTTCCCTGAAGACTGTAAAAAGGCGTTTGCGCTGGGGAAACGGCTCGGCCAACCGGAAAGGCGTGATCAGGGTATAAACCCCGGGCAGGGATGCGAAGGAAACGGGGAAGAATTATGGATGTGCTCCTGCCCGGTCCATGAAAAGCACAAGGACGCCGGATAAGAACATCCTGGTTGTCCCTCTCCACACCGTTTCCACACCTTTATCTGGGAGTTGCACCAGATGGTGAGTAAAAGGAGCACCCGATATGGCCACCGATCCGGTCTGTTTTATGATAATCGACGAGGAGAACGCCCCGTTCAGGAGTACGTACAGGGATACAGAATACTACTTCTGCTGTAACTACTGCAAGAAGCAGTTCGACGAGAACCCGAAGAGGTACAGCCGGCTTGCAACCGATATGAGGGTCGATATGGGATCCGGCTGCTGAAGGATACCGGGGTGCACCGGCGAGGAACGTGCGGCCGGAGAAAACAGGTTTTTTGTCGGGTGCGACAGAGAATGTACCCGGGACGTTTAGAGGATACCTGACATGACACTACCAGCAACAATTGCCGGGACGCTTGCCGCAGACGGCCGGTTTTCCCTGATGGCGCAGGCGATCCGGGCAACCGGCCTCGATGCTGTGCTCACCGGGAAGGGGCCGTTTACGGTCTGTGCGCCCACCGACGAGGCATTCCGCCGGCTCCCTTCGGAAACCCTTGCCGCGCTCATGGATGACCTGCAGGGGCAGCTGCTCCGGGCCCTCCAGTACCATATCCTCTTTGGCAGCCTCTCGTGCGCCATGATAAAGAAACTGAATTTCCCCAAGACGCGCCTCGGCATCACCGTCGAGATAACTGAGAAGGGCGGTGTCGTGATCTTCGGCGGCGCCCGGGTGACCATCCCGGACATCGCCTGCACAAACGGCGTGATCCACGGCATCGATCAGGTGGTTATCCCCCGGTAACCGGGGCTGAGGACGGCACGAAGCGCGGTACGCGTGCCTGATCCGCCGGTGACACCCGTGTTCCCCCGGGACGGGCATATTCTCATGGCGGCGGAGCCGGCGGTGCTCAACGCATCACGGACAACAACCTATAACTTATTTCATGAGCAATATTTCATCCGTTGAATAGTCCCTTTTATCCTTTACACCAAAACACAGCACAGGTCAGGCCATGAACCCACCATCCGTCGTCGACAGCATTCTCTCTGCCCGCTACCTGCGGAGAGGAGAGAAGAATTTTACCGATATCTGCCGCCGCGTAGCCTCGGCCCTGGCAGACGATGAGACCGAACGAGCCCGTTTTTTTGAGGCGATGATCTCGCTGCGCTTCCTGCCCAACTCCCCCACCCTCATGAACGCGGGAACCGAGCTGGGACAGCTCTCTGCCTGCTTCACCCTCCCGGTCCCGGATACCATCGAAGGGATTTTCGATGCGATGAAAGAAGGGGCGATCATCCACAAGACCGGCGGGGGGACAGGGTATAACTTCTCGCGCATCCGGCCGGAAGGCTCTCCCGTGCAGTCAACGGATGGCGTTGCATCGGGCCCCATCTCGTTCATGCGGGTTTTCAACGCAGCCACCGACGTGATCAAGCAGGGCGGGCGACGGCGGGGGGCAAACATGGGGATCCTCGATGTCTGGCACCCGGACATCTTTGCCTTTATTGCCGCGAAGGAAAAAGAGGGTGAGATAGCGAATTTCAACATCTCCGTGATGGTGAACGACAAGTTCATGGATCTGGTCACCGGGAAACAGTTTGATACGGTCTGGCTCACCCACCCCAAATCGGGAGCGAACGTCACCGTCGGCCTGATCTGGAACGGGATCGTGGAAGGGATCTGGAAGAACGGCGAGCCCGGCATCCTCTTCTACGACGAGATCAACCGGCACAACCCGACGCCGCAGCTCGGGGAGATCGACACGACGAACCCGTGCGGCGAGCAGCCGCTCCTGCCCTACGAGAGCTGCGTTCTGGGGAGCATCAACCTCGCTGCCTGCGTCAGCGATGGTGTCCTTGATGAGAACCTGCTCCGGGAGACTGCCCGGATGGCAACCCGGTTCCTCGACGTCGTGATCGACAAGAACGTCTTTCCCATCCCGCAGATCGGTGAGGCAACGAAGAGGACGAGGAAGATCGGCCTGGGGGTCATGGGAGTCCACGATGCGATGCTCATGATAGGGCTTGCTTACGATTCCCCCGAGGGCCGGGCATGGTGCGAGCAGGTCATGAAGGTTGTGACCGAAACCGCAGTGGCCGAATCGCACCGGCTGGCTGAAGAAAAAGGGACCTTCCCCGCGTGGAAAGGCAGCAGCTGGAAGGACTTTACGGTCAGGAACGCCGCGATGACCACGGTCGCCCCTACGGGAACGATCTCGCTCTTGGCCGGGTGTTCGAGCGGCATCGAGCCGGTCTTCTCCTTTGCCTACACCCGGAAGAACACGGTAGGAAAGACCTTTGTCATCGTCAACCCGGTGTTTAAGGAAGCGCTCACCCACACCCTGTCCGGGATGGATTTTGCCGGTGACGAGCGGGCAAAGAAGGCAGAGGAGGTCATCGCCCATGTCCACGAGACCGGTACCGATCCAGGACCTGCACTGGCTGCCGGCGGGTTTCCTTGCCCTCTTCAAGACGGCGCTCGACATCCCGTGGCGGGACCACATCCTCATGCAGGCCAGCTTCCAGAAGCATGTCCATGCCTCCATAAGCAAGACCATCAACATGCCCTGTTCTGCCACAAAAGAGGACTGCGAGGAAGCGCTCCTCATGGCTTGGAAACTCGGCCTCAAGGGGATCACCATCTACCGGATGGGGAGCAGGGATGATGTTGTGCTCGCCTTAAAAAACAAGAGCCCCGCTGTCTTATCCCCTGCAGGACCGGTCATGGCCGCATCGGGCATGCGGGCGGGGCCGGAGAAGATCCCCTCGCTCTCCATCGACCGGCCAAAAGAGCTGGCCGGCAGGACATATCTCTGCCAGTCGGGGTGCTGCCGCCTTTACGTCACCGTGAACCTGATGGAGGGAAAGCCCATGGAGGTCTTTATCCGGACCGTGGGCAGCGGGGGGTGCGACGCGAACAGCAGCGCGCTTGGCCGTGCGATCAGCACAGGTCTCCAGAACGGTGTGCCGTACCAGAAGTTTGTCAAGCAGTTCGCCAAAGTGAACTGCATCTCCGCGATCAAGAACCCCTCCTCTGAAGGCCATTCCTGCGCGGACGTGGTCGGGCGGTGCATCGAGCTCTCGGCAAAGAACCAGAGCATCGCTACCTTAAACGACTGGAATATCAGAAAGACCGGGGAGCAGCGGCTCTGCCCCGAGTGCCACAACCCGCTGGACTTTGGCGAGGGCTGCAACCAGGGGATCTGCAAGCACTGCGGCTGGACCGGGTGCAGCTGATCCGGCTGTCCCCTCCTTCAGCGCTCCTTATATTAATTTTTGGGTAATATGCTATTTTAACACCTAAATCAAAGAAAGATTTACGGAGTGAAAAATGGCAAAAATTGCATGTCCAAAATGCAATTCAAAAAAGTTATACAAACTGCAGAGCGGGAAGAAACGATGTGCGCGATGCAGGTATGAATTCATTCCCCACAAATTGCCATTGACATTTTCACGAGATGAGTGGAAGCAAATTATTCATCTCTTTCTCATGGAACAAAGTTCGAACTCAATTGCTGAACAAACCGGATTCGAGCAACGACGGGTACTCAGAGCATTAACTGTAGAGTGCCACAATTAATGTCCGTTTTGTTGACAGAGTTTATGTCCGCTTGATAGACATTTTCTGTTTTTATTGAAATTGATTTCGTTGTGATAGACTGAAGCCGGAGTCATCCAGTCCAGGATCTCCTGCTTTCTCCAGTTGTTGTACTGGCGGTCGAAGTTCCAGAGTTCCCGTTTGAAATGGCTTAACGAGTGGAAGTCCTTGAGGGCGATGAGTTCTTGGTAGAGCGTCTTGTGATAACGTTCGATCTTGCCTCGACCTCTCGGGTTGTATGGCCGGCCGAAGATCAGTTTGATACCATGTTTCTGTGCTTCAGCTTTGAAGATTTTGGAGATGAATTGTTTTCCATTATCGAGGTAAATTTCACGCGGGATTCGTCCGGCACGAAGTGCCCATTGCAACGCGTTAACAGCTGCGGTAGCGTCTTTGTGAAGATAGACCTTGCTTTTCACCCGATACCGGGAGCAGTCGTCAGTAAAACCGGTGACATAGACCTTGCCAACTCCACGGATACGAAACTGGAATGTATCGCCCTGCCACATGCTGTCGACATGATATCGTTGGAATCGTTTGCCGTTTGGCTGGGGTTTTGCTTTTACACGAATGAGAAGTCCATGTTTCTTGAGGATACGATGGACCGTTCTCCACGAACAAGGGAGGTTGAATTGGTGCGTGATCCGTCGGGCACCCCATGCCGGATATTTCTCTTTAAGCCGGATTATTCGTCGTTCCAATGACGGTGATATTGCCCAGGGTGATCGTTTCGGCCCGGTCTTTTTCGGTTGTAACCCGTTCTCCTGGTCCTGACGATGAGATTTTGCCCATCGTCTCACCGTCCTTTCGGAGATATTATACGTCTCTCCGATCTCTCGTGCGCTTCGTATCCCTTCTTCATAGAATACGACTGATTTGGTTCGGATTTCCATAGTCGCTTTCACCCGCAAGCACCTGTTCGGTGCTCTCGAAAGCGGACATAAATACTGTCACTATTTTAGGACAGAAACTCTGGCACTCTACAATTAACCAAGATTCGACTGGTGATGACAAAAGACATCCCGGAGATCTTCTCCGGTACCGTTGAAGTCGATGAAACCTACGTAGGAGGTCAATGGAAGAACAAACGAAAAACAATCCGGGACAAAGGGACCAAACGAGGACGAGGGACCAAAAAACAACCGGTATTCGGGATCCTCTGTCGCAATGGTACTGTCTGGGCCGAGGTTGTCGATAACGTTGAAGCAGATACTCTTCAACCCCTCATCACACAAAAAGTATCAACTGGTTCGATCGTCTGCTCTGATACCTGGAAAGCTTATACCGGGATCGCTGCACGAGGATATGTCCATCGTCTTGTCAATCATGGTGAACGACAGTATTCTGACGGAAAAGGAAATCATATCAATGGGTTGGAGGGATTCTGGGGTTACCTGAAACGAAAATTTGCGTCAAAAGGTGGTGTTCGTAAAGAGCGATTACACCTCTTCTTAGGAGAATACGTCTGGAGATACAATCACAGGACTTCGCCAGAAAGAATAAAAATGCGGAGAATCATTCAACTGTTAGAACAAATTAGGTGTTAAACTGGTAGTTTACCCTAATTTTTATGAGCTTTTATCAGAACTGTTTTTAGGAACCTTGGAGCAGCAATCCTACTCATGCCATCCATAACCCCCATCGGCCCCCCTGCCGGAAGAACCTGCCTTCATGGCATTTTGGGATTATGCCATGCAAATGCACCGTGCAAATATTGAAAAGATAATCCCCGGTACAGGATATTATCAGTCAATAAAAGGGTGATACAGATGGAGGCGGACAACAATTATGGTAAACAAAGGGCCGGGGGCATAACCGGAGTCAAAGACCCAGCCGAGGCGTTAAAAAAATTCCGGCAGCCTCTCTTTGAGTACCTCGTGAGCGGCCTTGAAGTCTGAGGATAAACGGGTACAGCTGATGGCGGCAGGTATGCTCGGGGCGCTCGGCGATCCCGGTGCAGCCGGGTATCTCAAACCGCTGGCGGTGGATCATGATGCCGACCTGCGTGAAGTCTCCCGGCATTCCCTCACGATGCTGTACCCGCACGGCATGTTTCCCGGTGCCGGGCGGCCGGATCCCTGTGAAGGATGCATGATCCGGTTGATTGCAGAAGAAGCGCTTGCACACCGGAAGAATGCTGTACCCATTGCACTCCCCTTCCCTGATACCGATCGCTGATCCTGGGGGATACGTTCAGCCGGACAGGGAATATTAAAAGTACGTAGTGCAGGCCGATTCCTCCTTTTAACGTATGTTCGTATACCGGTGCCGCCAAAGACCCCCGAACCGGAACAAACCCCGAAAAAAAATATCCTGATGGTTTTTCAGATAAACAGCGGCGCGAGCACGAGCGTCAGCGTCGCAAGGAGCTTGATGAGCACATGCAGCGACGGGCCCGCGGTGTCCTTGAACGGGTCGCCCAGCGTGTCGCCGATGACGGCTGCCTTGTGGGCCTCGCTGCCCTTGCCGCCGTGGGCACCGCTTTCGATGTATTTCTTCGCGTTGTCCCATGCGC
>CAWEFI010000042.1:0-24330 GCA_963808285.1 uncultured Methanoregulaceae archaeon
AATTAAATAAAAACAATTCGTGATATATCGAGCATGCAATTTATCGATAGATATAAAAAATTCTTACAGGATCAGGGAAAATTTAGAGATTCAAAATGTGTACCTGTAATGGTTGAAACAATTTCGTTTTTGTTGGAGAATGCAGTCGGTCTTGAAAATGCTATTCCTACTGATAAAATAATTAAACATTTACAATCAAAAGGATTCAAACTAAAAAAAGAGACTTGGCAAATTCGTGTTTTAGGTCCTCTTCGTGATAACGGTATATATATTGGATCAAAAAGAGGCACTAGTGGTATGTTTTTAATTAAAACGAAAGATGATGCATTTACAACTCGGACATCAATTTATAATCGAATGCTTGTTGAACAAAGACGTAAAAAGAAATTAGAAAAAATAATGGACGAGATGGGTTGGGACTATTCATAAATTCTCTCAATTTTTCAAAATAGGTTTAAAATTTATTTTCAATGCCCTACGTTTTTTAGTTTTGGTATCTTATCGCCCAAACCAACAATTGAGATTATATATTCCTTATTCTAGAAATCCCTCGGAATCTTGTAGAGATAGTTCCTTGATAATATGATGCATTTTCAGGGTTTCTGAAGCGTTTAATATCCGATAAGCCAGTGTTAAGTATCCTGAGTGCCAAACTGTATCCATGGTCACCCGTATCCGGCGGTATGCGCAGATCATCGATATTCTGTGGAAGTACGGTTTTGGCATTGCTCTCGAGAAAGCCTTCCCGGGCAGGACCCGGTTCCGTCTTCCGGGTACAGAACAGGCGCCGGAAAAGTCCACCGTGTACCAGAGGGTACGGCTAGCTCTCGAAGAACTCGGGCCCACGTTTGTGAAGTTCGGGCAGATCATGAGCACGAGAACGGAGATCTTCCCGCCGGAGCTGATCATGGAGCTCAAGAAACTCCAGGATCATGCAAAACCGCTGCCGTTCTCCGAGGTTATTGGCGTGATCCGGCAGACCTGCCCGGAACTGGACGACTGGTTCTGTGAGATCGACGAGTCCCCGGTTGCATCTGCATCGATCGGACAGGTCCACCGCGCCGTGCTCAAGGATGGGACGGTGGTGGCTCTCAAGGTCCAACGCCCCGGGATCCCGGAACTCATTGAAACCGATCTCGCTATCCTCCAGTCCATGGCGGAGAGGATCGAGGCAGTATTCCCCGAGAGCCGGGTATATAATCCGACCGGTCTCGTGCAGGACTTCGCAACCCAGATAAGGAAAGAACTGGATTTCACCCGCGACGGCCGGAACGCCGAACGGATGGCACGCAACTTCCGGGATGTGCCCGGCATCCATTTCCCGAAGATTTACTGGGAATATTCCTCCTCACGGCTGCTCGTCATGGAATATGTCAAGGGTGTGAGGATTGACAATGTCGAGGCGATCACCGCACAGGGATCCAACCCGCATGATATCGCTGTCCGGGGATTCAATGCGTACCTGAAGATGATTTTCGAAGATGGGTTTTTCCACGGTGACCCTCATCCCGGCAATCTCCTCATTTCAGAGATGGGGGATCTGGTCTTTCTTGACTTCGGCATTGTTGGGGTATTGCGACCGGAGAAGAAACAACTCTTCGTCAACCTGCTCTTTGCGATGACGACCGATGATGTCGACATGATTATCAAGGCGCTTGAGGGCTTTGGCATCTTTGTCGCCGAGGAGAACCGGGAGGCGCTCAGGGACGACCTCTATATCATGCTGCATGATTTCGGCGGAGGGGACGAGATCGTTCAGTTTAATTTCGGCCTCATGATAAACGAGCTTACCGAGGTAATGCGGCGGTACAACCTCAAGGTGCCCATGAGCCTGATGCTCCTGTTAAAGACGCTTGTGATGGTCTTTGATGTCGCCGTGTGGCTTGACCCGAAGTTCAGCTTCGGGGGGGAGATCACGCCCTACCTGCGCAAGCTTGCTGACTCCAACGTTCTTTCGGCCGGATATGCGAAGCGGGCGTCAAACTCGCTGCTGGAGGCGGTCGATGCGGCGTTTGACCTGCCGCGCAATGTCAATCTCATGTTGAAACGTCTCTCGACCGGGACGGTACGGCTTGAAGTGGTCGATACCGATTTAAAGAAACTCCAGATGGCGCTTGACCGGGCAAGCGACAAGATCTTGATGGGCCTCGTGGTTGCCGCGCTCGTGGTCGGCTCGTCGCTCGTGCTGCAGGCATCGCCCATCAGCATGCCAAAGGAGGTCATGTGGGTTGCCGTGCTCGGGTACACCGCGGCTGTGCTCTGCGGGTTCTATGCGATCTATCACGTTATCTTCCTGAAACTGCGACTTGAGCGGTAAATCCGGCGTATAGTCTCTTTTACCGGATGCGACGAGTGCGGATGCATGCCCACTGCTGCACTTTTTCGGTTATGGTCATGCGGGCATACGCAGGGCTTGTCGAAGGCAGGATCGCACTGGGAAGGCTGATGTTCATACGGGCATAGTACCGGCCGGCGGCGTTTCCGTTGAGCGCAATGCACCGGATCGTCGGGTGTGCCGCAAGAAACCCCCTGATATCGCCGGGGATCGGGTCCCTGATCGCGATGTCCGCGCTCCCGTTGCGGGCACAGGTGGCAACAACGTCCCAGAGCGCGATCCGGTGCTCCATGAGCAGGGAAATACGGACGGTATACGGCAGGGTACGGTCTATCCCAAGCAGTATCTCTACAATTTTCCAGAACTGGTTCTGCGGATTACCGTAATATTCGCCCTTTGCAAGCGACTGGCGGCCAGGGTAACTGCCAAGAATGAGGATCTCAGGATCGCTCCCCACGATTGGTGCGAGACCGGTATCTTTTACAGGACTGCGTACAGTGTTCATGTGGGCAAAAAGGGATATATTGTCGTTATGGCTTTTTGTAATAGAGCAGGCAGTGGCAGTGTCCATCGTGCGCGATCTCGTCCTTGTGATAGATGCATGGGCATTCGATGGCGCGGTCGCGTTCCTCGTCGCCGCTCCTGATCCGGCAGGGACAGTAGGGTCTCCCGTACTTATCTTTGTTCCGGACAAGCCCCCGGATCACGGTATGCAGGTGTTTTTCGTCGGGATTGAGTACCCATCCGTTCTTGCGGGCGATCCCCTGCGCCCATTTGAGGATATCCGCTTCATCCTGGGAGTCCTGTGCCATAAAAATCCGCCAAATCCCGATGCTACGTGTATTTTTCTCTGATACCTTATGTCTTGTGTCCGGTGATGAAAAACCGGTATGGCCGGCTGGCCGTTACCGATCCCGCTTTTTGGACTTCTTTGGGGCTGCCAATGCTTTTTTTACAGTGACGGGCATTTTTGTGATCCGTGCTGCTACCTGGTTGTACGTCGCCATCACGTCACCCTTGTTGAACCGGTACACATCCTTATCAAGGGACTCACCGGTCTTTTTGTCCCAGAGACGCATGGAGTCCATGCTGATCTCGTCGCCGAGATAGATCGTTTTTCCCTGCCTGCCAAACTCCATCTTGAAGTCCACGAGCGTGATACCCTGTTTTGCAAGCACACCTGAGAGGATCGTATTGACCCGAAGCGCGATTGTTTTTATCCTCTTAAGCTCCGCCGGTGTTACCAGCCTGAGCACAACAATGAGATCATCGTTGAGCATCGGGTCGTGCCGTGAATCGTCCTTGTAGTCGATCACGATCACCGGTGGTTTTAAGGGAGTTCCCTCTTTAAACGGATAGTTCCTGACAATCGAGCCTGCTGCGAAGTTCCGCACGATCACTTCGAGCGGGATCATGGAAAGTTCCCGGACGGCCATCCTCTTCTCGTCGAGCATTTCCAAAAAATGCGTTTTTACGCCATTTTTTTCCAGGCAGGAAAAGAAAAATGCAGAAACGCCGGCATTGTAACAGCCCTTGTTCCTGAGCGTATCTTTCTTGCCGCCGTCAAACGCGGTAATGTCATCGCGGAATTCGACAATCAGTTTTCCCTTCACATTGGTGTGGTAGACCGATTTGGCCTTGCCGGTATACAGGAGTTTTTTCTGTTTCACGGTTGTCTGCTCCCTGTTCTAATACTAAGATTCGAGCCGGTTTATTAGGGGTTGCAGGCCGGGTCTGTACCAACCCATGCGGATGAACCGGGGGTAGATACAGAGGCGCTCACAGAGCGTCGCGTTACCCACGATTCTTTTGAGATCCTCAAGTGCTGGCCAGGGGTGCTCCGGGTTCACGTAGTCGACGGTGACCGGTGAAATGCCACCCAGATCGTCGACCCCGCATCCGATAAGCCGTGATGCGTCAATGAGGTTGGGGGCTATCTGGATAGCGATCTCCTCCGGCAGGATCCGCCGCGCCATCCGGATCGTCTTGCAGATCTCCTGTGTTTTGGGCACCCGGAATGAGGCCATAGGGGTATTGTCTTTGGGGCAGAAGTTCTGGAGGATGATCTCCTGAATGTGCCCGTATTTCCGGTGGATATCCCGGATTGCGACAAGCGACGTCTCCCGGTCGGCCGTTGTCTCGCCGATGCCAAGGAGCAGGCCGGTAGTGAACGGGATTTTGAGCTTTCCCGCATCTTCCATCATTGCGAGGCGCACCTCGGGTTCCTTTCCCTTCGATCCGTTGTGCGCTGGTATCCGTGCGGTGGTCTCGAGCATCAGCCCCATGCTTGCATTCACTGAACGGAGCCGTTTCATCTCGTCGTATGTGAGAATGCCGGCGTTCGTGTGCGGGAGAATCCCGTACCGTATACTTAAGCGGCACATTGCTTCGCAGTAATCGAGAATGGTATCATAACCTATATTCTCAAGATATGCAGAAAACCCGGGCTCCTCCTCCGGGTGCTCACCAAAAGTAAAGAGTGCCTCGGTGCACCCGGTCTCTTTCCCGCGCACGAGGGTCGCCTCCACCTCGTCCGGCTGCATGACGCACCCGGCCTGCACCGGTGTGCGGAAGGAACAGTACCCGCACCGGTTCCGGCAGACGCTGGTGAGAGGCAGGAAGACGTTTTTCGAGAAGGTAATCACCCGAGGCTGCATAAAGTACGGTTCCTTTTTGTACACGTTAAACTCTGGCGGAGGACATTGCAGGCTGCCAGCGTGCAGAATCACTGAATGGCATTTATAGGATCCAGAGGACATAGAATGGTAGGGGGAGAGGGAAAGCTTCCCGTGATATGGTATGATCCCACTCATTATTATCGATGCGAAGACAGACCGCTGTGCCGCGCTCGGGCAACACCTTGCCGGTATCGCTCCCTATCGTGTGATTACCTTCGCATCACCAGAAGCAGCCATCAGCCGGAACCTGACTGCATCGCCCGGTGCAGTGATCGCCGTACATGAACTGGGGCAAAACGGCATTCTGTTTTTAAAGAACCTGCGGGAACGGGAGATGGATATTCCGGTGATTATCCTTGCAGCGGCATACGATCCGGAGGCTTTCCGCACGGTGGTGGCAAACCGTGCAGAATATCTGGTCATGGCAGGCCCCGCAGATACCTGGTACCCGGTGCTCGTGCAGCTGCTCGAGAAGGTGTCGGCAATCCGGCGGGCACAGGATGAAGTGGTGGTCCTCAAGAGGAAACTCAGCCTCGTGGGAAGCGTCACGCGGCATGATGTGCTCAACCAGCTTACGGCAGTCGGAGGTTATACCGAGCTGCTGCAGATGATGGTCGAAGATCCGCAGATGAAATCGTATATAGGAAAGATACGGTCAGCCCTGGATAAAATCCGCCGGCAGTTCCAGTTTGCCAAGGACTACCAGAATCTCGGGACCGAACCCCCACAATGGCAGTCGCTCGCATCTTTGATCCGGCGTGCCAGCGACCTTGTTTCATTAAACGGGGTCACGATAACAGGTACCTGCGGGAACGCCGCCGTGTTCGCAGATCCGATCCTTGAAAAGGCCATGGCCCAGCTGCTGGACAATGCTGTTCGCCACGGAGGCAATGTCTCGTCTATACGCATATCTGTGCATGATGTGGAGAACGGTGCGGTGTTTGTTGTCGAAGATAATGGCACGGGCGTTCCTGCTGCTGACAAGGAACGGATCTTCGAGCGCGGGTTCGGCAAGTATACCGGCTGGGGTCTCTTTCTGGCCCGGGAGATCCTTGCGCTCACCGGCATGACAATTGCCGAAACCGGGGAGCCGGGCAAGGGTGCACGGTTCGAGATCCATATACCGTGCGAGGCATACAGAAGAGAGGGTTCGGAGAAGGTTGCATATCCCTGACCGGCCCCGATTTATCAGGGAACCGAATGGGGCATCCCCCAATCAGGGAGAAATCAGTACCTTTTTTAAAATTGTCCTGCGTATGAGCGTATCACATGTGTCCCCATGCACTGATTCCCTTTAAGCCCGCGGGCCCCAAGAGCCGGCTCTCCGGGATTCTTTCACCGGAGGAACGGGAGGCATTTGCCCGCGCGATGCTCGAGGACGTGATTGCTGCCGCAAAAGATGCGAACTGCAGCCCGGTGATCATCGCGACCGAGCTCTTCGACAGCGAGGACATCCAGATCACGGTCGCCGACAAGGACCTGAGCGGCACCTTAAACGAGCTGCTCCCCCAGTCTATCGGGTCCATCCTGATCCTCATGGCCGATCTTCCGCTCGCCACCGGCCCTGCCATCAGGCGCGTGATTTCCACCACGAGCGACATGGCAATAGTACCCGGCAGGGGCGGGGGGACGAACGCGATCTTCCTCAAGGAACCGGCAAAATTCCATGTCGATTATTACGGAATGAGTTTTTCAAAACACCTGAGGATTGCACAGGAAGCCGGGCTCTCCTGTGAAGTGATCGACTCATTTTTACTTCACACGGACATCGATGAGAAAGATGATCTGGTGGAACTACTGACCCACGGGACGGGCAAAAGCAGGGAGTATCTCGAACGTCTTGGGTTTGCGCTCTCGGGAGAGAACGGGAGAGTCGGGGTGGAGCGAAAAATTGCACCATCTCCCGGGGCATGATTCTTTCTTGAATCCTCACCATATTGCCCTGCACCCACGATTACCTGCCCTTCGCGCTGGCAATCCCGCTCTAAACCGGTGCCCCCGTGCCGTCTTTATCTCATTCCTCTCTGCGATGCGGGGAGACCGGTACGTGGAGGAGATCGACGGGACCGGCCGGGATAGCGACAACAGCACCGATCCGCAAGAGGTATCTGGAGAGAACGTAAAGTAGGAACTGTCTGCAAAAGGGAGAGGAATTGTTCAATGACTGATATGTTGTTTGGCAGGATCCTGATCGCAACGGATGGCTCGGAGAAGAACCGGGCTGCTCTTGAGGAGGGACTGAAAGTTGCCCGCGCGTGCGGGGCTGTCGTGTATGCGGTATACGTGATCGACACGGGCACGTTCTCATCGATGTCGGGGGATATCCCGCTCGGGGACACCTACCGCGTCTTCCAGGCCGAGGCAGAGCAGGCATTTACCCGGATAAAATCCCTGGCCGGGGATGTGAAGGTTGAGACTACGATCCTCGAGGGGCATCCTGCTGCCGAGATCGCGAAGTTTGCCAAGGCAAAAAAGATCGATCTGATCGTGATCGGCACGCAGGGAAAAAGGGGACTGGAACGCCTCCTCCTTGGGAGTGTGGCAGAAGAGATCATTCGCTCTGCGCCCTGCAAGGTGCTGGTGGTGAAGTAACCGCATCGTGATGGCGGGCTACCCGGGTGAGGGACCGGTGATGCCTGCTGCAGCCCTCCCCCGTGCGGGAAATACAATATTTTTGCTCCATAGAACTCCTTTTTTAAGAGCTACAATCCCCCTTACGCCAGCCCTGCCCCCAAAGGGGGCGGGGGCATACGTGATGCCTCTAGCGTGCGGGGGCGAAAGGCCCCTAGGAGCGTACATTACAAATCTCATTTTAGGATTTCTACAAAGCAATATTCTTCATTCCTGCACACATTTTTGGGCCGGAGCCCGGTGAATGCGGTATGCAGCGCACGCCTTTAAACATGCGGCGTCCATCAGTACGTAATGATCCTTCCTGATTGGTTTACCCCGGTCCTTATCGGGATTGACGTGCTGGTGGTGATATATGGGCTCCGGGTAGCTGTTACGGAGAAGAAGACCTATGGCTGGCTCCTTGCGCTGGCATTTTTTTTATTTGGCGTGAAAGAGGTGCTGCCGTACAATGGTATAAACCTCCCTCCCGTACCAGCGCTGGTCCTGTCCGTCGCAGGCCTTGCCGCTGCGCTTGTTTCCTTCTACCTGCTCGTAAAATCGCTGCCATCGTGAGGGAGAAGTTCTCCTCTCATTTTGGTTGCATCCGGATCCCTTGGTGTTTTTTGTTCTCCCTGATGAGGAGAAGTGCAAAGGCCCGGAATGCCCGTATTGGGGATTTGCCCCTTTTTTATCTCCAAAAGAGACGTATAAAAAGGAAATGCCGGTTAATGATGAAAGCAGGGCGTCGAGATGGTTGAACGTTTCCTGCAGTGCCGGCATGATGAATCCCGGGATGCCTTGAAAAACTCGGACGGGGTTCTGTTGATGATCACATTTTCTGCATAACAGACAGGACAGGTCCACCGGATGACGTACCCGGAGCGTGTTCCCATAATCACTGATTTTAAGGATTGCTTAGCCATTGTTTCATTCTTTGATAGGGTGGTCTACCAGAGTAAGGATAGTGGTCTCTGGTTTTCAATCACTCGATACTAGCAAAAATGGTTTCGTTGGGGAGGTGATGGACCGCCGTTACATGACGATCAGGAACGTGTGCGATCGTGTGTATACCCAAAACCTTTTGTGTACTCTATGTAGGTCTTCCTAGCGTATAGTATGATGGTATCGGCGCTCCTGTGTTGGGTCTCAACATCTTTTGAGCAGCGCAAACGCCGGACCGAAAAAAAGTGGTGCGAATGCCCGGTCCTGAAAAGGGGCCTATGCGTCTTTTCTCAGGTCGGGATGTGCATTCCGGAACCGGACGAGGCCGTTGCAGAACTCCCCCAGGTACTTGTCCATCGAGAGGCTCCCTTCCTGGAACCGGCATTCCTCGTCCTCGATCACCCGGTTGATCAGGTCCTTTGTGGGAAGCAGGAGATCGATCTTAACTCCAGATTTTTCCGAGCCCCTGATCAGCGCTTCACGGAAGAGGCCGATACAGTAGGCGATCCGGTACGTATACAGGTGCCGGGTCTTCTCCAGGTACCCTGCCACCCGGTCGGTCTCGATCTTCAGGAAGTCCGCTTTGACCGTGTCATCGTCACATTTCCCGAGCATATACTTGTAATGGGCGAAAGGGTACATCGTCTCAAGCTCGGCAGGAACGATCCCGCAGGAGCCAAAGATGACAATATGGTACAGGGACTCGTCGAATACCTGCGAGATGATCATCCGGATGAGCTGGTGGCTCGGGCTCGTGCTGTAGGGTTTCCGCACGGCGCAGGGCATGAAGATCGCAATGTCCTTTGGCTGTACCCTGGTACTCATCGATGATGTACCGGTAGGACTGCTCGAACGCCTCAAGATAGAATGGCGGGCCGGTGAGGAAGGGCTTGTCCGGGTCTTCCTGTGGTTCGGGCGCGGGTGCTCCCATGGGTCTTCCTTACAGAATCGTTTACGTACGAGATGAAGCAACCGGTCACCCGGGTTTCTCCAGCATATATCCAATCGTCCCGTCTTCCAGACCCTGGCCGGGGAGGGTCATACCCGTGCAGACAAACCCGTTTTTCTCAAGGACGCGGATGGATGCACCGAGGTCCGGGCAGGTCGTCGCCACAATCCGTGCTATGCGTCTGTCCGCAAAGATCCCGGGGATCAGGTGGTGGATTGCCTCGGTTGCGTACCCCCGGTTCTGGTGCTCGTCCAGCACCGCGTACCCGAGGAGGACCGTATCCGGCGCGTTGAATGCCGATGCGATTCCGCCGATTCCGATGAGGACGCGCCTTCTCTGACCGGTGTATCCAGCACCCAGTAACAGCAGGCAAAGAACGGATCAGTCTTTTCGGAAGCCATACGGATGAACTCAGTGAGCACTTCGTCATTCATTCCACCGGGTGGCCATGCCAGAGGTACCCTTGCATCCAGCAGCCGGGCAAGCCCCGTGTGGTCGTGGAGGTCGCTTTCCAAGATCTTCACGGTTGCCGGGATAAGGTCGAGGTGTTCTGTTCTGATACGCGGGTGTGTTTTCACAGGGTCTTCCCGGGTATTTTTGGTGTGTGGGGCGTTATGCCTGTTGCCCCGCATCAGGAGTACCTCGCCCTCTCTTTTTGCCGGTTTTATCTGGAATCATCATCATCATCATCATCATCTGCACCTGTGACCCCGGCGTGCAGATTTTTTACCTGCCCACACGATACTAACCTGCACATGCATGATACCGTGGACACCCATATGAAAAAGCAAAAGCTTTACCTTATCGCAGGGTTCACTGCGGCAGCTCCCGGTGTTGTCATGCTGTTTTTTGGTTTTCTGACAGGCAGGAGGGAAATCCTTTACGCAGGAGCAGGTCTCGTGTGCCTTGCAGCGGCAGTGCCGAGCGTCCTGTTTCTTCGGCAGTCGCTCACGAACACGGGTGCCCCGGTACCCGGGTCTGAAAGAAGCGACACTCCCGGCTCACGCGTCCTCTACGCAGATCACCTGGTATCCATTAACGGGGACAGCATCACGTTCCACTCATATTCGTTCCCCCATAAAGCAAGCAGGCGGGTCGCCTTTACAGATATCAATCATCTCATGGTTTTGGAACCGTCGCTTACGAACGGCAGGTGGCGGATCTGGGGGTCGGGGGACCTGTGCACCTGGTTCCCGCTAGATGTTCACCGGTCATCACGCGACCGGATATTTATTGCCACCCTGAAAACCCGGGGCATGAACATCGGATTTACCGTTGAGGATTCATCACGCGTGCTCTCTATATTCAAAGAACACGGGCTGATCGGCGGGGAGCCGGGAAAGGAATCCCTCCCCGGTAAGGGATCCCCATGACCCGTTCTCGTGCAGGCAACTCCCTCATGGGGGAAACGGCCTCTTTGCGGGAAAAGCCGGGTTCTCTGCACGGTACCGGAGGGGTTACCCACCCGGGGTTTTCGATGCCCTTGTCTCCCGGTTTGCACTTACCCCGTTATTGGCAATCCTGGATTCTGGCAACGGGACCGGCAATGTGGCGATCCCCCTTGCAGAACAGGGCTTTCATATCCATGCCATCGATCCCGAACCGGAAATGCTCGCGGAAGGCAGCGGGCTGACCTCACGCCAGTCCGATCTTGAATCTTTGGGGAATATTACCGATGAATCCACGGTCTCTCTTCCCAATGCAAAATGCACATGAGGCGCTGGTATTCCCCCAGGCCCCTTCCCGGGGCATCATCCAGCAATGACAACCGGGATCACAGGAACCGTCTGATTTTTCTCGATATGCATGTACATATTTCATTTGAATACAAATCCAAAGAAAAGCAGGTGATGAACGGTATGCGATGGTACCTCTGGATCATGCTGGTGTTGTTTGTGTGCGTTTTCGGTGCCGGATGTCTCTCATCGCGGGCCCAGAATACTCAGATTACTGTTCTGAGCGAGGAACTGGACTCATTCAATCCGGTGAACATCGGGTCGTTCGATTTTTATACTGCTGATTTCCGCGTCGAAAATCCCACCAACAGGACGTTTGATAACATCGAGGTCCAGGTCGAGCTGATGCCTACGACTGCATACTGCCACTCCCAGTCAGCTACCTTTGATATCCTTTCGATGACGCCCTACCAGAAACTCAAGGAGACTTTCTCGTTCTCCGAGTTCGCCGATCTCGACTGCGCCTATAACTTCTCCTCATCGGTGACATCAGATCAGACTTAAACAATAGTGAAAACCTTCTGACCTCCCTGTGCGTCCCTAAACCATGTCAGGGGGGAGGTAAGCTTGAGCAGAAAAAAGCAAGCAGGGCAGACCGGATGTGTGGCATTGCCACTCCTTTACGTCCGGTTCTTCCGGAACACGCCCATAAAGAGGCACTCGTCCGCTGCAATAGAATCGACGCCGACCTGATTCCCGATCGGCATCCCGAGGCCCCTGACGATGGCGGCTGGTGTACATTCGTCAGCCTCGCCCATCACGAGTTCGGCCGCGGATGCGATGTTGTCCGCGATCGCCCTTTTCGTTACTTCCAGTTTGCGGCCGAACAGGTCACTGCGTCCCCGGTCGTCGATGACCGAGGTGATGCCGGCGCAGCCGATGGCCACCCCGGAGCACCCGAGGCGCATCGCGTGGGTGCGGCTGTCAGCAATGATCACCCCGATCTGCACATGGCACCGGGAGGCTATCTCGTCCCTGATGTGTACGGCGCTTGCGTCAGGATCAGCCGGCAGGGGCACAATGCATCCCGGCGGGGCGTTGGACGCGTCCACGCCGGCATTGGGGAGGAGTGTGCCGTGCTTCATACAGAGCAGAAAGCCCGGGATACCGCCGATCACCGAATCACTCTCAGAAATGACCACTTCGACGGTGCGGGGGTCCATGTGATACGTCCGGGCAAGTTCCTTTGCCCGGGCGGAAGGGGTGATTGTATCGAGCCTGACGACGTTCCCTTCCGCAGTTGCGACCGCGGTCTCAGCGAGAACGAGAATATCCCCGTCTGCAAATCCCCCGCATGCCGCTTCCGCTGCTGCAATGACCCTGTCGGTGAACGGGTCGTGGGGCCGGATGATGCCTGTGGAGAGGCCGGTAACCGTGAACGAGGGATTCATGCTCCCTTCACCATCTGGTTGTATACCATGATTGTGTCACGGGTGGCTGCTACGTCATGAGTACGGATAACCGACGCACCCTTTTCGAGCAGCTTCATGGTCACCGCGAGGGTGCCCGGCAGCCGGTCCTCCGGCTCCCGGTTGAGGAGCATCCCGATAAAGGTCTTCCGTGAAACGGCTGCGAGTACTGGCCGGTCAAACCGCAGGAACTCATCGAAGTGCCGGCAGAGTTCCCAGTCATCTTCGACCGAACGGAACGGTGTCCAGATGCCGACCCCGGGGTCGAGCACGTACTCGTTTACCCCGGCCGTTTCGCACCGTCTGATGACTCCTTCGAGCGAGGCAATCGTTGCATTAACGCCGATCGGATCTCCCGGTACCTGGTTTGTGGCCATCACAAAGGCGGGGAGCCCGGCGTCAGCGACCTTTTTTGCATAGGAAGGTGAGACAAACCCACTGATGTCGTTTGCGGCATGGATATCATGTTTCAGGCAAACGTCGAGTACTCCCGGGTGCATCGTATCCACCGATAAGGTGATCCCGCTACCGTCCAGTTCCTTTAAGGCCGCATCGATCCGTTCCGCCTCTTCCTTCCCGCTGATCGGCTGCGTATTAGGTGCTGTGCTCCGTGCGCCGAGATCGATCATATCGGCACCCTGCTCAACCATCGCCACCGCGGTTGCATGGACCTCTTCAATGGGGATAAAGGAATTCAGGTAAAACGATTCCCCGCTGCAGTTGATCACGCCCATGATACGGGGCGGGGCACCGCCGCCGATATCAAGCTTGTTGATCCGGCAGGATTTCATGGCATCCTCATCGACGCCGCAGCAAACGCGTTTTCCATGAGCGCTGCGATAGTCATCGGGCCCACGCCGCCCGGTACAGGGGTTATGGCAGACGCGACCTCTTTGACCGCTTCAAAGTCCACGTCCCCGACCAGTTTCCCATTGAGCTGGTTGATGCCGACATCTATGACGACAGCGCCGGGTTTTACCATCTCCGGCGTGATGAAATGGGCTTTTCCCACGGCAGAAACAAGAATATCCGCCCGCCTGAGTTCATCAGGCAGGTCCCGGGTTCTGCTGTGGCAGACGGTTACGGTTGCATCAGCGTTTGTCAGGAGCGCCGCCATCGGTCTCCCGACATCGATGCTCCGTCCAGCCACGACTGCCCGTGCGCCGGCGACGGGGATCTTGTATTCGGCCAGCAGGGTCATGATTCCTTTTGGTGTGCAGGGAACAAACCCGGGTTTCCCGCTCATCAGGAGTCCAAGGCTGGTCGGGTGGAACCCGTCCACGTCCTTTTCCATTTTTACGGCCGAGATCACCCGGTCGGTGTCGATCTGCTTCGGGAGCGGGAGCTGGACGAGGATACCGTTGATGTCCGTATCCCCGTTGAGCCGGTGGATGGTCTCGAGCACTTTTTCGGTCGTGGCTTCTTGCGGGATCTCAATCCCGATCGACCCGATACCTACCCGTTCGCAGGCCCGGTGCTTCATACGCACGTACATCTGTGAGGCCGGGTCGCTGCCCACGATCACGGTGGCAAGACGGGGGTACAGCCCTGCCTCCCCGATCGCCTCCTTAAGGAGTTCGAGCCGCTTTTCCGAAACCGCTTTTCCGTCAAGGATAATGCCCATTGCCACCCTTCTCTAAAAATGAGCTCAGGTTACGGGGTAAATCGGGAATTTCTGTGCCATCTCGGTGACTTCCCGGTTGACCCTCTTGATCAGTGTTTCATTGTTGATGTCCTTTACCACGGCTGAGATCCAGTTCCCGATCCTGCGCATCTCGGCCTCCTTCATTCCGCGCGAAGTGACGGCGGGGGTACCAACCCGGAGCCCGCTCGTGACAAACGGGCTCTTCGTCTCGTTCGGGATCGTGTTCTTGTTCACCGTGATAGCGGCTTTACCCAGCGCCACTTCCGCTTCAAGGCCGGTCAGGTTCTGGCTGGTGAGGTCGATGAGCATCAGGTGGTTGTCCGTGCCGCCCGAGACAAGCCGGATGCCGTTGTTCATTAACGTCTCGGCAAGTTCTTTTGCGTTCTTTACGATCTGCCTGTTGTACTCTTTAAAGGAGGGCTTGAGTGCCTCCTCGAAACAGACTGCCTTTGCCGTGATCGTGTGCATCAGGGGACCGCCCTGCATGCCCGGGAAGACGGCCTTGTCGATCGCCTGCGCATATTCGGTGTTGCACATGATCGCACCGCCGCGGGGTCCGCGAAGCGTCTTGTGGGTGGTGGTGGTGGTGAAGTTCGTCACACCGACCGATGTCGGGTGGATGCCAGCTGCGACAAGCCCGGCGATGTGGGCGATGTCGGCCATACAATAGGCGCCCACATCATCGGCGATCTCCTGGAATGCCTTAAATTCGATCGTACGGGGGTATGCCGATGCACCGCAGACAATTATCTGGGGTTTTTCTTTTTTTGCCATCTCTCCGACCACGCCATAATCGAGGGTTTCGGTCTTCGGGTCGACACCGTACTGGGCGACCTGGTAGAACTTGCCGGTAAAGCTGACCGGGGACCCGTGAGAGAGGTGGCCCCCCTGGTTGAGTTTCATGGAGAGGATCTTCTCTCCCAGCTTCATGTACGCAAAATAGACCGCCATGTTCGCCTGGGTGCCCGAGTGGGGCTGGACGTTTGCATGCTCGGCGCCGAAGAGTTTTTTCAACCGGTCGCGGGCAAGGTTCTCGGCCATATCATGGAACTCGCAGCCGCCATAGTACCGCTTTCCCGGGTAGCCCTCGGCGTACTTGTTGGTCATGATCGACCCCATTGCCTCGAGCACCGCACGGCTGACAATATTCTCGGACGCGATCAGTTCGAGCCCGTTTGTCTGGCGGAGCCGTTCCTTCTCAATGATATCTGCTATTTCTGGATCAGTTTGGGAAAGATACGACATATGGATACACGTTTCGTTTGGATCAGGTAATACCTTTTCTTAGGTAGGAGCGCAGGGATGACCGGACCATGATGAAAAAAGCCATTTAACCCCGGGTTTTGCGGGGTGCATCCCTTACACAGGAGATGCGTGGGTCTCTGACCGTGATGTTCCCGGGAGGTCTGTACCCTGATTTTTTAGGGAAAAAGAAGCACAAACCTTTTTTTCTTATCCGCAGATCACTACTATTATTAATAAGGAGTGCGCCGCACCAGTATATATCACAAGGTATACAGGAATGACACGGCACAACCGGATGCAAAGATCAGGTATCTTGAGTTCTAACTTGAAGAAAAGGAGAAAATGGTTAAAATGATGGAAAGTTCAGGAAGCAGTGCAGGCGAAGATCGGGTAGCAGCTCTCGAGAAAAAGGTCAACGAGATGGAAGCACTCGTCAAGGGTCTCACCCAGGAGCTCCTTGATCTCAAGTCTATTGCAATGAAGATGTCCAAGCAGACCGAGGAGCGCAGCCGCCAGGAACTTAAACGCATGCAGCCGATCGTTCAGGGCTCGCAGGTGCCCGGCGCCGGTGGTGCGGCCCCACAGCAGGGCGGAAGTACTGTCGTCATACGCAAAGGAGCCCGCCCGGCGGATGCCGAGCCACAGGCCCCGGCAGAGCCCGCGATGGACATGATTATGCAGACCGACGGAACGATGAAGCTTGAGCCCCGGCGTGGGGAAAAGGACTACATCATCGCTTCAGCCGGCTATGGCAGGAACAAGAAAGGAACCTCGGTCAAGCCCAAGCAGAGCGATCTCATTTACGCTGTGGAAGAAGACAAGTCCGATGCAGCAAAGAAGTAAGGACAACGAGGAGCCGGATCTTTGCACATCACAGAGCTGGAGATAGACAATTTCAAGTCTTTTTCAAAAAAGACAAAAATTCCCTTTTTAGAGGGTTTTACCGTTATATCGGGCCCGAACGGCTCCGGGAAGAGCAACATCATTGATTCAATCCTTTTTGTGCTGGCGCTTTCGAGTTCCCGCAACCTGCGTGCCGAGAAACTCACCGATCTCATCAACCTCAACTCCGGGAAGAATGCCGCCGAGGTCGCTATCGAATTTTCCGACGGGACAAAGATCCGCCGCCGGATCAAACGGACGGGGAACGGTTATTACAGCTATAATTACCTGAATGACCGGCTCTGCAAGCAGAGCGATATTGTCGATCACCTTGCAAAGTTCGGCATCATTCCTCACGGCTACAACGTCGTGATGCAGGGTGACGTGACCCGGATCATGGAGATGAGCGACAATGAGCGCAGGAAGATCATCGACGAGATCGCCGGTGTCTCCGAGTTCGATACCAAAAAGCAGCAGTCTCTCTCCGAGCTTGACGTGGTGCGGGAACGGATCGAGCGCGAGGAACTCCTGCTCATCGAACTCAGCAAACGGGCAAACGAACTCAAAAAAGAGCGCGAGCATGCACTCGAATACCAGAAGTGCCAGAAAGAGCTCTGCTTCTACCAGGGATGCCGGTCGGCCGCCCAGCTCCATGTCAAGGAGAAGGAACGGGTCA
Source organism: uncultured Methanoregulaceae archaeon (assembly GCA_963808285.1). Classification (GTDB taxonomy): domain Archaea; phylum Halobacteriota; class Methanomicrobia; order Methanomicrobiales; family Methanospirillaceae; genus Methanoregula. The sequence continues at coordinate 17,111 of CAWEFI010000042.1, forward strand.
CGCTCTTGGCATCCGCTGAAGAGCAGAAGATCAAGATCTCCCGGATCGAGGCAGACCGGGGCCTCGAGGAGAACGAGCTCTCCTACCTCAAGGCCGATCTCAGGGATGTTGACGAGCTCATTAACAAAAAAAGCGGGCCTGACTACCTGAAACTGATCGCTGACCTCGAAGAGGCAAAAAGCGGGATCAAGCTCGCGGAGCAGACGATCGCCCGGCTCAGGAAGGACAAGGAGGCAAACCTCGAAGCAATCAACCGGGTCTTCGCGGACACCAAAAGGGCCGAGGCGCGGGTGGCCGAGCTCTCCGACCAGATCCGCACACTCACCATCGACCGCACGAATATCGCGATGGAAGTCGCGACCGCAAAAGCACAGCTGGAGAAGATTGAGACCGAGATCCGGCAGTATTCCTCCGATACGGAGGAGTCCCGGCAGAAGCTCTTTGCCCTGATGGGAGAAGCGGAGGCAAAGAAGGGGGAGCGATCTGCGATCCTCCACCGGCAGGACATGCTCATCGAAAAGAGCCGGATGCGGACCACCGAGCTCGAACGCCTCGTGGCACTCCTGAAGCAGCTCGACGACGAGTATGCGGCAAAGCAGGAGCAGGCTTACGGGGAACGAAAAGACGGTCGCAACGCTCGCCGGCCAGAAACAGGAGCTCGACCGTAACCTCTCGGAACTGGAGAGCGGCCTCTTTGCCCAGCGGTCATCCCTCGAACGGCTGCGCGGAGAGATGAAGGATGCCGAGCAGGACGCGATCCGGCTCGAAGCCACCCAGCAGGCCCGGGGCGAGTCCGGCGGAAAGGCGATCGAGGCGGTCAAGGCCATGGATGGTGTCCACGGTACGATCGCGGAACAGGGCCGGGCCCCCCCGGAATATGCGACGGCGCTCAATGTCGCTGCGGGAAACAAACTGCAGTTTGTGATCTGCGACACCGACCAGATCGCCGCTGACGCGATCCGGTACTTAAAGGACGAGCGGCTGGGCAGAGTGACGTTTCTCCCGCTCAACAAACTCAGGCCGCCCACGCTTCCGCCCGTCAAAGAGCCCGGCGTCATCGATTATGCGGTCAACCTCATTGACTACGACCCCGTGTACGACCGGGCGTTTGCCGTGGCTCTCGGGGCGACCGTTGTCGTTGATACGCTCGCCCGGGCACGGAAACTGATAGGGAAGTACCGGATGGTCACGCTCGAAGGCGAGCTGCTGGAAAAGAGCGGGGCGATGACCGGGGGTTCGGCAAAGAAACCGGTGCGGGGATTCGGGGCTGCCGTGGACGACGAGATCGTCCGGATCCGGTCGCACCTTGCCGAACTTGCGGGAGAGGCTGCGACGCTTGAAGCAGGGGTCAAACGCATGACCGAAGAAGTCGACCAGAAGAGGGCGTTTCGCAACGAGATCGACCAGAACGTGGCCCGGGCCGGGGCGGTCACCGAGGAATATACCCGCCGGTTCGAGGCGATCACGGTCGAGAAGCAGACGATCGAGGCAGCAGTCGCCCGGGAGAAAGAGGAGACCGGCAACAGTGCGGCGGAATTGTCCGCACTCGAAGGGGAACTCGACAATGTCACCGAAGCGGTGAACGCGATCACGGCAAAGATCGAGGGGATAAAGAAGAAACTGGACGACACCAACATTCCGGCACTCACCGACCAGATGGAGAAGAAAAAGAAGGAGATCGAGGAAGCGGAACGGCGCCTTCGTAACAAGGAGGCGGATATGAATGATGCCTCCCGCGAACGCCAGCACTTTACGGCCCGGACCGGGGAACTGGGCGAGGAACGCACCCGGCTGGATGAGCGCAACCGGCAGATCGATACGGATATGGCCGGATCCAACGAGCAGATCGCTGCCCACGAGACCGTGATTGCCGAACTTGAGGAGAAGCAGAAGGAGTTCTCCGGTGAACTAGAAGGCTTGCGGAAAAAACGTGCCGACGTGTCCGAGAACATCCATGCCTCGGAATTGAAACTGATGAAGTTCGATGCCGACAGGGAACGGTTCGCGATCCAGCTGACCGCCCTCGAGGAGCGGGCACAGGTGCTTGCGACCGAGATCGCGACGCTCGCGGCTCTGGTTGGCGAGATAAAGACTGATCTTTCCCTCACCGAGATCGAAGGGAAGATCGCTGATGCCGAACTCGCGCTCCATAAGATAGGTGCCGTCAACATGCTCGCCATAGAGGAGTACCGAGAAGATCCAGCGGCAGGTTGACGAGAGAACGGAACGGAAAGATACCCTCTCCATGGAGCGGGAGACCTTAATCGAACGTATCCAGAAATACGAGCAGATGAAGTTCGAGGCGTTCATGACCGCGTTCAAGGCGATCGATGCCAACTTCAGGGAGATCTTTGCCCGGCTCACCAGCGGGAGCGGGAACCTCGTCCTCGAAAACGAGGAGGATCCCTTCACCGGCGGGCTCACGTTTGCGGTCAAGCCCCGGGACAAAAAAGTTCACCTTCTCTCCTCCCTCTCGGGAGGGGAGAAGTCGCTGACCACGCTTGCTTTTATCTTCTCCATCCAGCACTTTATCCCGGCGCCATTCTACGCGTTGGATGAGGTGGATATGTCGCTTGACGGCGCGAACGTGGAACGGATCGCGGCGATGATACAGGAGCTCGCGCCCTCATCGCAGTTTGTCATTGTCTCGCTGCGCAAACCGATGATCGAGGCGGCGCAGCGGATCATGGGCGTGACGAGCCGGCCTGACAAGAGCACGCTTGTTACCGGAGTCAAGGGTACATGGCTGATCCGGACGGGAACGGGAAGCACCGGGCGGATAAGGATGCAATGGCAGGCAGGGCCGGCGAACCTACGCCGGCAGAATCCCCTGTCGGGGAGCAGCCCGGAACTGAACATCCCGGCCCGGCCGGGCTTGCCGATATTCCCGGTATAACACCCTCCGAAATCCCTCCTGCGCCAGGGGACGCCCCCGGCCCGGAGATTGTCGAAGACCCGGTCGAGATCCTCGTCGGTCTTGCGGAGCGGGGCGAAATCGACCCGTGGAACATCAACATCATTGAGGTGACCGACCGGTTCCTCTCCGAGCTGGAGCGGTGCCGGCAGCTCAACCTCCAGATCTCGGGGCGCACGCTCTTTTACGCGGCCACACTCCTCCGGATGAAATCCGAGCAGCTGGATCTCGTGTCAGATGAGGATAGCGGCGACAGTGATGGCGATACAGGGGAGGACTTCGATCTCGCTGGGGACCTCGATTTTGAAGATGAAGGCCGGTTCGGCCCCATCGAACGGCTGGAACGGGAGATCCAGCGCCGGCTCGACCGTAAGAGCCTCCGGAAGAGCCCGGTCACGCTCTTTGAGCTGATTATCGAGCTCAAGAACCTTGAAAAGGAGGAGCGGAGGCGCCGCCGGCTTCCCCCCGCAGATGATTACCTGATCGAGGCCGATGATGTCGTGGGCATCGCCCACGAGGAGGGGTACCAGGACTCGGCCAGGCAGGTCATCGAGGAGTGCCTGGCAAACGCCGATCCCGATACTGAGATCACGCTTGCTGAGCTCTGCAGGGATCTTGACTGGGGAATTCCCGATGTCTATATCCCGCTGCTCTTCCTCGCGCTGGACGGCAGATGTTTGATCAGGCAGGAGGATTTCTTCGGGGATATCTGGGTGCAGGTGGTGAAGGCAGGGGAATAAAGACGGTTCTCTTGCGGACTTGGTGATTTATGCCAGTGCCGGCACCCCATCCGCCCATTCCTCGACCCGTTTCCGGATTTTCTCGTCGATATACGATGACAACGTAATCCGGTCGCGGGCAATACTAAGGAAATACAGTTCACCGGTTGGGTCGTGGCATTTCAGGAGGGCAAAGAAGTGATCTGCCCTCTGGAGGTGCCGGACCTTCCCCTGGTGTGCCGCGATGTTTGCCATGTTGGAGATTATGGCAGCGATGCCGAACTCGTACCCGTCAACGGAGTTATACATTTCCTGACCCGTCCCGACCCGTTTCCCGTTCTCCTTCGTATACACAAATTTTGCAGTATACATCTCCCGCACTATCTCCAAGGGAGGATGGTAACTTTTTTACACCCCGAAAGGCCGTGCAGCCGACAGGATTGGTGAGGACAAGTTCCCGCACGGCCCGGGTAAATGCCGTTATATCGGCAAACGGTGTATGCAGGATGTGGGTGGCGCTTCTGGTTCCGGGTTTGGGTTTGAATTGTCTCATCTGGCACTCCGGATTTTCTACATGGTGTTTTTCCTTTGCAGTCCTTACCTGAACAGATGCCGGGAAAAGAGAAAGTCTTGGTGGTCAAAACCGGGGGTCATGGGGGAAAAAATGGTTCACTAGTATAGTAGTAAACCTATTATATTTCCCCCAGTTACCCTCTATTTTTCATTGTAATTCCAATGTATCCTCTATCCCATTCTGTAGTTATTTTCCAGTCTAAAATGGCAGACTCATCCGGTCAATTGCAGTCCATTCTGCACAAATGGGGTCAGTGGGGGAAAAATGTTGGTGGTGAGGTTCTGGTACGACAGAGTGTGTCAGGTTTGGGCCTGGCAGCATGTCATTTTTATAAGGTGTGCTCCAGTATCGTATACTATGGATTACGGCACACTTGTTTCAGAATCGATAGGGTACACAAAGGCAGCTCTTGCGGGGAACTGGGTCACGTGGCTCATCTTCATCATCTGCAGCCTGCCGTTTGCGCTCATCAAGTTCGTGTGCGATCCGAACACCATTGTTACCGGGACGCAGTCCACTGGGAGCTTATCCCGTGGCCCCGGATCATCCTGCTCTGCATTGCGGGAATCCTCCTCTCTTTTGTCATCTCAGGATACATGGTCCGGATCTACCGCGGGATAACGTCCCCGCCCGTTTTTGACACCTGGGTTTCCCTGTACATTGACGGGATCAAGCTTGCCATTGTCGGGTTTTGTCTGGCTGCTTCCTGCCCTCCTGATCATTCTCTGTGCCTTTATCATGATCGTTTTCGGGGCCGTGTTTAGTGCCGCATTAGTGCACACGTTGCGATCGCCGGTTTCCCCTTCTTCTCATAGGCCTAATGGTGCTGGTGATCGCTTGCCTCTATGCGTTCTTGGCCTCGTACGCTTTGCCCGGACTGGTAGATGAGAGAAGGTCTCCGGTTCTCCACAATCACCGGCACGATCCATGCAATCGGATGGGGCACCTACATCCTCGCCCTCATTATTATGGTGGTACTTGTTACTCTTGCCAGTCTCATCCTGGATCTTTCGGACTGATCCCCCTTGTCGGCTGGGTGATCGTACTGATCTTCATGCCATTCATCCAGATATTTTCGGCGCGGTACATCAGCCGGGTCTATGACCACAGCGTCCCGCAGGCGCCGGCACCTGCACCGGTCACTGCATGAAAAGCCGGCAGCGCCCCCGGGCGCATCTTTTTTAGAACAAGGGATGTTCAGGGAAGGTGCTGTGCGGTAAGGGGGTCGTGCGCAGGTACCGGATGCGGCCGGGTGGGGCCGGGTTCATGGTATTTCCTGCGCGACCCGTTCCCGGCCGGTGGTTCTCAAAGATACCGTTTCCGTGCAAATATGTGTCATTTCCTGCATTGGCTCCTGATTTCAGCGGTATTTCGGAATCGATCCTGAGAATCCGGTGGCAGTCGCGCCGTATGCTCCTGCCGGGAATGCCCTCCAAACCTGAAATCGGGATGTATGGATTTGAAATGCAATTCTTGCCGATTTGAAGAAGTATCTGGCCCTCAGATACAATCCCGGCAAGTGCTACAGGTTTGAAAATGGGATGAAAGGGGAGTAATCCTTAAATTGTAGTCTGTGGAATAATATAATCCACAATTCTGATGAAGACCCGACGAAAATCGCCTTCGGGCGGTATCGGTTCCGAAGTGGCCCGGTGCAGGCAATAAGGTATAAATAATCCTGAAACCTACATTGAGAGCCCGTGTTTACATCAAAAACACGACGAAAGGCGTGTGATGAAGGACCGACAAAACCGGTGAATTCCGGGGCCTGGTTCCGAATACAAACTGTGCAGGTACAAAGGTATAAATAATCCTGTGACCTACATTATGAGCCCGTGTTCACGTGAACAAACACGACGAACACAGCACTATTTGATGGGGATCCAACACGACCCGGCTTGACCGGAGTTGGTTCTGACGTTGATACTGGCAATGCGGAAATTTGTTTAGTAACCGCTAATTCCTCGAATTTAAGGTTCAGATATTTAGTGTGCGTACAAGTGTACAATTAGAATTCTGGTTGATCCTGCCAGAGGCCACTGCTATCGGAGTTCGATTAAGCCATGCGAGTCGAGAGGTGTAAGACCTCGGCATACTGCTCAGTAACACGTGGACAACCTACCCTGAGGAGGGGGATAACCCCGGGAAACTGGGGATAATACCCCATAGGCTATGGATGCTGGAATGCTCTGTAGTTGAAAGGTCCGCCGCCTCAGGATGGGTCTGCGGCCGATTAGGTTGTTGTTGGGGTAACGGCCCAACAAGCCTGTAATCGGTACGGGTTGTGGGAGCAAGAGCCCGGAGATGGATTCTGAGACACGAATCCAGGCCCTACGGGGCGCAGCAGGCGCGAAAACTTTACAATGCGAGCAATCGTGATAAGGGAACTCCGAGTGCCCGTAAAATCGGGCTGTCCGCCAGTTTAAATAACTGGTGAAGAAAGGGCCGGGCAAGACCGGTGCCAGCCGCCGCGGTAATACCGGCGGCTCGAGTGGTGGCCACTATTACTGGGCTTAAAGCGTTCGTAGCTGGTCTGTTAAGTCTCTGGGGAAATCTTCCGGCTTAACCGGAAGGCGTCTCAGGGATACTGGCAGACTAGGGACCGGAAGAGGTGAGAGGTACTCCAGGGGTAGGAGTGAAATCCTGTAATCCTTGGGGGACCACCTGTGGCGAAGGCGTCTCACCAGAACGGCTCCGACAGTGAGGAACGAAAGCTGGGGGAGCAAACCGGATTAGATACCCGGGTAGTCCCAGCTGTAAACGATGCGCGTTAGGTGTATCGGTGACCACGAGTCACCGAGGTGCCGAAGAGAAATCGTGAAACGTGCCGCCTGGGAAGTACGGTCGCAAGGCTGAAACTTAAAGGAATTGGCGGGGGAGCACCACAACGGGTGGAGCCTGCGGTTTAATCGGACTCAACGCCGGGAAACTCACCGGACAAGACAGCTGAATGATAGTCGGGCTGAAGACTCTACTTGACTAGCTGAGAGGAGGTGCATGGCCGTCGTCAGTT
>CAWEFI010000043.1:0-103367 GCA_963808285.1 uncultured Methanoregulaceae archaeon
AGCCGCCCGGTACTCTTTCATGTTGTCGCCGGGAAACTTTTTATTGACCAGCACCCATTCGGTCACCCGGACCGGATGTTCAACTCCGCTGAGATTGCGGTTTGATGCGAGTGGCAGACTCCCTGTGGTCTTATTGAACATATCATAATAGGTAACGGTGGCAGTATAGTGGAGGTTATCGGTTACGGATCCCGTCTTGTTATTCACATAATTCAGGAACGTTGTGTTGAAGAGAGCAGCATTATTATTTTCAACAATGGTCTGGAGCGGGCTCTCACTCCTAAGCTGCCCGGTGTGTTCATCATCAGGAGCGCATCGTTTCCCAGCTGCTCAAGCTGCATATCGCTGATATGGGCATCACCGGGGGTATATGTGGTGGCTGTACTCATCACAAGATACATAGTGAAAACCATGAGTATGGCAGCGGCAACCCCCTCCATGGTATATAACTGCCCCTCACAATTCACCATACTGAAATCTCCATCACACCGGGACGTAAACCGCACTGAGTTACATACGTGGGATTATAGTTATAATCGAATGGTCCGATATTTGTATTATCAAGGTACCAGTCTCCACTCGAGTTATCCGGGTTATATATCTGGAAGGTCAACCTGATGTAAAGCTGGGTGGTTGTATCCTCCTGGTAAATGTTATTATTTCCCATCTGATAAAAAAATCCCGGCGCGAACGTCAGGGACAGATTATTGGTGATGTTAACGGGAAGACTGGGTACGGGTGTAGAATTGCCATAAGCATAGAGATAAAGGGGCGGCACACCGGAAAAAGAAACGTTACTGCCGAAATCTCTGACAAGCGAAAGCGCCGGGTTCGGGAACGGCTGTGATTGTTGTGCCCTGAGGATGGCGATATCTGACAGAGTGGCCGTGCTTTTGGAATTTATTCCTTTTAAGTAAAGGGTATTCAGATCGGTGAGGTTGATCATAAACTGATCCTCCCACGGATCGATCTGGTATATGGGATTTGTGCTTGCAGGATACGTGGCGTTATCCAGTAACTCTCCGGGGTTTATCTGAATGTAAAAAAGATGAGTCGTGGCATTGGTTGTTGAGTTGAAATTCAGTGCTTTGATAGTTGAGCTGCCGATCGTCGCGTTGCTCCACTGTTTCATTTGCACTACCCGCCGGATGTATCCGTACCCGTTTGGCTGGACATCGCCGATTGATTGAGTGGTATTGCTTCCGACAAACTGGAGAGAAATATTGAACAGGTACGGATAATCGCCAAAAACAGCCCGTGAACGATAATCACCGGGATACACAAACGTAGTGCAGAAAAACCGGTTCACTTTTTGCATAGACAGGATATTGGGGGTGTCTTTTGAGAGCGCGAGTCCAAACCGGATGTTGTTGGTCTGGATGTAATAATCAGAATATATGGCGGGGTTCTCCCAGGACACCGGAGCGCCGGGATCTTCTGCCAGAATGACCCCGGTACGGTAAGCGACTCCAGAATAATCTATGGTGCTTCCCTGAAGACCGAGCAAAAGACCGGGGATCAGGGTGGCCACATAGATAAATGCAATCATGAATATGGTAAAACCGGCTAAAAAGTCAATGGAAAGGTTCGCGGTATCATCGATCATGGGAAGAGATCAGCGCTCCTGCAGTTTTCGTTGAATATGGGTATCTGCGAGTCCCCCTATGGGGATGAGCAGAAGGATCGGCTGACTGCACCCGCCTGAGATAGGCCGGGCCATTGTGGCAATCCCGAATCCCGTCACCCGGGGAATGTGCACCAGAAGGCCCCTGAGGCCGAAAAACCGGGGGGAAGATGCAGCCCAGATAGGCAGCGATTATGACAATGACCGCCGGAACGGGAATCCTGCACCTGCGCATAAACTTCCTTTAATGGTTTATAGACAGGACAAGAGATATAAATTTGGTTTTAGGGGAATGCCGCGTTCGGCGTTTCAGGGAGCCGCGGCAGCAGCCGGAGGAGTTTTTTCTGATGCCGGCCGGCTCTGCCGCATCCGGGACGGGCGTTCGAACCAAAGAAAGATGGTGGTTCTTAACTCACTGGCATCACATCACAATTTTTGCGATCGGGATCTCGAGGATATCCTCCGCCCCGCACCCCTTCAGTTTCGGGATCAGCTCGTTGACCGCACTCTTCTGTACCACGGTCTGGACGCTGTAGTATTCAATACCGTGGAGCCGGCTGACCGTCGGCTTTTTCATCGCCGGGAGCGCCGAAACGATCCTTTCAAGCGCTGCGGTGGGCACGTTCATCGTCAGGAGCACCTTGTGCCGGGCTTCGAGCACCCCGAAGAGCAGGGTCTTAATCTCTTCAATCGCCCGCCGCTTTTCCGGGTCTGCCCAGGCGGCCCGGTTCGCGATGATCACGGTGTACGACTCCATGATCTGCCCGATGATCTTGAGACCGTTCTTCCTGAGCGTGGTCCCCGTTTCGGTCAGGTCCACGACCACGTCCATGAGGTCGGGCACTTTTGCCTCCGATGCACCGAACGAATGGAAGAGCTGGACGGGAATCCCCAGATCGGCAAAGAATCTCCTTGTGAGCTCGGGGTATTCAGTGGTCACGCGGCTGTCGGGCCGTATCTGTGCGGCCTTATCGATGGGCTCGTCCCGGTGGACGGCGATCACGATCTTCACGTTCCCTTCCCCGGTCTTGCTGTACGAGAGGGCCGCCACTTCGATGACGTCGGCCCCGGTCTCGCGGACCCAGTCAAGCCCGGAGATGCCCAGATCAAAATAGCCCTTGTCCACGTACGTGGGGATCTCCTGCGGGCGCAGGATCTTTATCTTGCCGATCCGGGGGTCATCGATGCAGGGATTGTAATCGCGGTCGGTACGCCTGACTTCGAGGTCTGCCTCCCTGAAGAGCTGGAGCGTCTGCGCCTCAAGGCTGCCCTTGGGAAGTGCGAGGGTAATCATATCATAGACCCTCACCGGCAAAAACAATAAAGGTTCAGGTTCCCGTACCCGCCTTTTATTATGCGAAGGGATGGATGACAAGCCCGCTCAGGAGTTTTGGTTCAAACCACGTGGACTTGGGTGGCATGACCCCTCCCGAATCGGCAATCGAGAGCACCGTCCCGACACGGACAGGCTGCATCGCAAACGCAATCCGGTACGTTCCGGCGTCCACGAGTTTTTCGAGATCCGAGACCGGCCGGGCCCCGCCAAGGTACTGGAGCCGGGCGTCGCCCCGGGGATCGGTGATGCCCAGCATCTCTTCGAGCACGTGTTTCTGGAGCACCGCAACATCAAGCATGTCAATGGGTCCTGCAGCCGGATCGATGGGCCGCCAACACTCATACCACGTGCCTTCGAGGTACAGATGCATAACGTGGTAGTTCTCAGGCTTTGCGATGTGCGGCCGGATATTGTACCCGCAGCCGTCCACATCCCCGTAAGGGTTGACCGAATACCGTTTCCTGAGCTCGGACAGGAAGGTCTCCGGGGTATATTGCCCGAGATCCGCGAGCAGCCGGCTGTACCCGTGAATACGGACCCGGTCGTGGGCAAAGAGCACGCCCATGAACCGGCTGATCTCACCGTAAACGGGCTGGCCGGCCGCACGGTTCCGATCGGCGAGGTTGACCGCCGCCTTTGCCCGGTGGTGGCCGTCCGCAATATAGAGGTTTTGGATCTTCCGGAAACGGCGTTCGAGCCCGGCGAGCTCTTGCGGATCGGTGATTGCAAAGATCTGGTGGATGGTTCCGTGGGGCGTGTGGACTTCCGCATCCGGTGTTATCTGTCCTGCGATCAGCATTTCGATGGAGCTGAAAATATCGCCGGTATCCCGGTACAGGAGCACGACCGGGCCGTCATGGGCTTTGACTGCATCGATATGCCGGGTGCGATCCTCCTCCTTGTCGTACCGGGTCTGTTCGTGGCGCCGGATATTGTTCCTGCGGTAATCATCGATGTCGAGACAACAGCACAGGCCGATAAAGGTTTCGCCGTCCTGGCATATCCGGTATACGTACATCGCAGGCCGGGCGTCTTTTTTCATCCGGCCGCTTTCCTGCAATGCGATAAAATTCTCACGGGCCCGGTCGTAGACCCGGTCATCGTGCGGGGAAAGATCGGGAAGTTCTGCGTCGGATCGGCTTACGGTAAGAAAACTGTCCGGGTTTTTCCTGATGACTGTACGCACCTCATCCGCGGTCACTACGTCATACGGGACTGCCGCGATGGACTGGGCATCAGAAGGCGAGGGGCGCACCGCTGCAAAACGATAGATCGTTACCATGATACCTTCCAGGACCCGGGAGAGGATGTTCTACCTCTCATAATTGGGTGCGGTCACATATATAATCAAAGACACCCGTATACGGCGCCGCCGGCCTCCCGCATGACCCCCATTATCCGCAATCCTTATTGTACCGTGGGGTAACTGATGATACTGCACGAATAAGGATCGATACCCATGATACGATCTCCCTCTCTTGTCATCCCACCGGCTGTTCCGTTCATCCGGAGGGCAACACCGGTTGATGTTCCGGCGATCATGGTGATTGAGAGAGAGGCATTTGCCGACCCGTGGGATGCGGGAATCTTTACCGAGGCCCTGTCCTATTACCCGACCACCTATTTTGTTGCGGTGTATGACGGGAATATTGCCGGGTTTATTGTCGGGGCGCTGGAAGATACCGGTGAAAATATCTACGGTCATATCTGCAACTTTGCCGTGAGCGGGCCCTACCAGAGGAAAGGGATCGGCCGGCAGCTCGTGCTCCGGCTCGAGCACCAGTTTGCGCTGGAGTGTGCAAGCGGATCCCAGCTCGAGGTCAGGGAGTCAAATGCCGCTGCCCAGAGATTCTACCGGCGCCTCGGGTATGAAAACGTCTTCCAGGTCGGCGGATACTACGCGAACGGCGAGGACGCGATTGTGATGATGAAGTGGTTCCGGTTTTAGAACGGAACTGTATTTTTAAGGGCTCCTCCTTTCCGGCTCTGGAGTATATCATCCTGATTACCCCGACGCTCTTGGGGGATCTGGCACACAGTGCTTCTGCCCCCGCCGCTTGGCCACCCCCCATTACGATAATACCGTATTACCTGTCAGCAGAGTGGATGCTGGCAATGAAATTTAAAAAACAGTCCCTGCCCCGCCGTGCCCCGGAGGGGCCTTCATGGCGGGTAATGCTCGCTCATTTATTTCCAATCGCAATTTGCGGTTCGGGCGAAAACATCCATGTTCATACCCTTTTTGGAATTAACTCTTGTCTACCGTTTCTCTCCCCGTCCCAGTTCCTGGTGGGCCCGGGCAAGGTGCTGGGCGGCAAGTGCTCCGATAAGCGAAAGTTCCCCGGCGAGGACTCCTGCGCCGACGATTTCGGCGAACTTCTTCGCGTTGGCGCCCGGGGGATCGCCGCCTCCGGCAACACCGAGGATCCTCAAACATTCGTTCTGGGTGTCGACCGCCGTCCCGCCACCAACCGTGCCGACCGGCAGCGAGGGAAGCGTAACCGCGACGTAGACACCGGATTCCGTGGCATCGATGGTGGTCATGCAGGTACTGCCGTCAATTGCATGGGCCGCGTCCTGCCCGCAGGCAATGAACATCGCGGCGACGACATTTGCCGCGTGGGCATTGAACCCCATGGACCCGGCACGTGCGGAGCCGACGAGGTTCTTCCGGTAGTTGACCTCAACCATGGTTTTTGCGTCGGTTTTGAAGATCTTCTCGATCAGTTCGTGGGAGAGCGCGATGCCGGCAACCACGCTGCGCCCCCGGCCCATGATGCCGTTGATCGCGGCCGGCTTCTTGTCGGTGCACATGTTTCCCGAGAGCGCGATCAGCCGTGCACCGGTGTTTTTCGCGATATCGTCGGCCACTTTGGCGCTTGCAATGGTGACCATGTTCATGCCCATTGCATCCTTGGTATCGAATTCAAGCCGGACAAAAACGCTCGTGCCCGCGACAAAGGTGACAAGGCCGGTCATCTTCCCGTGGGCAGTGGTGGTCTGTGCTATCGCGGCAAGCTCGTCCCGGTGGGCCTCAGCCCAGTCTGCAATCTTTTTTGCATGCCCGACACTTTCTGCGGCAAAGACCGGGGCCCGGGTCATGCCGTCATGCAGGATACGCACCTCCGCCCCGCCAGCTTTGGTGATCGCGCCCGCCCCCCGGTTCACCGAAGCGACGAGCGCCCCCTCGGTTGTTGCAAGGGGAAGCCAGAAGGTGCCTTTCGCGTACTCGCCGTTGATGGCAAGCGGCCCGGCAACCCCGACCGGCACCTGCACGGCGCCGATCATGTTTTCGCAGTTCCGGGTTGATGCCCGATCGACATCGATGGAGAAGATACCGATGTTCTCAAGTGTAGTTCCTGTTTCGTGCTCGATGAACCTGCGCCGCACCCTGACGGCATCGACCGGGGCCATCTGCTTTTCGAGTTCGTAGAGCTTGAGCGAACCGGCCCTGATTTTGGTATGGATTTGTGCCTCTTTCTCATGGTCGGGGCCGTCTCCCCCGGTTCCCGCCGCGTTCCGGTGCCCGTCATCACCAGCCATGAATAAATGTTATACGTATAATGTTATGAGTGCAGTGGTTGTGGGATGACAGTCGAACAGTGGGGGGTACGGGTGCCGGTCCGGCAGGGAGAGGAGACACGGCAGGCGCTCATCGGCGAGGGGGCACTTGACGTCACGCTCAAAGTGCTGCGCGATGGCACGGCGCTCGTTTTCCCGGTGCTGGAGGAACGCGGGGGTGCAGGACGGTTCGTGTTCGAGGAACAGCCGGGCCGCATCGGGCTCCCCCGTCACGAACTGGTGGGGGGGATCGCGATCATGCAGGAGAACGATCCCGCGGGAGCGGCGCTGATACTTGCCTCCCGCCCGTCGCTCCACACGGTGCTCTTCCCGACAAGCGAGGTCTCGGGGAAGTACCGGATCCGCGAGTACCCTAGTGCTTGCCGGGACGCCCACGACCCGGACGGAAGTTGTCGAGCACGGGCACCGGTTTGTTGTCGATCCTGCCGGTGCCTATTTCTCGGCGCGGCTCTCGACCGAGAGGCAGCGCATCTTTGAACAGATGCGGGCGCAGGAGCTCGTGCTCGACATGTTTGCCGGTGTCGGGCCGTTCGCGATCGCGCTCGCCCCGCGTGCGTCGCTCGTGGTTGCAGCGGATCTCAACCCACAGGCGGTCCTCCTGATGATCGAGAACATCAGGAAAAACCGGGCGAGAAACGTGCTTCCCCTGCTTGCGGATGCCCGGCGGCTTGAAATGATCCTCCCGTGGAAGTTCGACCGGATCGTCATGAACCTCCCGCTTGCCGGGACAGAATTTTTACCGGAAGCGTTCCGGCTCGTCCGGCCCGGGGGTACGATCCATTTCTATTCCCTTGTCTCCAGGGAAGGTGAGCACTTCGCACGGATCAAAGAGCTCGGAGGGGCATCTGTAACAGAAAAGGTGGTACGGTCGGTACTCGCCCGGTCAGTGGCACGCGGTGTACGACGTGGTGGTAAGGTAAGTGCAGGTACCCCGGCTCTGGAATTATGGGAACGATTCTCGCGTTTTTTTAAAAATTTGCCGGCAATACGTAACTATTTCCCCTGAGGGCCCAATGAGGCATAAGAAATGAAAGAAAGGAGCCGGAAATGGGACACAGGCGGACGGATTCGAAACGGCGATATACCTGTGCTCATCTCATCTGTGCCTATTTACTTACGAAAAAGATCACCCGGGCAGTAGTGACCGCACGGGATATTGCACAATTTCATCACCTGTCCTGGAACTCCTGCCGGTCAATCAGTGCCATGCTGAATTTTCTCTATACAAACCGGATCCGGGAAACCCGTTTTGGTTTTTACATATTAGGGTCAACACCCTTTAAAAAAACTGACTACCCCCACCATTACACGATCGAGCTGATCGATCTGGCCCGGGGGATGCTCTGATGATGCCCGGGCCCATCACCGACCCGGTGAAGAATCATAGAGATAGAATAAGCGACCGGTTTTTTCCGTCCAGCTTGGCACCAGCAGTATACGGGATTGTACGATGACAAATGCCTGGGTAGAATGGTTCAGGGGAAGAAACGCGGAGGATTCACGCTCGTACGATTTTGCTGAATCTCACCCGGTATGGAAGACGTGGTGGTTCTGGTTCGGCGTAGCGATCGCGGGGGTCGTTCTCATTTGGTTTTTCTGACTTGCGTAGGGGAAATATCCCGGTTTTTGATTTAGAGACCGGCAGGTCTCCCGCTGCACCGGTACTACAATACTGTGTCACAACGGGGAGATGAGATGAATTACGATCCTTTCTGCAAAAACGAATATACGCAAATATACAAAAAAACCCGGCCTAGCAGTGTCTGTCTGTTTCAGCTCCCCAGCCGGGATATCAGATGATGAAATGGACCGGGTGCGCCGGGAGAATATCTGAAAAAGATGAACCGGCTTGAAAAAGAATTATACATTAACGACCCGGTGAACACCGGTATCGGTTATTTTGCAGGTTATAGCCTTCGTTTCCTTTTTTAACTGCCGGAGATCGGTCATGATCTCCTGTAACTGGTACTCCCGGTGCCGTGTTGCGATCGAATACGGTCTGTCCGGCTGGTGATTTTCCGGGGTGATCGCAGGGAGTTCACACGAATTGCGCTGCC
Source organism: uncultured Methanoregulaceae archaeon (assembly GCA_963808285.1). GTDB lineage: Archaea > Halobacteriota > Methanomicrobia > Methanomicrobiales > Methanospirillaceae > Methanoregula. The sequence goes on from CAWEFI010000043.1 coordinate 8,600, forward strand.
GGGTTATTTTGAATTCAGAAATTTTACCGGGATCGATAGACAGAAAATCCTCTCTATGGAACACCCCGGAATGCCTGAATTTTACGAACACGCTCATACGGATCCCCGGCCGGCCCGGCAGCGGGTTCTTGTGACCTGCAGCGAACCTAATCGTCCCCCATTCCCGGGGGCATCCCGCCCATGCCGCCGCCGTGAGGCATCCCGCCCGGGGTTCCGGATTGTGACGACGCGATGACGTCGTCGATACGAAGGATCATGACCGCGGCCTCGGCTGCGCTCGTTACGGCCTGTGTCTTCACCTTCAGGGGTTCTACCACGCCGGCTTTCTGCATATCGACCGGTTTTCCCTCGTAGACATCGAGACCGAAGGTCTTCTCTCCCGATTCGTGCGCCGCCCGGATTGCGACGATCATGTCGATGGGGTCGAGGCCGGCGTTTTCCGCGAGTGCACGCGGGATGACCTCGAGCGCCTTTGCGAATGCCTCAATCGCAAGCTGGATCCGGCCGCCAAGTGTCGATGCGTACCGGTGCAGCTGGAGGGATAGCTCGATCTCGGGTGCCCCTCCGCCGGCGACGATCTTTTTGTCCTGTACGACAACGCCCGTGACCATGAGGGCGTCGTGGATGGCCCGTTCAAGTTCGTCAACCACGTGCTCCGATCCGCCCCGGATGATGAGGGAGACTGCCCGGGGATTTTTACATTTCGAGACAAATATCATCTCGTCACCGGAGAGTTTCTTCTCCTCGACAAGTCCGGCAGCCCCGAGATCGGCGGGCGTGACGGCATCGATGCTGTTCGTGATCGTTGCACCGGTGGCCCGTGACAGGTTCTCCATGTCGCTCTTCTTGACCCTGCGGACGGCGAAGATGCCGGCCTTTGCGAGGTAGTGCTGGGCAACGTCATCGATGCCTTTCTGGCAGAACACGACGGTTGCACCGGTTTTGATCACCTTGTCCGCCATGGCATGGACCATCTTCTCGTCACCGTCAAGGAATGCCTGCACCTGCCCGGGCCGGGAGATATTGATCTTTGCGGAGACTTCCGTCTTTTTGTACTCGAGGGCCGCGTTGAGGAGGAGGATTTTTGCATTCTTTGCCTCTTTTGGCATTCCCGGGTGCGCCCGTTCCTTGTCGATGACCATACCTTCGACGAGCGTGGTATCCTCGATAGCCCCCCCGACCTTTTTCTGCACGTTCACGTGCTTGATATCGACGCTGCCGTCGGGATCGGTGACTTTTGTGATCGCCTGCACGACGATGTCGCAGAGCAGGACCTTGTACGCCTCCGCCCCTTTGCCGCTGATCGCTGTTTCAGCGATTTTTTTGAGCATTTCGCTGTCGCCCGGTTTCACGGTGACCGCGATCCCGGACAGGATCTCCAGTGATTTCGCCGCTGCCTGCCGGTACCCCTCCGCAATAACGGTCGGGTGAACGTGCCGGCCGAGGAGGTCCTCCGCGTTTTTTAAGAGTTCCCCTGCAATGACCACGGCGGATGTCGTGCCGTCGCCAACCTCGGCGTCCTGTGTCTTTGCGATCTCGACCATCATCTTTGCGGCCGGGTGCTCGATGTCCATCTGCTGGAGGATGGTGGCGCCGTCGTTGGTGATAACGATATCGCCCATACCGTCGATAAGCATCTTGTCCATCCCTTTCGGCCCGAGAGTTGAACGGACCGCGTTTGCTACCGCCTTTGCAGCGGCAATGTTGCTGTTCTGGGCTTCCTGCCCGCGGTTCCGTGTCGTTCCCTGCCTGAGAATAATAATTGGCTGCCCGCCAAGCTGTTGTGACATTTCCTACCTCGTTTTGTATGGTTGTTTCCGGGCTTCGCTCCCGCAAATCCCGGAAAAGTCTTTTCCTGTCTAAATGATATGCAAGGCTGATCCTCTGGAGTCCCGGCACTCCGGTGATGCGCAACAGGCGCAAACGGTGGATCTTTTGCGATCGTTATGGAAAAATATGAACTCCGGAACAGCTTTGTCCCACGGGGGAGATGGTCAACGTAAGCGCTGACTCGTACGGTCTTTATTGCTCTGCTGCGTTGAGTGACAATTGCTTTGCGGGCTCATATGTGTATCTGTCAGGGAATGGTTTTGGATTTCGAAAAACTTCATACCTGTTCATTGCCCTGACGTTTTCCCCCATCATCTGCCAAAAAAGCGTCACGCCCGTTGTTGCGCACCCGTCTGTTTACATAGGTTCAACATGTCAGCCACCATGCATAATGCGTACGTAGTTGGTTGAATGAGTGGTTTTCATAAAAAAAACAATGAAGCAGCAGTGGATCCCAATGCGGTGAATCCTGATGGTACATCCCGTCGCCCGCGTGCGGCTGCCCAAAAAATGGAACAATGAGCAGTTCGCCCGTGCCGAAACGATGATGGGGGCAAATCACATCCGTGTCCAGTGCATTGACGGGGTCGCCCGCATGGGCAGGATCAAGGGGAAGATGAAGAAGCGTCAGTGGATACGGGAAGGCGACACCGTCCTTATCGTCCCCTGGAGTTTCCAGGATGAGAAGTGCGATATTATTTACCGGTACCTCAAGCCGCAGACCGACTGGCTGAGGAAAAAACAGTACATTTAATTTTTTTTTGGATTTTCTTTCAGGATTCAATCAGGTTGCAGCCTGCCGGCACAGATCTGGGACCGGGTATGATCGTGCGAATCAGCGCCTGGGAAAAATAATGGGACTCTACGGTTGCCTGAGCCCTCCCTTTTTTTAGGAAATAATACCCGGAACAGAGCGCGAAGATGATCGCGGCAGTCCCGAATATGTTCAGGGCGTTCATGCTGGGGGGGATCAAGAAGGATGACTCCGCGGACTATCGCGATGATCGCGATCCCCGGTGATGGGATGATCCGGAAAGCCCGCTCCGCCTCGTAATCCTGTTCAGGCTGCACCAAACTCCCCGTTCATCTGATCAATCTCTCTCATAATACCCTGACCAGTACCTTTATGATTAGGTAAATCCTAACTAACGAAGGATCGATATATGATGGACCGGGAGGTGCAGTTGTTCGATGAGGTTGAAAAACTCTTCAGGATCAGGAACGAATGCTCCTGCAGGATCTTCTCCGAATGCGGCCTCCCGGATATGACGGTCAAACAGATCGCCTACCTGAAAGCTATCGATGAACAGGGAGAAGTGACCTTTTCCCGGCTTGCTGAGATCACGCAAAACTCGAAACCCACGATCACCGAGACGATCAACCGGTTTATCCGTATGGAGTGCGTGTACCGGGAACACTGCCCCCATGACGGGAGGATCCAGTACATCTACCTGACCGAGAAAGGAAAAACGATCGCACAGGCCGAAAAGGTCGCCCTGCGCCGGGTGATTGAAAAAATGATTGATTCGCTCAACGAAGACGAACTGGATCTCCTGATCGGGATCCTGCAGAAGATCAGGTAATTTTTTTGTCCTGCCGTTTAGTTAGGTAAACTCAAACTAAATAAATGGAGCAACCATGCAGTCAGAAAAAAATGAAGATTCACAGGAAAAACTCGTCATACCGCTCTTTGAGATTGTTGCGTATTCCGGGAGCCGGACAAAGTTTTCGGTCGATCGGGCCAGCGGCGATCTCCTGCTCGCCGCACAGAATGACGTAGACGCAGCGCAAGCCGTTGGCCTTACGGTAAAAAGCGGCACGAGGCCTTCGGAATTGACCGCAGAGTCGCTGTATAAAACCGGGAACCTGTTCCGGATCACCCACGTGCAGACCTCCGATGACGGCTCCCTTGTCTGTGCTGAGGTTGTAGAAAGGGTAAAAGTTGTTTCCCTGTCTGAAAAGGACGGGCACTTCTCCGCTTCCTGCGAACCGGTCCCGGACCTTATGGATCTCGAACCGGACCTGCAGGCCCGGATCCTCGCTGACGTAAAAAGCACCATTCACGAGATCAGCAGCCGCTTTTCGGGCTCCGAACAGTTCACCCGGCCGATCGACCGGATGGACTCCGTTGACCGGATCATGGGTTTTGTCATGCCCTTCCTGCCGGTCAACCTTGCCGACAAGCAGGCGCTCCTCGAGATTACCTCGGTCCGGCAGCGGTATATCACGTTCCTTGAGCTCCTCATCAGGACACGGGAGAATATCAGGATCCGGATCGAGATGGCAGAAAAAGTTTCGGACCGGGTGAGCAAATCGAACCGCGAAGCGATGCTGCGGGAGCAGCTCAGGGTGATCCAGGAAGAACTCAACGCGAGCGAAGGCATGCCCGGTGATGAAGGCTACCGGGAACGGGTCGGGAAATCGAAGATGCCGGACGACGTGCGCAAAAAGGCTCTCGCTGAAGTCAAAAAACTCGAGACCGGCGGCAGCCAGAACCATGAAAGTTCCGTGATCCGGAATTATCTCGACCTCCTGCTCGATCTCCCGTGGGTCACGGAAGAGAAGAAGAGCATCGATATCGGGCAGGCCCGCCGCGTCCTCGAAAGCCATCACAACGGCCTTGAGAAGGTCAAGGAGCGGATCGTCCAGCACCTCGCGGTGATGAAACTCCGGCAGGAGAAGCAGGGCTCGATCCTCCTCTTTGCCGGCCCGCCCGGGACCGGGAAGACGAGCCTCGGGAAAAGCATCGCGGAGGCTCTCGGCCGGAAATACGTCCGGATCAGCCTTGGCGGCGTCAGGGACGAGGCCGAGATCCGGGGACACCGGAGGACCTATGTCGGTGCCCTGCCCGGGAGGATTATCCAGGGCCTCCAGAAGGCCGGCACGAAAAATCCCGTCTTCATCCTCGACGAGATCGACAAGCTGGCCTCCTCGTACGCGGGCGACCCGGCGAGTGCGCTGCTCGAGGTCCTTGACCCGGAGCAGAACAGCACCTTCTCGGACCACTACCTCGAAGTCCCCTATGACCTCTCGGATGTGCTCTTCATTGCCACCGCAAACTCCCTCGCGACGATCTCGCCGCCGCTGCTCGACCGGATGGAGATGATCGAGATCTCAGGATACACGAAGAACGAGAAGTTTGCGATCGCAAAAGACCACCTGATCCCTGAGATCCTGCAGGAGCATGGCCTCGATGCGGACAAACTCCAGATCGAGGATCCAGCCCTGAAGGAGATCATCGAGAAGTACACCCGCGAGGCAGGAGTCCGGTGGCTCAAGAAACAGCTGGCAAAGATCGCCCGGCACGTGTCCGAGAAGATCGTCTCCGGGACCGCCGAGCTGCCGTTCGTGGTGACCCCCGGTAATCTCTCCGTGATCCTGGGAAAAGAGCAAATCCGGCAGGAAGTCGCACGAAAAGAACCTGTCCCCGGTGTCGTCACCGGTCTTGCATGGACGCCGGTTGGAGGGGAGATCCTCTTCATCGAAGGGACGTTCATGCCCGGGACCGGCAAGCTCACCCTCACCGGCCAGCTCGGAGACGTGATGAAGGAGTCTGCGACGATATCGTCAAGCCTCATCCGGTCGCGGCTTGCAAACACGCAGAACGGGTTTAACTTTATCACGAGCGATATCCACATCCACGTGCCCTCGGGGGCAACACCCAAGGACGGGCCTTCGGCGGGCGTGACGATCTTCTCTGCGCTCGCATCATTGATCACCGGGAAAACCGTTGACCCGGACCTTGCAATGACCGGTGAGATTACCTTAAGCGGCGCAGTCCTGCCGGTCGGTGGGATCAAGGAGAAGGTCCTTGCCGCACACCGGGCGGGCATCAAAAAGGTGATCCTGCCAAAGGAGAACGAGCGCGATCTCCAGGATGTGCCTGAGGATGTCCGGGGCGAACTGGCATTTGTCCCGGTCGGGACCGTCGAGGAGGTCCTGAAAGAGGCGCTCGGCCTCGAGCTCCCCCGGACTGTTGTGATGCATACCGGGAACAGTTTTGTCCCGGCGCAGAACGTATAAACCCTGGGGGGTTGAGATCCGAGAGTTCCGCGCTCCAGAACGAGACAGAAATCCGGCAGGAGTATTGTGCCGGCGGATTGCAGGGGCGGCCGGGCCTTCCCCAACCGCAATCTCTTTTTTCCCTGAGTGCCATACATTGGGAAGCATGGTCCACCATACCCTTCCCGCATGTCCTGTCTGCCAGCGGGAGGATACGGTCGTCATCCACGAGGATCTTGGTGAGGACGGGCATTTCTGCCTCTGCTCGGGTCCCGACGGCTGCGGCTCGACCTTTGTTTTAAACCCTGACGGATCGCTGTCCGATATTTTTTAAAATATCCTGCATTCTCTCCTGTTGCCGGGAATTCGTATCATTTCAGCCGTGCCCGTCGTTTTTAAAACAATCCGGGATTTTTTAGGGAAACGTATATTGGCACAAACAACACCCGTCCCTTGTATCCAGGTGGGAATATACCTGGGCAACAATCAGGAGGTGGTAGACAATGGTACGACGTTTTCACAGATCGATCTATGATGAGCTCGATGAACTCAGGGCATCCATGGACTACCTGTACCAGCTTGCTCTTGAACCAGCTGATAATCCGCTGTTGCCAGAAGATGATGACCCCGGGATCGTGTGCCAGTATGTGCACATCCAAAACGCGGAAGTCACTGAGCATGATGATGAAGTGACAGTGACAATGGACACGATCCCGGGAACCGGAATTTCAAAAATATCCGTTACCTTACTTAACGAAAAAACCCTGAAAATCACCTGTGACCGTAAGGAGGCAAGAATGGGGGATTGTGACGGAAACTGGCTGTGCGAACGGAGATCGCGCTCCCTCTCCCAGGTAATCCCGCTCCCCGGGCCGGTCATGAATGATGGGGCGAAATTAACCCTGAAAAATGGCGTGCTCGACATCCGTCTTAAAAAAGCACAACCGGCCCAAATAAAAAACCCATAAAATTACATCTTTTTTCCCGCTCTTCATTGCGGGTTATGCCAGGAAGCGTATTAGTCCGCCAGCCATCTTTCAGAATGAAAATAATTAAAGACGGTGCTGAACGTGAGGATGATGGAGCCGACAAGGATCGCAGAGATGACGGCCCCCCCGGGGGGCACGGGCTGATGTACCAGTGCCCGGACCGGTTTTGTGAGACGGTGCTCGGGTTCCTGGATGGGTAAGTGAGCGCCCCGGGCATAAAATCCACGCCGGTGTCCGACGTGAGGATCATGCGTTCCGACTCCCAAAACACGCTATCCTATCATTTCCACGTATCTTTGCCCATCCGGAAAAAGATCGGCCGCTGGAACATGGCTAAACGCGCCTGCCGGATCCCGGTCATTCTCTGACGTGAATTCCGGAAAATGATCGGAAAAATCCGCGAAACTGGCCGGTTTTTTGCGAAACCTGCCTGTCGGTCCCGGGATAATGAAGCAATCCGGGGCCTATACGGGCCCGGATCGGGTTGCCGGACCTTAGGCCCGCTTATGGGCGAACCGTCCTGTAACTCCACTATCCGCTACCATTTCATGCAAAGGCGCTGAGTCTCTGCTGTTCGGGGGAGATCCTGCGATCTTTCCATGCCGGCATTACCGGTTGTTCCGGGATTTTTACAATTGCAGCATATCGCTCTTTACTTTCGATTACCCAACGAAGTGCGAACAGCGAGGTTGTGTACAGCCCGACATTGAAGAGTTCGATATTGAGGCCTTTGCCGGAGACCGATACCTGTGCGAGACCACAGGGGACGCCGAGAAAAGATTTCCATTCCCGGGAGAGTTCTTCTATCATGACTGCCCCGTGCGTTGACAGTGCCCTGACCAAATCTTCAAGCCGGTACTGCATAAGAGTTGCCCTGAATACAGAGGTCCAGCACTTCGTATTCGAAATCCCTGCTGTCAACCGCCGTACGTCCAATTCGTTGTGCATACCCGACCCTTTGCAGTCGGGAAAATCGCTTTTTCTCATGGTAATGAGATGATATCGAATGCAGATTATCCAACAATCCGAATGCCATCACCAATATGCCCATTGATTCTTATGGAAGCCAGATAATATAGATTTTTCCAATATACATAATATTTTACACTATATCTCTATAGTAACTCCATAATCGGTTATCCGGCGGTGCGACCTGGTCGGAACACGTCGGGTTCCAAAAAACATGCTTTCTTCTCATTTCCATGTATCTTTGTCCATCCGGAAAAAGATCGGCCGCTGGAACGTTGCTATTAGCGGCCTCTCCTCTCCGACGTGAAAATGCCTTCCGGACCCTGAATTAGTGCCTGTTTTTGTGGGATCAGTGCCTTATATAAGGGAAAAGGCCACGTTCCGGAAAAGGGGCATCGTCGGAGAATGGGTTACTGGAGACACACACAATTCCCGGGGCCCTGAAATCCCTCCCGGCAACTCTTCATCGTGTCTCCCGTGAGCCCATCCGGCACTCGATTGTCGTTCCCTGTGGGGCGGTGGGATTTTCATGGGGGCCGCTCTGTGCCGGTTTTTTGGGAGGTGATATCGGTGCTCACGAAGGCGTTTGCAGGGAAGGTATACACGGCCTCCACTCTCCGCAAAATTCATGGAGAAAAACCAACGGGCCCTCCCGGTAAAAAAGAAAATTTACTCCACCGGCACAAACTTCGTGCCGTAGTGGATGATCCCGCTCTCGCCATCGGTGACGATTTTGCGGAAGACGCTCTTGACCTTCATCCCGATCTTCGCCTTTTCGGGACTGCAGACAATCTGCGTCGTGATCTGCGGGCCTTCGTCGAGCTTGACGATCGCGAGCACGTACGGGTCAGCATCTGGTACTGCTCGGCTGCCGTGTGGATCACCGTGAAGGTGACGACCGTTCCGGACCCGGCAAACGTGTGGTCGACAATCTTACCGGCCCGGCGGCAGTCAGGACAAAGGTTCCGGGGCGGGAAGAAATGCCGCCCGCACGTCTCGCACTTCGTTCCCACCATGTTGTACCGCTGCGGGATCTTTCTCCAGAACCGTGCAACCGTCATGGTCATACCCTCCCGAGAATGTGGACCGCGACTGTTGCGCCGGTCCCGCCCACGTTGTGGGTCATACCGATCTTCGCGCCGTCGATCTGGCGCTTGCCGGCCGTGCCGCGGAGCTGCTCGACGATCTCGCAGACCTGCTTGATGCCGGTCGCACCGACCGGGTGGCCACAGGCTTTGAGGCCCCCGCTCGTGTTGACCGGGATCTTCCCGCCAAGGGACGTCTCGCCATCGGCCGTGAATCTACCTGCCTCGCCCTTCCTGCAGAAGCCAAGGTCCTCGATCGCACAGATCTCCGCGATCGAAAAGCAGTCGTGTACCTCGACCATGTCGATATCCTTATGGGTGAGGTGCGCAATCTCAAACGCGCGCTTACCGGCCGCAACCGTCGCGTCCAGCGTCGAGATATCGCGCCGGTCGTGCAACGCGATCGTGTCGCTTGCCTGCGCACTTGCGAGCACTTTTATCGGCGTATCTGTGAATTCGCGGGCCCGGTCGAGCGGCGCCACGATCACCGCAGCCGCCCCATCGGTCACCGGCGAGCAGTCAAACAGCCGCAGGGGCTCGGCCACCATGGTGGATTTCAGGACCGTGTCAAGGGTAATCTCGCTCTGGAACTGTGCGATAGGATTGCGTGCCCCGTTGTAGTGGTTTTTTACCGGCACTGCCGCCAGCTGCTCGCGGGTCAGCGGGTAGCGGTGCATGTAGTCCTGTGCGATCATCGCGTACAGGCCCGGGAACGTTGCTCCCATGAATCCTTCCCACTCGCGGTCTGCCGCGCCGGTAAGCGTATCGGTGCTTGCGCCCGGTTCGACATCGGTCATCTTCTCGACGCCGGCTGCGACCACGATATCCTCCATACCGCTTGCGACCGCAATGACTGCCTGCCGGAAGGCAAGCCCGCCGGATGCGCATGCCGCCTCGACACGGGTCGAGGGGATGTGGAAGGTCGCCATGCCGGCGTAGTCTGCGATCAGGGCACCGATGTGCTCCTGCTCGATGAACCGGCCCGCGCTCATGTTCCCGATGTACATCGCGTCGATCTTCTCGCCCGAGAGCCGGGCATCCTCAAGTGCCAGTGCACCGGCCTCGACAAAGAGATCCCTAAACGAGCTCTCCCACTTCTCGCCGAACCTGGTACACCCGATCCCGATAACTGCTACGTCTCTCATGATTACATCACGATCTTTCCCTTGTGTTTTGCGTACCGTGCATAGTCCAGGTAGATGGGGTCTTTGAGGAGCTGCTGCACCGAAGGCGCCGCATCACGGTGGAACGCGTCGGACGTGATCGCGTCGGTTACCGTGATGTCAAAGGCGTCGCTCCCGGCGCCTGACCCAAACGAGCAGACAAAGATCCGGTCACCCGGCTTTGCGATATCAAGGGTCGCCGCCAGGCCGATGGGAGACGCACCCGAGTAGGTGTTCCCGAGGTGCGGCACCACGAGGCCGGGCTTGATCTGTTCCGATGAAAACCCGAGGTCCTTTGCCGCCTTCTGCGGGAACTTCGCGTTTGGCTGGTGGAAGACCGCGTAATCGTAGTCTTTCGCGGTAGTCTGCATCTGTTCGAAGAGCAGCTGGCTTGCGCCCTTCACGTGCTTGAAATACCCGGGATCTCCCGTGAACCGGCCGCCGTGGCGGGGATAATCCTGCCCTTCGCGGCGCCAGAAGTCAGGTGTGTCCGTGGTAAACGAGCAGGTGTGGTTGAGAGTTGCAATCGGATCGTCGTTTCCGATCACGAACGCCGCTCCGCCCGCTGCCGCCGTGTACTCGAGCGCGTCGCTCGGTGCACCCTGCGAGACATCTGAGCCGATCGCAAGTCCGTAGGTGATCATGTGGCTTTTCACGAGGCCCATGCAGGTCTGGATTGCTGCGGTACCTGCCTTGCAGGCAAACTCGAAGTCTGCCGCGGTCATGTGGGGCGTTGCACTGATCGCCTCCCCCACCGTGCAGGCTGTTGGTTTGACCGCGTAGGGGTGCGATTCGCTGCCCACGTACACGGCGCCGATCTTTTCGGGGTCAACCTTCCGGCGCTTCAGGGCGTTCCGCGCTGCTTCGACCGCAATCGTTGCGGCATCCTCATCGAGATCGGGGACGGACTTTTCAAAAACGCCCAGTCCTCCGGTGATATCTGCGGCATTTGCGCCCCAGACTCTGGAGATCTCCTCAACCTTGATCCGGTATCTCGGTATATACACACCGTAGGTAATGATTCCTACCATTCTTTTTCCCTCAGGGTACTCACTATTTTGTCAATCTCCATCTCCGTGCAGAACACCGTGATATGGTCCCGGTCTGCCATCTTTGCCACGAACGGGTGGACACTCTCCGCCCCGATTCCCTGCAGGATCACGCACCGCGGTTTGAAGGGTGTGACCCGGATCGCGACCATCGGCGACTTACCGGTCGAGACATTCGTGAAGATCAGGGCCCGCTCCGTGCTCCAGCCATAGATGCGGTTGAACTCCTCAGCGGAGAGCTGGAGGATCGCATTGAGGCTGTTGACCACGGTGTAGCCGAAAATAGACTGGTCCATGGGCCCGCAGAGCAGCGTGCACCCGATCGCTTCGGTGAATGCGCCAAGGGAGACCGGGTTCGTGTACTCGTGGATATCGAGGATCACATCATCATCGATGCCCGAAAAGAGCATGGAGGAAAATTTGTTAATGTGTTTACCGCCGTTTCCCTCATCAATGGAGAGGAGCGTGTCGACAATCTTGCCGACCACGGCAGTTCCGGGGCTCTTTCTCCTGCCGCTCTCGTAATCGCTGATCACGGAAGGGGAGATGCCCAGGTGGTCCGACAGGACGCCCGGTGCGATCTCGAAATTCTGGCGCCACTTCTTGAGTGCAAGCCCCGGTGAGTCCGACAGCGTAATCTCTCCCGCCATCTTCTCGGCGAGCTGGTTGCGCATTTCGGATTTCATGCTCAGCTACATCGACCCGGCTCGTTAAATAACTAACGAACGTTCTTTCGACAACAAACGAACCACGACGAGGCCCGTCTACAAAGCAACTCATAAATAGCAAGCAACTCAAATTTGGTAACTATGATTCCCGCTGAAGATCTCCAGTGTCTCAAGGTCCTTGCAGTGCGGGGCGGGTGCCGCGGTCCCATCTTTGTCTCCACCCAGAGCATCGGTGAGATGATGGGCATCAGCCAGCAGACCGCGTCGCGCCGGCTCAAAAGCCTCGAGAGTGCCGGCCTCATCACCCGGAACCTCGCGGCCGACGGCCAGCACGTGACCGTGACAAAGGCCGGCGAAGAGATGCTCATAAGGGAGTACCAGGAGTACTGCAGGATCTTTTCGGAAGGCGGCGAAAACCAGTACCTCATCAGCGGTGCCGTGGTCAGCGGCATCGGTGAGGGCAAGTACTACATGAGCCTGGGGCCGTACAAGGAGCAGTTCACCGCTGCCCTCGGATTCGAACCCTACCCCGGCACGCTGAACATCCGGCTCGTTCCCTCGAGCCTTGCGATCCGGAAGAAGATCGATGCGCTTGACTGGACGCGGATCAAGGGGTTCTCCACGGACGGCCGGACCTTCGGCGATGCCCGCTGCATCCCCTGCCGGATTGGGACAATCAGGTGCGGCATCGTAGTGCCCGGGCGCACGCATTACCCCGATGACCTCATCGAAGTGATCGCCCCGGTTGCCCTCCGCCGCAAGCTCGGTGTCGAAGACAACGACAGCATCAACGTTGAGGTGGGGCCATGATCGACGATGCCCTTGCCGCGCTGCGGGATGGGAAGTTTATCCTGCTCTACGATTTCGACGACCGCGAGGGTGAGACCGACTTTGCTATCCGCTCCGATGCGGTGACCCCGCGTGACATCGTGCGCATGCGCAAGGACGGCGGCGGCCTGATCTGCACCGCGGTGCATCCCGTTGCGGCGCAGCGCCTCGGCCTCCCGTTCGCGAGCGACGCCCTGCGGGCAACCGCGGTTGCCGAGCGCGAGGGCGACATCCCGTACGACCGCAAGAACCACTCCTCATTTTCGCTCTGGGTGAACCACCGCAACACCTTCACCGGCATCACCGACCGCGACCGCACGCTCACCGTGAATGCAATCGCAGAACAGGTAAAGCGGGCACTCAATGGAGGTGGCGAAAATTTCCATGAGATCTTCAGGACGCCCGGCCACATGGCACTCCTGCGGGCGGCCGATGGCCTCCTGGATGTCCGGCGCGGCCAGACCGAACTCTCGATCGCCATGGCCGAGATGGCGGGTATCACCCCCTCGGTCACGATCTGTGAGATGCTGGACGACGAGAGCGGCTATGCGCTCTCCAAGGCTGACGCAAAGAAGTACGCAAAACGCCACAACCTCGTCTTTATCGAAGGAAACGAGGTGCTGGAGCGGTGGGAAGCGGATAAGATGCAAAAATAATCCCCTCTCTTCTCTTCCCTCTCGCCTCTTATCGATCCCGGCCCCTTTTTCAGCATCACTAAATAGCGTCCCGGCCAATAGATCCGGCAGCATATGCAGGTTCCCGCAACAGAGCTCACTGCACGTCTGGCCCGGTTCCGTGCAGAGATGGATCGCCGCTGCTCAGGCTGGTCGGTCGCGGCCATATCAGAGAAGGTGAACCTCTATTATTTTACCGGCACCATCCAGGACGGCCTGCTCTTTGTGCCCCGGGACGGCGACGCTGTGTTCTGGGTCCGGAAAAGTTACGAGCGGGCTCAGTGCGAATCGCTCTTTCCCGATATACGGCCGATGAAGAGCTTCCGGGACGCGGCAGCGGCGACCGGCCCGGTTAAGGACCCGGTTTATCTCGAACTCGATTCGGTTACGCTTGCCCAGTACGGGCGCATGCAGAAACATTTTGCTTTTCCGTCACCGCTCCCGCTTGACGCACACATAGCGGCGGTCCGGGCGGTCAAGAGCCCGTACCGAGCTCGCTCTCATGGAGAAGGCCGGGGTGATCCACCGGCATGTGCTTGAGGATCTCGCCCCGGACCTTCTTCGTGAAGGGATCGATGAAATCTCGCTCACTGCCGATCTCTATTCGGTCATGGTGCGGGAAGGGCACCAGGGGCTCATGCGTTTTGGGATGTTTAACGAGATGCTCCTAGGTCAGATCGGGTTCGGAACGAGCTCGATTGCGCCTATCTGTGTCGATACTCCCGGGGGAGTTTCCGGGCTGCATCCCGCAGTCCCGATGTCCGGGAGCCGGGAGAGAAAACTCGAAAAAGGCGATCTTGTCGTGATTGATATCGGTTGCGGTGTTGAGGGATACCATACTGACAAGACGCAGTCGTACATGTTCGGGAGATCCATCCCGGAAGAGGCGATCCGGGTCCACGAGCAGTGCGTCGCGGTGCAGGACGAGGTGGCAACGCTCCTGAAACCGGGCGCGATACCATCGGATATCTACACCACGGTCATGGACGGCCTTACCCAGGAGTTCAGGGACGGGTTCATGGGCTACGGGCAGAACACGGTGAAGTTCCTCGGCCACGGGATCGGTCTGTGGATCGATGAGACACCGGTGATCGCGAAAGGGTTCGATGAACCGCTGCAGGAAGGGATGGTCTTTGCGGTCGAGCCGAAGAAAGGGATCAAAGGCGTGGGGCTCGTCGGCATCGAGAATACCTTTGTTGTGACGCCGCAGGGTGGGCGGTCCCTGACCGGGACCCACCGCGGGCTGATGCCGGTCTTTCAGATCCCCTGCCGTCGCGGGTCCCTCCCGATCCACACCTATTTATCCGCTCGTGCGCTACCGCTCATCATGATCGGGATCTCGTCCTACTGCCTCCTTGAAGAGCCGCTGTCCGGGGCGCTGGACAGGCTCTCGCGCCTCACCGGCCTCATCGAGGTCATGGACGAGGGACTCCATTTCGTGAGCAGCCCGGAACTTTTCGAGAGTTACTCCGCGGATTTTATCCTCCATGCCCCTTATCACGGCATGAACATTGCCTGCCTCTTCGAGGCCGTCCGCAAGGCCAGTGTCGAGGTCATGACCGACTGTTTTGCCCAGGCAGCGGAGATCGGCGCCGCGGTTGTCCTCCACCCGGGCTATTTTGCATGGGAACAGGAGCGCGAGCAGGCCAACCGGGAATTTGAAAAATCCCTTGATGAGCTCTCCTGCGCCGCACGCGATCTGTCGGTCGCGTTTTCGTTCGAGAACATGGGAGACATGAATTTCTTTAACCTGCGGACCCCGGAGGATCTCGCGCTCATCGAAGGCCACCGGTTCACGCTCGATGTCGGGCATGCGAACCTCAACCATTGCCTGCCCCGTTTCCTCGGCACGCACTTCACGCACCTGCACCTCCACGACAATGATGGGAAGCGGGACACCCATAGTCCTGTGGGGGAGGGGACTATTGGTTTTCCCGCGGTGATGGCCGCGATGCGGCGGGAGCATGCGACCGCGGTTGTTGAAGTGAAACAGTTCGACGGTGCAGTCGCGAGCCTGCGTGCTCTCGAAGGGATGTAACGTTTTTTCATTATTGCTGATACGCCTATTAACTATCCCGGCGAATGCCGGTGTATATGGCGTTGAAGACCTGCCCTCGCTGTGGCGCACCTGTTGAACCCGGCCAGAACTCCTGCCCGAACTGCCGGGTCATCCTGAAGAAAAAGAGTGCCCTGACCTCTTACCTTGTTATCGCCGGGCTCATTGTCGTTGTTCTCATTGTAGTTGCGGTGGTCCTGACGAGCCCGGCTCAGGGACCGGTGACGCCGATCGGTCCGGTCATTACCGTCAAGCCGACGAGTGCGGGGGAATCTCTCCCGGCCGAACCGACGTGCACTATCGGGATCACCGGGAGCAGGGTGTCCACCACCATCCGGCTCCAGGTCATGACCACAACCTGCAACCCGGGGGAAATCACCGGACTCAAGGTGTCAATCAACGGGGCACAGGCCGGCACGCTGGGGACAAACCCCGGGGCGAGTGGGACGTTTGCCGGTACTTCCGGAACCAACAGTGTTATTGTCACCGCGAATTTTGCGAACGGCGCCCAGGCGGTCGTTTACCAGAACACACTGTGAGGATTCCAAAAAAAAAAAATTACATCTTGATCTGCGCGAGCGCATCGTAGGCCATCTTCCGGTATATCACCGGATCGAACATGGGGTACTGCTCTTTTGCCTTGAGGATGTCCGTGCCCGCGCCGGCTGTGCGTGCATCGATGCGATCGAGCATGCGGGCAGCAGCGTCCAGTATCCAGAGATCCCGGGTCTCCTTGTCCACGACATTAACTGATTCGATTCTGACGGAAATCAGGGGCGCATTTGCCGGGTCTTTCTGGTAAATGGAGGCTTTTCCTATGACCGCGACAAAGGCCGGCGTGTCGATCTTTGCGAGCTGCTGCATCGCTTCGGGCTGGTAGCTTCCCGCCATAATAAAGAAGGTGCCGGTCGGGTCGATCACCCGCCCCCGGTAGAAGATGTTCTGCTCCCCCTGCCGGGTCTTCTCGGTCAGCGTACCGACAATAAAGATCCGGTTGCTGCGCTCTCCTGTCGGGAGCAGCACGAACGTGGGGCTCTTCTCGTCCTCGCCGTCTTTGAACTGGTACCTGCACTCCCGCAGTTCGTTTGCAAAGACCCTTCGCGCCGGCTCGCGCTCGAAACTTCCGTCCCGCCGGCCCATCTCCGGTGCCGTGGCGCTCATGATGCACCCCCGGCACGGTTCAGGAGCTTCGCATGCTCCCCGCTCTCGAAGTGCATCCGCTCGCAGGTATTGACCAGCAGCCGGTTCTCGATCTCGCGGCCCCTGCAGGCCACATACCGGCCGAGCACCTTGTCCCGCATCTGCAAAAAGACCTCGTCCATCCCGAGCGGGTTGTTCTCCGCGATCTCCTTTGCCTGGTCGAGATTCATCCAGGTCAAGGCTTCCACCACGTCGCGCTTTAAGAGAATATTGTGCGTTTTCTCGCCGTCATCAAGCCAGCCCTTGATCCGCAGATCGTAGACAAAATTGGGCTGGATCTCGTGGATTGGGCAGTAGTTCTGCCGGGAGAGCGCCCGGTTGCAGCCCGGGACCGGGCAGCGCTTGATGATCCCGGAGCCGGGCGCGATATGCACGATGGCGCCGCGGATTTCCACATCGCCACCGGTTGCCGTGGCAATATCCCCCTCCTCCTGCATGATCGTTGCGCCCGTGATGTTGAGCGAGAGCCGTTCGTTGAACTCTTCTGCCTGCGCGTAGAAGACTGAGTACACGGAACCGACGGCAAGTCTCTCTTTGCCCTGCTCTTTCCAGATAATAAATTTGACCGTGCCGGTCTCGTCGCCCAAAAGGCCGGACTGGAGCATCCGGTCGTGCGTGACATCCCATTCCTGGATCACTTTCGCGCGGACACTTGCGACCCCGGGATGGAGATCCTTGACCAGGACCGGCGCCGGGATGAGCGGGTCGGTCTTTTCTATCTCTTTTATCGTTGTTCCTGAGTGAACTTTGAGGTTCGGGACCCCTTTGTATTCGTCCACCACTGCGGATTCGAGCCGGTACCACCTGCCCTCCTCCATCTTTGGGGCATTGGACTTTGCCCAGACCACAAACCGGATCCCGCCCGATTCGTCCGCGATGATGCCGCTCTGGGCAATTGCCGGCGATGTAGGTGTGGAAAGGGAGACGACCTTTCCTTCAAGGGTCACCCAGTCGCCGGGTTGTGCAGCGGCGACCGGCTTCTGTTCGGTCGGGCCGCCTGTTCCCCCTGCGCTCCCGCCAAATCCCGTGGCCGGGGCGATATTGAATTCCTTTGCGAGTTCGTTTGACACGCTGCGCTCAGCCTCGGCAGGCTGGACGCCGAACTCTTCGATGAGCCGGCGCAGCTTGCCCTCCACCTTCTGGCGGTCGATCTCTTTTCCGGTTTTGGAAAACTTACGGGAGATTCTCTCGGTAGCTTCGGAATAATCCATTCTTACATCTCCAAGGGTACATCGGATGTCATCATGGGTATATATTGTGTACCGTGCGCCGCGAAAGTGACCGCGGGCCTGCCATAGCCGCGATGGTGAGATTTATGTCCCCGCACGGGAACTAAGTGTAGTATGGCTGAATTAACCGCAGACTCTACGATCTATGATCTTCTCCAGGCAAAACCTGAATCGACCGAGGCACTCTTCAAGTTCGGCATGGGCTGTGTCGGGTGCGCAATCGCCCGCGGTGAAACTGTCCGCGAAGCAGCGGAAGCGCATGGCATTCCTCTCCCCGAGCTCTTGAAGGCGCTCGGGATCAAGGAATAATTTTCTCTTTTTGCTGTTTCCGGTACCGCTCCAGTTCTTCGAGCGAGGCGTCGGGATAGTGTTTCAGGTAATCTGCAACCGCCGGCTCGTGGAGCAGGGTGCAGCGCGAGCAGTTCCAGACCCGGCCGTTTGAGGAACTCTCTGACCATTCGCCGAGCTCTTCGTTTTTGCACGGGTAGAAGGGGCAGTAGCAGAAGTCGCAGCGCTGGCCGGGAAAATGGCATGGATAATAGGGGCAGTTATGGGGCGACCACTCCACCCAGTGCCCGCCTTCGAACCGGCTGTAGATGAAAAACGCTGGCTCCTGTGGTAATCCGCTCTCGTACCTGCGCAGGGCTTCGGGCACGCCCTTTAAGACCGCGTCCCGTACCCGCCTGCCCGGCTCCGTAATCCTTCCTGCGTACCGGTACCGTACCCCTCCCTCACATGCGGCGATCACGGCATCGGTGGGAGTGCCGGAGACCCGGCCTCCGGCAAGCAGGGCTTCGGCCTTTGCCTCGGTTGCAACCATGATGGTTTCGAGCAGCGCTGAATCCTCCATCCCCTCGCTGCTGCAGACGATGATGTTGATGGTATCAGAAGTATGCTCCCCGGCCGGCGGCTCCTGCCGGATACCGGCGGTCACAAAAACCGTTATAAAATCATACTGGAACACGCAGAGGGTAGAGATCGGGACTGAGGTAAGGAGCCCCAGCACGTCCTGTCCGGTACCGGCAGCGGCGGCGACCAGCTCGATCTCTTTTTCCGGCCCGGTATGGTCCCAGTCTGCGGGGACCGTGTGGTTAAAGAGGGTGGTGACGCTCCGGATACCGCCGGAAATCCCGGTGCTTGCAGCCCGGAATGCGCCCCGGACGAAGAGTGTCGTGGTATCGAGATAATAGCGCATGCGGTGATCGACCTTTCATTTCTGCTATTTGCTCACATCTGATAGTAAGATTTTGATACGGGTGCCCCAGGGAATCTGCCGGATCTGCGGGCCGCCCCGGATCCTATCCTGCCTGTACGTGGTTTATCCGTTCCCGTCAGGGGACCCCGCCTGGTCGGCCCCCGGGTTCACAAAGCCGGAAATATCCTGCACGATCCCGTTGATGAACACCAGATCCTTGTTCTCGTTAAATTCCGCGAGGGCCGTGACGCTGACCGTAACCGGTGTATTGTCGGTACGTTTCAGGGAGAGTATCCGGTTTTTGACAAATCCTCTGTTGCGCAGTTCATCGAGCAGCTGCGTTCGCCCGTCCGGAAGAGAGAAGACATCGGTCACGTTGATCTCCCGGAGATCCTCCATCGAGCCAAATCCTAATATCCGGAGGAGTGCGGTATTCCCCCAGACAAACCTGCCCCGGGGATCGCCCGTGCTCCGGTATACACCGACATTCATGTCCTCCACAAGAGTACGGTACCGATCTTCATATTCCCGGGCACGCTCGCCAAGTTTCTCGCAGGTAATGTCTTGGATGATCGATGATGTCCCGGTGATGATCCCGTTCTCATCCCGGATGGGACAGATCGTGATCAGGGCATCGATCACGGTGCCATCCCGGCACATCATCTGCATCTCGCGCCGCTGGATACAGTCGCCCTGGCGTATATCGTGCAGGAGCCGGTCAAGATCCCCGTAGGTCTTCCGGGTACCAGCTGGCTGAAAGGGTACCCGACAATCTCCGCCTCTCCATACCCGAAGAGCCGCTTGGCCGCAGGATTCCAGCTGGTGATCCGGCCATTGGGCGCACTCCCGATAATTGCCTCACCTGAGGACATGACAAGGCCCCTGTACCGCGCTTCGCTGATCTCGAGCATCTGGTGGTACGTTTTCTGAGCGGTGATGTCCTCGATGATAAACGTAAACCCGTGGCTCCCGTCCTCAAATGCGGTGGGTACTTTTTTTATGCGGAAGTACCGGTGCACGTCCCTGACAAGGCTGCTCATCTCGGCCACGTGTTCTTTGCCGCTCCGGTCTTCCGGGTCCGGTACGCTCCGGCAGAGATCCTGCAGGAACGGGTTGTTGATCACATCGATCCTGTTCCCGATCAGTGCCTCCCTCTGCACATCCAGGAGGGTGGGAACCTGTTCGTTCACAAAGATGATCCTCTCATCACGGTCGATCATGATCACCAGATCAGAAGAAAATTCAAGCATTGACGCTACCGGCACTCTCTGTGAGAGGAAGTACACCTTTGCCGCACCGACCGGCTGCATTTCCACCTGCCCGGAGATGACCAGCATGTCCAGGTTTTTTGCAATAAGGTTCCGGTTAATCTGCATCTTTTTCGTGAGATCCGAGATGGTCATCCCTCTCGGGTTCCATTTGAGAACCTGTTTGATCCGGTTGACCCTCTCCTGATCGATCACTGCCATACTAGTTAGTTGAACGGGAGAGGTAGGTATTAAAATTATTCATTGCGGGGAACAGGTCTTGATATCCCCGGCTCAATACGAAAAAAAACCCTGCAACCATGTGCGGGTTTTCCGGTCATATGGCTGGTATCGTGCAGATCCAAAATCTTACGGGTGGAAGATTTCTTGTCTCCTCCTTCCAGATCCGCCCGTCACTTTGCACAGCAGATAATGGGTGCATATCTGCATGGCAATACCGGCGTGCAAATTCTTAATGACCCCTGCATCCAGAGCAGAGATTAACCACGGGAATGCTTCCTTGTGGAGAGGGTTCATGGGTGAAGTCAGATATGGCACCATTCAGATCAACGGGTATTCCGCTCGAAGCACAGTATCTCTACCGGCGGGCGCTGGAAATAAAAAACAGCGGGAAAAAAGAGGACGCCCTGAAATATTTGAAAATGGCGGTCTCCATTGCACCCCGGTTCTGCAACGCGTACAATGCGATGGGGAACTGCCTGGATGAGATGGGACGGTATGACGAGGCGATGAGAAAATACGAGAAAGTCCTGGAATTCAACCCGCAGCACACGGAAGTGCGGTTCAAGCGGGCGATGATCCAGAAAAAAATCATATACGGTGAGGAAGTACTCCCGTGCAGGGTGTTATCAGCGCTGTTCTGCAGCACTTAAAACTCTTTTCAGCGGTGCACCCGGCAATTCTATTGGAATGCATCAACGTTTACAGGAAAGAACCTGAGAAAAACCCGGGCGCGGTTACGCGACCGAATACCGCCTGCGGTCCTTGAGTTCCTGCTGCTTACCGGCATTCCACCCGGAAACATCCTGCAGGTAGCCGGTCACTCTGCTGATCTGGACGACGTCATGGGAGCCGCACTCGGGACAGACAGGCTTGCCGCAGAGGGGGCAGTACTCGATCCCGGAGATCATCTCGTGCGTGCAGTGGCAGTTATCGAGAGGGCACATGATCTCGAGTTTTGTCTCCCCGCAGTTCGGGCAGGGGTTCTGGTCCACGATGAGATGGCAGGTATGGCACTTGTATTTTCGCTTGGATTCCGGGATATCTTCGAGTTTCTTGTATTTTTCCGTAATTTTCCTTTGTTCTGTGCTCCAATCCATACTACTACATCGCGCAAGTCCTTAAAAAACTTTTAGGCCGTGCCCTGAAGGTTATATTGCATTCGCGGTACGTACTGGCGTGCACCGGCGGATCGGGTCTCAAAACAGGATTTGTTCAGGCTTTTTTGTGCCTGCGGATATTGGCATAGGACTGCGCTGCGGCCGCCGGATCCGGTGCCTCATAGATCGACCGGCCCACGATAATACCGTCCACGAGCGCGGCGACCGCGTTCACATCTCCCCCCTGCGTCCCGATCCCCGGGGAGAGGATCTTTCTGTCGCCGACAAACCCGCGCAGGACCCCAACCCGGTCCGGCCGGGTGGCCGGGGCGACGATCCCGTCGGCTCCTGAAATGATGGCATCCGAGGCGATCTGCTCTGCAACACCGCCGGAAAAGAATTCCATCCCGCCCGGGTGGCTCATCTCGGCGACCACGTAGCACTCCCCTCGGTGCGCATGGGCGGAGGCCACGCAGGCTTTCACTGAGTCCATGCCGGTAAAACCGTGGCAGATGATCCCGGAGAAACCTGCATCGAAGACCTGCTCGCAGATGAGCTGGTTCGTGTTCGGGATATCGGCAACCTTGAAGTCGGCGATGAGCGGCAGGCCCTCTTCTTTGAGTTCGCCGGCTATCCCGAGCCCGGCCGAGAGCACGAGCGGGTACCCGATCTTGATTGCATCGAGATAAGGGGCGCAGGCATGTGCTACCGCGAGCGCCTTTTTCTTTTCCGTTATATCGAGGGCAAGGATAAGGTCAGGCATGGCTGAGCCGCTCCATGACGGCCGCGACGAGGACCGGGAGGGTGATGGTCGCATCCCCGTACACGGTCACGGCCTGTGCCTCCTCGGTGATCTTGCCCCACGACCGGGCTTCGTCCAGCGTCGCTCCCGAGAGCCCGCCAAGGTCCGGCCGGTCGCCGGTGAGCTGGATCGCGTAATCGAAACCGTTCGGGGTCATGAGCATGCTCTGGAGGATGAAGTTCTTGGGCACGCCCCCGCCCACGAGTAAGGCGCCGGCTTTTTTGGTCGCAAAGCAGGTGTCAAGAAGTGCCGGCATGTCGGCAAACGCGTCCACGGTCACCTTGTTGGTCTGCGAGAAGAGCCAGGTACCTGGAGTCCTACCATCGAGTCCTGCACGGCCGGGCAGTAGACCGGGATCCCTTTCTGGGCGGCGGTGGCAAGAATGCCGGTTTTTACGTGCGAACCGATGTGGCGTAGGAGCCCGGAGATGGAGACGGTGCTTTTGGGTTCGAGCTCGCCGTACACGCCCTGCATGAACTCCTCGAAGTGCCCGAAAGCTTCGTTCGGGAGGTAGACATCGTAGATCCGGTTGATCTCGTCATGCCGGAGCTCGATGTCGCTGCAGAAGGCGGTGCCGTGGAAGTGCCGGCAGCCGATCGCCTCGATGATGTCATGCGTGAGGTTTGCGCCGGTTGAGACGAGGATGTCGATATGACCGTCTTTGATGAGATCGGAAACGATTCCACCCATACCGGCCGGAACCATCGCGCCGGCAAGCCCGAAGAATTTTGTCGTGTCGCAATCCCGCAGCATCTGCTCATAGATATCTGCCGCATGGCAGAGCGAGCCGCCGTTGTATGCCCCGGCCTTACCCATTGCATTGACCAATTCGCCGACCGTCATTGCCGGCCTGACGTGCATCTGGATGACCGGTTCATCGCACTGGTGTTTCATCGCTGTTCTTCCCCGTTTGCTGACAAGAGTATTGGCGCTTCGGGCTGATAACAGTGTTTCAGGGACTCTTTGGCAGTTCGCCCAGTCCACAAACGCCCGCAGGATGAAATCAGGTAAGGCCAGGTTCCCGTACACCGGTTATTCCGGCCTGGGATTTTTCACGGTGCATGGCATAAATCCCAAAAAGATAAATTCCGGGCTCTGCAAAAGGCCGGTGATCCTCCGGTTTTTAGGATATTCCGGATACGTTATGAGGATATAACTCTCCCATGTACGATGAGTGCCGCCGCCCCGAAGGGACGTCCCCGCGGAGGATCAGTAAGAAAAAAACTAAAAAAATCCATGCCCTGCTGTGCCCCGGACGGGGCCCTGATGCAGGGAACCCCCACATTTTTCACCTCTTTTCATAGTCCCGGAGTAAACCCGGTTATTTTTGTCTGGTTCCCCGGAGCCGGATTTCATCGCAAATTTCAGAAAGATATTTACCCATTAAGGATGGTTTATCGACTATGCAGGAAGTCCGGTTAACACTCAGGAAGCGGGCGTTTCCAAGCCAGGGGAGGGTGCGTTTCAATATCGCACACCTGCCCGATCTCGGAATCCATGAAGGGGAACACGTTGATCTCATCAATGAAATCTCCAAAAAAACTGTTACAACATCTGTGATCGCGGATGACATGGTACGGAAAGGGCAGATCCGCATAAGTGAAGAGGATCTCAAAACGCTTGGCCTTGACGATGATGATGAAGTTCTTGTCAGGAAAGCCCTCCCGTTACAGGAAAAACCCTCGAAGGCTGCGGCAAAAGCCACTATGTCGGTCTCAAAGGGTGTTGGCAAACTTGTTAAAGTGGTCAGGAAACCTGCCGGTGAGGGAAAGACCCCGGCGGCAAAAACCGCGAAAAAGGTGAAAAAACGGTGAAAAGGCAACAGGTGCCGGCAATGATCGGTAACATGGTCTGTTTTTGCTAAGGGTCCCCAATCCCTTTATCGCACCCGGTTCAATGATCTGGTACCATGGTTCTCCCGTTCAACATCCTCGACCTGGTACTCCATTTTGACAAGTACCTCCCGGTGATTCTCCAGCAGTACGGGCTGTGGACGTACGTGATCCTTTTTTTGATCCTCTTCTGCGAATGTGGCATTGTGCTCGCAGCGTTCCTGCCGGGTGATTCCATGCTCTTTGTTGCAGGAGCGCTCGCGGGTGCCGGGATGCTGGATATCCGCATCCTGTTAGGGACCTTGATCCTCGCGTGCGTGCTTGGCGACACGCTCAACTACTGGATCGGGTATACCTTCGAGATGAAGGTGCTCGAATGGAAGTACTCCCCGGTAAGAAAGGAACACCTCGACGAGACCCACCAGTATTTTGAAAAGTACGGCGGTTTCACCATCGTCATCGCGCGGTTCATGCCCGTTATAAGGACCTTTGCCCCGTTTTTGGCCGGGGTCGGGAAGATGCGGTACACGTGGTTTATCGGGTACAATGTCTTTGGCGGGATCCTCTGGGCGTCCCTGTTCCTGCTCGCCGGCTATTTCGTGGGCAACCTCCCGATCGTCCAGGCGAACTTTGCGCTCATCACGTACGCGATCATCGGGGTCTCGCTGCTGGCGCTGGTCTCGGTCTTTGCCAAAATCCTCCGTGGGATGAAGAAAGGAAAAGGGATCAGGGGCGCATAAAGTCCGCTCTTTTTTGGATAAGACCGCCAAAATCGAAAGCTAGATGCTGGAACGCCGGCTAAGGTATCATAAAAGAGGCGTTATTTTTCATGCCGGCACCACAGGCGGTTCTTGATCTTGTCCAGCGTTATGAGTTCAACCGCCCGGTCTATCACAAGGGACAGAAGAACGAGACGGAATTGCGGCGTGAATTTCTCGATCCGTTCTTCCGTGCTCTTGGCTGGGACGTAGACAATAACAAGGGCTGGTCGGAAGCGTACAAAGAGGTAGCCCACGAAGATCCCATCCGCATCCGAGGGCAGACGAAGCATATCGATTATTCGTTCCGGGTTGGCGGGGCCCGGAAGTTCATCTGCGAGGCAAAAAAGCCTGCCATTGCCCTTAAAGATGATCTGGAGGCGGCGCTCCAGTTGCGGCGCTACGCGTGGAATGCCGGGCTGAAACTTTCCATCCTGACAAACTTCGAGGAGTTCGCAGTCTATGACTGCAATGTTCCCCTCCGGAAAGAGGATACGGCGGCAACAGCGCGGATTGCTTATTTTTCCTACACGGAATACGAGAAACGATGGGATCGGATTGTTGCGGTTTTTTCCCCGGCAGGTATCCAGAAAGGTTCGTTTGACAAGTACGTTGCAACGAACGGTGAAAAACACGGGACTGCCGGCGTCGATGAAAAATTCCTGGAGGATATCGAGAACTGGAGGCTGCTGCTTGCCCGCAACATTGCATTGCGCAATTTAGGGCTCTCGCAGGAAGAGGTGAACACTGCCGTCCAGCTGATTATCGACCGGATCATTTTTTTGCGCATCTGCGAGGACCGGGGTATTGAGCACTACGAGACCCTGCATACCCTGTCCCATAATGAAGGTGTGTATGCCCGGGTCTGCGACCTGTTCCGGCTCGCTGATGACAAGTATAACTCCGGGCTTTTCCATTTTGCAGAGGAGGCCGGGCGTGACGAGATTCCCGATACGCTCACGCCATCCCTTGTCATCGACGATTCGGTCTTAAAGGCGATCATCAACCGGCTCTATTATCCGAGCCCGTACGAGTTCTCGGTTATCCCAGCCGAGATCCTCGGGCAGGTATACGAGCAGTTCCTCGGGAAGGTGATCAGACTCTCTGCATCCCACCGGGCCGATGTGGAGGACAAGCCGGAGGTGCGCAAGGCCGGCGGTGTCTACTACACGCCTGCGTATATCGTGGACTATATTGTCAAAAAGACCGTGGGCGAACTGGTGAAAGGGAAGACCCCCCGGGAAGTGGCAAAGCTCACTATCGTGGATCCCGCGTGCGGATCCGGTTCGTTCCTGCTTGGTGCCTACCAGTTCCTGCTCGACCGGCACCGCGACTGGTATATCGAGCATCTCGTGCCGGTGCTCAAGGACCGGACGGCTGCCGCTCCGGAAGTACAGGCGCTCCTGCCGGATCCGATCGCCTCCGGCAAAGCAAAAAAAGAGGGCGCATACGAACTGCCGATCTATAAGGCCGGGACAAGCGACCCCTCGAAGATGCGGAGCGACTGGCGGCTGACCACTGCAGAACGCAAGCGCATCCTCTTAAACAACATCCATGGCGTGGACATCGACCCGCAGGCAGTCGAGGTGACCAAACTCTCGCTGCTCTTAAAAGTGCTTGAAGAGGAGAGCGAGGAGAATGTCTCGAAACAGCTGAAGCTCTTTGCCGAGCGGGCGCTGCCATCCCTGCACCACAACATCAGGTGCGGCAACTCGCTCGTTGCGCCGGATTACTTTGATCTCAGGCAGGCGCACCCGTTCAACATGGAGGAGCGCAAAAGGATCAATGCGTTTGACTGGCAGGCAGAATTCCCGCTGGTGATGAAGGCCGGCGGCTTCGATGCAGTGATCGGCAACCCGCCCTACGTCAGGCAGGAATCGCTCAAAGATCAGAAAGAGTACTACCAGTCGCGCTATGCGGTCTACCAGGGAACCGCCGACCTGTACGCGTACTTCATCGAGAAGGGAATCTCGCTCCTGCGCCCCGGGGGGATTTTCTCGTACATCGTGGCGAACAAGTGGATGCGGGCGAACTACGGCAAACCGCTCCGGAAGTTCCTCTTAACAAATCAGATCGAGGAGATCGTGGACTTCGGCGACCTGCCGGTCTTTAAGAGCGCGACGACGTACCCGTGCATCATCCGGGTCTCGAACAACAAACCGGCAAAAGAGTTCTGCGTATCCAAGGTGGAGACGCTTGACTTCCCGGATCTTGCGGGATACGTGCAGGCGCACCGTCACCCGATTGAGCAGGCCACGCTCACGGACGGCGGCTGGACGCTCGGGGACAAGCGGACGGAGTTGCTGCTGAAAAAGTTGCAGGGCACGGGGACACCGCTGGAAGAGTACGTGATGGGCGGGATCTATTACGGGATTAAGACGGGGTTGAATGAAGCATTTGTCATAGATGAAAAAACAAGGTCTCAATTAATTTTAGAAGACCCGAAAAATGCGGAAATAATTAAACCGTTTTTAGTGGGGAAAGATATCAAACGCTATCAGTCCTTAAAATCAGACAAATTTCTTATTTTTTTGCCTTGGCATTTTCCATTAAACAAGGATACCACAATTACGGGGTCATCAAAAAAAGCCGAAATAGAATTCAAAAAGACATATCCTTCCCTTTATAATTACATTCTTCAATTCAAAACTGAATTAAAAAAGCGAAATGTCGCTGAAACTGATATAAGATATGAGTGGTATGCTTTACAAAGATATGGTGCGAGTTATTATCCACAATTTGAAAAAAATAAAATCTTATGGCCGGGTATAAGTGCTCAAGTTGCCTCATTCAGTTTAGATGAGAACAATTTTTTTGGGAATGATAATATTCAGATGATAATTTCTGACGATAAGTATTTACTTGGAGTCTTAAATTCAAAACTGTCCAAACTTTTTTTAATGAGTATTTGTGATAAAGTCCAAGGTGGATTTTACAGATTAAAAATTTCATACGTTTCAAAACTCCCCATCTATGTTATCGACTTCGACAACCCGGATGACAAAGCCCGGCACGACCGGATGGTCGCACTCGTGACCGGTATGCTGGATCTCCACAAACACCTGAGCCATGCAAAGACCGATCAGGAAAAGCGGCTGATCCAGCAGGAGATCGATTCGACTGACAAGCAGATCGACTCGCTCGTGTACGGGATTTACGGGCTTACAGTAGATGAAATTGCCGTCGTGGAAGAAACCGTTGGAAAACAAATCAGTGGAACCTGAATCCCTCTATTTTGAACATCTCCAAGTGGTTGATGCATTTCAATTTGAAAAAATCGCATACATCCGGAATTTTTTTAATCTGGGAAAATGGCAATTTGGGATTTTTTATAAGATCACTCTTTTCGTCAGATACCACAATTGGATTGAATGAAATGAGAGATTGCTGTGGTCCTTGGCTAATCATCAACGCAAGTGCGACCGCGAACGGATCGGCATTGGGCTTTTCCGAATCCTCCTTTGCCATTTGGGGAAATTTGTTTAAAACAACATTTTGAGTTAATCCTATCAAATCACCGTTGGGATAGAACATCCGGTCGTGTTTCTGAACCCATGGAACCAGACTGTCGTCCCCAAAAAGAATTTCATTTTTTACTTCTTCCGGTGCTATGAGTCGCTGGTCAATAATCAGGTGCTCGAGATCCCTCCAGATGCCCGGAAGAATGCGCCGATCATAATGATCTTTGATTTGAATAAGAGATGACGTATCAATGATGTATAAATTCAGATTTTCGGACATTCAGACGCCCATACTCAAGCACGTAGTTTCTCTAAGTGCCTCAGTTTTACATCAAGATATTCGAGCGCGTCGTTACTGGTGATATACCCCAGATCTGAATTTTTTAACACCAGTGAAACGAAGTTATGGCCTTTTTCAGAAAGACATTGTTTGTCGAGAGGTTGTGCTTTGAATTTTTGTTCGGATGCTTTCTGTCGTTCTTTTATTGCTTCAATATTCCGTGCGACCTCTCTGCGGAATTCGTCTCTTTCCTTTGTGAATACTTTTGCCGAGATCAAATTGAGTGTTAGAAGGCGCATCAGAGCAGATTCTCTGCTTACAAAAAAAGTTTTTGAGATCAATTTAGATGATTCCGCAAAATTTTTTGCATGAATTGCAGTCATTATCTTATCATTTGCTTCAATGACATCTTTAGGCATCAAGAATGCCCCGGCAAATTTATTGCACCAGCGTTCAATCTCGGCAATCCTACGATCCTTGACTTCATTGCTGTCCTCATTACAAATGGCAGGTTCGTTCAACAGCAGATGACCGTATTCATGGAAGAGCGTGAACATTTTCCCGGCGTGTGCATCTGAACCATTGACAGCAATCACAAACGGTTCAGTTTCTGAAAGAACAAATCCCCGAGCATCGTCCATCGGCATTCGCATCTTGAAAACTGCAATGTTTTTCTGCTCGAACCAATCCCTCCAGAGATTAAAGATTACAGAATCTGTGATCCCCTTCATATTTTCATACTGAAGTCCAGACAATGTACGCTCTTCACGGGCAGTAACTTCAGGATCGTCCTGTAGTGTCCGGGTCCGGACTTTTACCTGAACATCACTACCCAGATTCTCCATCAGCTCGCGGCGGACTTTCTGCAATCTCCGTGCTTTCCGGATCGCGAGATGAGTTTCCCGGGAATAATCCTGACTGGCACCCGGTAGCTTTCGGAAGTCCGGAAGTGTCGCGATCTCCTCAGGAGGTTTTGAGAGCAGGAACGCCGCAAGCGGTCGTTTGAATGCTTCAGAGAGCTTCTCGACTTTCGTCAAAGGTAGGACCGGGTTCGTCCTTCCCTCGCACCAGCTTCTCACGTCCTCTTCCGGAACTTCTATGCGTTTGGCGATGTCCTTCGCGGGCCACCCGGAAGTACCACACAGCCACCGAAATACATCGGGTGCGATCGATACCTCAACCGAAGCGCGTGACATAATATTTAGACTCTAGAGAGAGTTTTGTGATAATCTATTAAAAGATAACCCGAAAATGGTGAAAGTGCGTGAGGCCATATGGTCGCACTCGTGTGCGGGATATACGGGCTTACAGTAGATGAAATTGCCGTCGTGGAAGAAGCCCTCACGACGATAAAATCCCCCTCGTAAAACAAATGCCTGGAAAGGCCCTCCGGACGGCCATTTTCCCGGAAAATGACCTGAAGCGTGCTCCGGAAAACAGGGGCGCTGCTGGCCCGCTATTGTGCAGGTTTAAGTGGGCTTTAAAACCCCCGGTTTCAAAAAATACGGGCAATAATCGCGATTTTTCATCGGCGTGGACATTATTTCCACTCCAGCCGGAAGTACGGGCCGTCCAAATGGCAAAAGGAGCGATTTACGGGGTTTTCTGACTTCAGCTTTTCTCACCCTCTTCCTCACGGAGGGATATTACCCTCTTAAATGGAGCTTTCTTCCAGTACGCCTCCCGGTAATGGGTGTTCCGGTACCCCTCTTTGGTATTTTCCTCGATCTCCGCGGTGGTCCCCGGCAGGACATAGAACCGCCGGAACGCCCGCTCGTTCTGCGTCCTGACCCAGAACTCGCGGATGACGAAGGGCGGGAGGGGAAGAGCCCGGACGTTTTCAATATCATCCGGAAATTTGTTCTCGATGATACAGTTCTCGCTCAGCCCGTACCGGACTTTTTTCGCGCTCACAGCAATCATGACATTCTCCTGGTACATCAGGCCGGCACATGGTACGTCAGGGTCGGTGTTCTCCGCCCAGTGGTAGCCCATGCGCTCTGCACAGTCCTTTACTTCATCCTTCAGGTTAGCTGCTGGTGATCCTCTCATTCTCGGTTACCTATCGATCCCACGGTAAAATGTAATGGGGAGTATATACCCTAAAGAAAGGACCGGGAACGGATATGCTTTCCAGTTCAGCGATGCAGGCCCGCAGGATCCGTTACGCCCCGTCCGGCACACCCCGGCACAGCGGTTTTGCGAGATGTCTCCGGGCGGATCGGCGGCACTTCGTACCACCCGGCACTGAGCGTCCGGGGAACCTCCTGCACTTCTGCATCCATCGAATGCGCCCCGCATTTACGGCACTTGTAGCCTTTGTCTTTGCCTGCGCTCGTCATACGTTTGCCGCACGCAGTGCAGAGCGGGGCTTGAGTCCGGATGTCCCGGGCCGGAACGACAAGGCGGATCTTCTCTAAGTTGATGCTCCCTTTCTTGTAACTCCCGACAGCGATGATCACATCGCCCGGTACGAGCGCCCGTACGATATCCCGGAAGTTCTTCGTGGGTTCGTATGCCATGCAACGGACTTCCGCACCGCTGTCCCGGATCGAAAAGGAGACGTGGCCCCCGGGTCCGGTTTCCGGGCGGCCGGTTACCGTGCCCCGAACCCGGTACGAGAGCCCTTCTCGCAGGGTGACGCACGTCCCGGGAATGAGGTGGGCATCGGTTCCCTGGTTGGTCACCCAGATCTGTTCGAGCGTCGGTTTTTCTGACTGGATGAGCGACCTGGCCCTCATCACCCAGGCAGGGCTCTCGCCCCGGATGCCAAAGAGGACAGGATCCGGCGTATGCGGGACGCAGACCACGACTCGGTTTGCAAGATCCACGGTGTCCCACGTATGCGGGAACGTTGCCTCCTCCGCCGCAAAAAGGCTCTCCCTGACCACCTCCCGGGGTGTACCCCATATCGAAGGATCGCGGTACGTGAGGATCTCGTACGTTGTATCGGGAAAGACGCTTGATACCGCCGCGGTGGCGCCGATAAGCCCGCGCCGGTTCTTCCAGCCCCGGTACCGGGCGCCCGCCGCCTCAAGGAGATCCACGGCCTCATCGATCTCGCAGAAGTCCGTCACCGCCCGCTGGTAAAAGGCCGGGTCCAGCCGTTTTTCTGCCACGACCACGCCGGGATTGGTCTTCTCGCAGGAAAAATCGGCAAGTTCTTCCACGATGGCGCACGCGAGATCAAATGCCCGATCCGGGTCGCCCTCCACATCGAGGGCTATCGCTGCGTTTCCCCGGGTCTTGAAGGTCACGTTCGGGTTGAGCCGGACGAGGCGTGCCTCCTTAACCTGCATGTGGTCATGGATCAACCGGCGGGCGAGCACCGCGCCGAGATAGGTGGTGCACATACCCGCCGGCGAGTCCGTGTCATCGATACCGATCAGCATATCTATATTAATATATGGGCACGCTCCATCCATTTGTAACTGCATGTCCCAGGAACGCCAGCTCCAGCTGGTCACCAGCGTGATGATCTCGGCGGGGTTTGAGGTATCCGAGAAGTTCACCCTCCGGCCAAGGAGTTTCGATCTCATCGCACGCAACGACGGGACCCTTCTCGTGATAAAAGTAGTTGTGCATATCGACTCGGTGAGCGAGGAAGCGGCGTTCGATCTTGACGTGATTGCAGGGCACCTGGGTGGCGTGCCCCTGATTGTCGGGGAACGTGCCCGCGAGGCCGAACTTGAGCGGGGGGCGGTCTATGTCCGGTACGGTATCTACGCGATCAGCATCGCGACGCTGTACGATTATTTCGTGGAGAAGATCCCGCCGCTGGTCTACGCCTCGCCCGGCGGGCTGTACGTGAACATCAATGGCGATGCCCTGCGGGATCTCCGCGAGCGGCGCAGCATGTCGCTGGGCGATCTCGGGCAGGTACTCGGGGTGTCACGCCGCACGATCAGCAAGTACGAAAGCGGCATGGGCACGACGCTCGATGTCGCGATCAGGATCGAGGAGTACTTCAATACGGGCGTGGTTGAGTCCATCGACATTATCCGGAGCGAACCTGCAGGATCCGGGCCCGAAGAACCAAAGAAAAGGCAGGGCCCGGGTGTTCCTATCGAATTCCTCGAACAGCTCGGGATGCAGCTCCATACACTGCGGGGCGCACCGTTCCAGGCCCTCCTCACCTTTGACAAGCACACTATCCTTACCGGCTACGGCCCGGCACAGAAGGTCGTGAAAAGAGCCGCACTTATCAGCAACCTTTCGAAGATCGCAAAGAAGCACGCGATGTGCATCATCACCGATTACCATCACCAGAAAAAAATCGGGCGGACGCTCGTGATCGGAGAGGAGCGCCTCCATGATATCGAGGATGGTTTTGAACTTCTCGATATGCTGGGCGAGTGATTTTTTAGAGGTTCTGGTGCGTTAGCAGTTGATCAACCGGTTCAGCGGTTGGTTGCGGATTTTTCACTTCGATAGAATTTACCTATCAACCGAAGACGTAACAGAACCGGGAGACAGCACCTTTGAATAGATCCATAATAAAAGTGATATCGGAACTACATGCCATCCTCTCTCAAGAGTCTCGACTTTTTTAAGGACTCATACGAGCTCCGTATCGATCAGCTGAAAGAAGAAAGAAAAAAAGGAATAAAGATCGTCGGAACATTCTGTCTCTATGTTCCGGATGAGATCATCTTTGCAGCGGGTGCCGACCGGATCGTACTCTGTGGGGGAAGAGCCGATACGATTCCCGTGGCAGAGCAGTCGCTTCCTAGGAACATATGTCCGTTGATCAAGTCCTCGTTCGGGGCGGTGGTCGACGCATGCTGCGGGGGAAACCTGGCGTGCCCTCATGTTCCCTTGGTCGACGTGGTGGTTGCAGAGGCGACCTGCGACGGAAAGAAAAAGATGTACGAGATCCTCCCTGACTACCTGCCAACCTATGTCCTGGATCTCCCGCAGAAACCCGGGAGCCCTGAGGCCCTGAATTACTTCCTTTCAGAGCTCCGGAAGTTCGGGACGTTCATGGAGGACCTGACAGGTACTATCGTGAGCGACGACGCACTGAGGCGGGAGATCCGATCGGCAAACGAGACGAGACGCCTCCTCCACCGGCTCTTCGCGCTGAGGAGGCGCGACCCACCCCCGATCAAGGGGTCCGAGGTTTTCCGGGTGATGCAGAAGCAATTCTTCCTCTCTCCCGACCAGTTTAGGCAGGGAGTCAGCCAGATCTGCGACGAGAGGGAGCACGCCACACCGGACCCCCGGACGGGACCGCGGATCATGATCTCGGGCTGCCCGATGGCCGCTGGGAATACGAAAGTACCGGACATTATCGAGCAGAAGGGCGGGGTGATCGTGGTTGAGGAGAGCTGTACCGGAACGAGGTCGTTCTGGGACCTTGTGGATGAGGACAAAGACCCCTGGACAGCCCTCGCGGAACGGTACCTGGAAATCCCCTGCGCCTGCATGACACCCAATGACCGGCGGATCGCCCGTATCGTAGATCTTGCAAAACAGTACAATGTCCAGGGTGTGGTGTATTACACCCTGCAGTTTTGCCATGCCTACAATATCGAACGCCTCCGGGTACAAAAAGCCCTGAAGAAGGTGAAAATCCCCTTGCTTGCTATTGAGTCTGATTATGGAGACTCTGACAGGGAACAGGTTGGGATCCGGGTCGATGCGTTCCTGGAGATAATCGCATGATCACCGCAGGGATCGACGCGGGTGCCGCCACGACGAAGGTGCTCCTGTTCCGGGACTGGGAGATCATTGGATACCGGATCAACGGTACCGCGTTTGATTTCCTTACCGCTGCCCGGAATATGTTCGACGAGCTCCTCGCGAGCTGTGATATTAGGTGGGGGGATGTCGGGAAAGTGTATGCTACCGGGTATGGCCGGAATTCCATTTCGTTTGCAGATAAATCGATAAGCGAGATTACGGCGCATGCGAAAGGTGTATCATTTCTTTTTCCGGAGGTACAGGGCATCATCGATGTGGGCGGTCAGGATTCCAAGGTCATCGTGATAGAGGATGGGAAAGTCGCAGACTTTCTCATGAACGATAAATGCGCCGCAGGGACCGGCAAATTCCTGGAGTATACGGCAAAGGCGCTGGAGGTTCCGATCAACGACCTCGGCGGCCTTGCGCTCGCGTCCAACCACCCTGCCGATATCACCAGCATGTGCACGGTATTTGCAGAGTCAGAGGTGATCTCCCTCCGGGCGAAGGGAATAACAAAGGAAGACATCGCCGCGGGCCTGATCACGGGCATCGCGGGGCGGGTCGTAGTGATGGCGAAGCGCATGGGATTGAAGGAGCGTATCGCGTTCGTTGGTGGGGTGGCGAAGAATGCGGGGATGAAAGCAGCACTTGAGAAGGAGCTGGGTGTCACCCTCTATGTCCCGTTCGAACCTCAAATCACCGGGGCTCTGGGGGCTGCAATTGCCGCACATGGGTCAGGTACCAGATTGTAAAGAAAATGCTGACTGTTCTGTTGCATCTGCGGGTTCTGATAAGTTAGCGTTTGGTGACCAATATTTCACCTTGGTAACATTCTCCAGCCAACCGACAACTTATCAGAACCTTTTAACCATATAAACGAAGAGATTGATTGAGGGGTCACGGTGACATTTGGTGATTTTCTGAGATTTGATGAGTATGTTACGCTATATTTTATTCCAATTATCTATGTAATTGGAGCAGCTCTTGTAACTATATCCGGGATATTAGTGTTGGAGAATATGTTGACACTTCCCGGGATCCCAGATTATTACTATTATGATAATCCAACTTTTGTCTATGTGGTTGGAATCGTTTTTCTAGTAGTAGGAAATGTATCTTGGCGAATTGCATGTGAATTGGTGGCAGTTCTTTTCTCAATCAACGAAAAACTATCAATAATCGCGGAAGAACAATCGGGAGAGGATGAATAATGTATAATTTTTAGGGTAGGAACAAATAAACCTCCCTCTTTTTTATAAACAAGATGTGGATGCCGCGCTCTTACCACCCGCCACTTATCACCACCCGCAAGCAAGCCCAAACCCCCGCGAACTTATCAGAACCTTTTTAGAGAATCTTTATATAGAACCGCAGACCAATTTTAGTGCTAAAAGTGGTGATAATTTATGTCGCAACAACTTGGAGGACAACAGATTCTCATTCTTAAGGAAGGCACCAACCGTACCCGCGGCCGTGACGCCCAAGGTATGAACATCACCGCTGCAATGGCTGTTGCCAGTGCAGTCAGGACCACGCTCGGCCCCAAGGGTATGGACAAGATGCTTGTCGATACCATCGGCGATGTCGTGATTACGAACGATGGTGTCACCATCTTAAAAGAAATGGATATCGAACATCCGGCCGCAAAGATGATGGTTGAGGTCGCAAAGACCCAGGATGACGAGGTCGGCGACGGGACCACTACCGCGGTCGTTATCGCCGGGGAACTCTTAAAGAAGGCCGAGGCACTCCTCGAACAGGACGTGCACCCGACCATTATCGCCGCAGGATACCGGCAGGCCGCGGAGAAGGCCCAGGAATTCTTAAAGGACATTGCGTTCGACGTCAAGGCAACCGACAAGGCAATGCTCAAGAAGATTGCCGAGACCGCTATGACCGGCAAGAGCGCAGAGGCCTCAAAGGACAAGCTCTGCGAACTCGTCGTCAAGGCCGTCACCATGGTAGCCGATGAAGATGGCAGCGTTGACACCGACAACATCAAGGTGGAGAAGAAGACCGGCGGCAGCATCGAAGACTCCGAGATCGTCGAGGGAGTGCTCATCGACAAGGAGCGCGTTCACCCGGCGATGCCAAAGAAGGTCGTAAACGCCAAGCTGCTGCTCCTGAACGCAGCAGTCGAGTTCAAGAAGACCGAGGTCGACGCCGAGATTAACATCACCCATCCCGAACAGCTGCAGGCATTCCTCGATGAAGAGGAGCGCATGGTCAAGAGCATTGTCGACAAGATCGTCGCAAGCGGTGCAAATGTCCTCTTCTGCCAGAAGGGTATAGACGACATCGCACAGCACTACCTTGCAAAGGCCGGCATCTTCGCCGTCCGCCGTGTCAAGAAGAGCGACATGGAGAAACTTGCCCGGGCAACCGGCGGCAGCCTCGTCTCAAGCATCGATGCAATCAGCAAGGATGAGCTCGGTAAGGCCGGACTCGTCGAAGAGCGCAAGGTCTCCGGAGAAGAGATGACCTTTGTCGAGCAGTGCAAGAACCCGAAGGCAGTCTCGATCATCGTCCGCGGCGGGACCGAGCACGTCGTTGACGAACTCGATCGTGCCATCAACGATGCAATCCGGGTTGTCGCAGTCGTTGTCGAGGACAAGAAGGTCGTCGCCGGCGGCGGTGCGCCCGAGACGGAGTCTTCGCTCCGGCTCCGCGAGTACGCGGCAAGTGTCGGTGGCAGGGCACAGCTTGCCATCGAAGCATTCGCATCTGCGCTTGAGATCATCCCGCGCACCCTTGCAGAGAACGCGGGGCTCGACCCCATCGACATGCTCGTTGAGATCCGTGCAGCGCACGAGAAGGGCAAGAAGACCTTCGGGCTTGACGTCTATGAAGGCAAGGCAACCGACATGAAGACAGCCGGTGTTGTCGAGCCGCTCCGTGTCAAGACCCAGGCAATCTCGTCCGCCGCAGAAGCCGCGATCATGATCCTCCGCATTGACGATGTGATCGCCTCCTCGAAGTCCCCCGCCCCGGCACCCGGTGCCGGTGGCATGCCGCCCGGCATGGGTGGCATGGGCGGTATGGGTGGCATGGGCGACTACTAAGTCACCCCCCTCTAAAATCCCAACATTTTTTTAAATTCACAGGAGTTCTTTTCGCATTTTTCAGGGTCTGTAGGTTGATCTGCACGCGTGCAGGTATATGGGATTCCTGGAGCGTCACGGTTTGGAGAGTAACGCAGAGCACCCAAAAACAACGTAATCCCGCTCTCCGGAGGACAGCGCATGCGTGATCTGACGGGTAGCAGCGCATTAAACACACCCGGCGCAGCTTCAGGAGGCTTTCCGGCGAATATCTTCCTGACCCCTCCTATCAACGGTACCGGGTTTACCCGCGAGGATCAGTAAAACGGCCATTGCACTGTTGAAATCTCACGAAAAAAAGAAAAATGAGTGTTGTTGGGTGATTAATTTTCATTCAAGTGAACCGCGAAGTACGGTGTTTGGCGCTTGAACGATGATAGTTCCTGTGATGGTCGTGTTATCCGCTAAGGCGTAGACGAATGTACCTGTGTTTCCGAAGGTATAGGTGAAACCTCCGTGCGGAACGATAGCACCGGGATTGAACATACCCGTGTTATTTCCGGTCATAGTGATTGTGTGGGAAACATTGTCGGTGTTTTGCCAAGTGATGCCGACACCCGGGATCACGACATCGGTCTGGGGAATAATGCCGGTACTTGTGATGAGGATTGTAGTGACGCCGGTTGCAGGGGTGAGCGTGGGCATGATAGTTGGGGGGGCCACCGTTGCCACCGCGGTTACATTTGCCTCCGGTGCCGTCACATTTGCAGGGACAGTTTCCGTGGTGACCGGCATCGTCGTCTCCATCGTGGTAACAACAGGTGTTGCTATCGATGTGACCTCAGTGACCGGGGCCGTTGTTTCCGTTGTGGTCTGTGCAGAAGGTGATGCAGTCTGTGTGCACCCGGTGACCGCCACCAGTGCGACAAGAAGGATAATAAATCCCATGAGCAGTTTCATATGGTGTACACATGAATTGTCCATAATTAAATAAATTTACCTTTTTTGTGGCAGAATCAGTTGTAGATCCAAAAACAACCCCCAAATTGCGGTGCATGTGATGCAACTGCCGCATAATCCGGTGATCGTCCCGGGTACGGATCAGCCGTGATTTTTTCCCACTGCGACAGGTTAATGATACCCCGGATGCACACGTATCCTTCATGAGTGACCGGTTCATCAGCACAACCTACCGCACCGACTGCTATCACTGCCGGGAAGTGGCAGACCAGCATATCCATGCAATGCCCAACCGGGCCGACGTCATCTGCGAAGCATGCGGCGCGACCCGGGTCTTTGTGCCCCGTATCGAGGATGTTGACGAAGCCGGGACCTTTGCCGGACCCGGGCCCTGGCCGGTCTGGTCACTTGCTGCGGAAGCCACGTGCCGGAACTGCGGTGTCTTTGGGCTTCACGACCTCACCGTCAGCTGCCGCAACATCACGGTGAGGTGCCGGAACTGCCGGTTTACGCATCTTTACCGGTTCGATCTTGAATATATGGCAGATGACGCTACAGATGGCAGGCCGGCCGGTGTAGTCTCCGGTCATGCAAGCTGCCCGTAACGCGCGATCAGGGTATAAAGAGAATACCCGGTTTCTTCATCTGCAGGGAACGCACTGGAGCGCCGGATACGTGTCTGCATAACATTCGAGAACACTCCTGAGGCGCACTGCGAGTTTCTGGTTTTTTACGAGCATGAAAAAGACAATCTCGTTATCGGTAATGATGGCGGGATATGCACCGGTTCGTTTTTCCAGTTGCATACACCCGCGCCTCATGTACTCCTCATGTTTTATACGGGGAAAATGCTGGTAGATCATCAGGATCGAACCGTTGTCCATGCGGTCGTAGACCGTTTTTACTTCCGAAAAAAGCAGGTGTTTGCTGTTCGGGCGCTCTCCCTCGAGGCCGGTATCCGGGTCAATGCAGATCAGGGAATTTTTGGGGAATTTATTAAAAACGGACCGGAAATAGGTGTCGCGGTCATGATTCGTGAACCTCTGACTGCCGGGAACATTGACCAGGATCATCTCTTTGTCAAAATACTCGCTGACCGCGCTGATATACTCAAGGTCGTCATCGATCTCCTGCAGCCTTGCCAGGTGTTCCCGGAGATCCCGGTTCTGGCTGCCGGCTTTTCCGGAGCGATACGCTTTTTCCAGATCTTTTTTGGCTGAGTTTTTCCGGTATTTTCCCGTCTCCGTTCCGGTCAGCATCGGGACAAAGGTAAAGCCTGCAAGTTCGGGCAGCGATTTCATGATATGCCGTACCAAATCGAATTTGAAGAGATCCCGCGTGTCCCCAAAATACCTGCCGTTCATGGAGGTTTTCACCAGAAAGTGTATATACAGGCAGTTGGTGAAAAAGGTTGCGACTTGAATCTCATCGTCGAAAATCAGAAAAAGTTTCACCGTGACCGGTCAATGCCCCCATCCGGCAGTTCTTACAACGAAACAAACCGGTTACAATATCTCTCTGTAAAAATGAAACCGGAAAGGGGTTACTTCTCTTCCCTCACCATGGTGATGGCTTTTTTCGGGCATTCGTTAGCGCAGATGCCACAGCCCTTGCAGAACCTGAGGTCGACCACGAGATCATCGTCGATCGCACCGTCAGGGCAATACATCGAACAAAGGCCGCAGCCGTTGCATTTTTCCTTGTCGACCACTGGCTTAAAAACCCGCCACGAGCCGGTCTGGCCGGCTGCGCCTTCGATCGGCCTGCTCACCGCAAGCCGGTCATGTTTTGCACTGCTGCTCATGCGCTCATCTCCTTATAGGCCGCTTCGGCAGCCTTGACGTTGCGCTCATCGGAAAACATTCCCCGTATTGCCGCCTTCGCCGAATCAGCCGACACAATCCCCAGCTTTGCAAGCGCTCCGAGCACCGGCGTATTGAGGATCGGGCTTCCCGCGACCACGAGTTTTTCCCTGAGGGCGATCCCGGTCAGGTCGACGCTGAAGGTAGCGTACCCGGGAAATTCCGGCATATGTGCGCTGTTGATCAAAACCCGGCCACCCTTTTTTAAACCATTCAGGACATCGACCGTTTCCATCACACTTGCGTCGAGGACCACCACAAGATCCGGGTCCCGGATCTGGCTGTAGACCTTGATCGGGTGGTCGTCAATCCGGACAAATGAGACGACCGGCGCACCGCGGCGCTCCGCACCGTAGAAGGGGCAGGCCGTCGCGTACTTTCCGTCATGGAGTGCCGCCGTTGCAAGGAGCCGGGCCGCCGTTACCCCACCCTG
The DNA here is from genome assembly GCA_963808285.1 of uncultured Methanoregulaceae archaeon. Lineage (GTDB taxonomy): Archaea > Halobacteriota > Methanomicrobia > Methanomicrobiales > Methanospirillaceae > Methanoregula. The sequence continues at coordinate 49,241 of CAWEFI010000043.1, forward strand.
CCCGCCCCGGGAATGGATCCGGATCTCAAACATGGTCGTTCACCCCGAACCAGAACTCATGGCCCATGCGACGCGTCCGGACGAACTCCGCCATGTCATCGTAGGTCACTTCCTGTCCGCCAAGGCCGGCGATGACGCTGTAGACCTCGCAGTGGTTCTTTGCCATGATCTCGTGGGCAACGATCCCGCCATAGCCAAACGAGTAGTCCCGGTCGATCACCACGACCTCTTTACCGGTGAGGTCAAGGTCCGGGAACGGCCGGAACCAGCGCAGGCGCATCGAACCGGCCCTGATACCCTCTTTTCGTAAGATGTCGATAGCGACCTCGGCCTCTTTACCGAACGTGCCCATGGCGATGAGGACAACATCGGCATCCTCGCACCGGTAATTTTCGGTCGGACCGTAGCTGCGCCCGAACCGGTCTGCAAAGTCCTTCTCGGTTGCTGTGATCACTTTTACAGCGTCGCGCATCGAGTGTTCGATCTCCCAGCGGAACCGGAAGTGCTGGTCGGGCCCGGTGAGCCCGCCGTACCCGGTCGGTTTTTTCGTATCGATGGCATGGGGCAGGTGGATCGGCGGGATAAAGTCCCCGGGCTCCACAGTGTCCAGTGGCTGCATAATGTGGGAGAGGGAGAATCCGTCGAGGTTGACCATCACCGGCAGCAGGACGTCGTTGTGCTCGGCTATCCGGAATGCCATCAGGGTGGTATCGTACGCTTCCTGTACGGTTGAGACATACACCTGGAGCCAGCCGGTGTCACGTTCCTGCATCGCATCGGTGTGCTCCGCCCAGATGTTCCAGCCGGGCCCGAGCGACCGGTTCACGTTTGCCATCACGATCGGCAGCCTTGCACCGGCCGCCCAGTTGGTCATCTCGTGCATATAGAGCAGGCCGTGGGCACTCGTTGCGGTAAAGGTCCGCACACCCGTGATGCTTGCGCCGATGCAGGCCGCCATCGCGGAGTGTTCGCTCTCGACCGGAATGTAGCGGCTCTTCATCTGGCCGCTGGTGACGTAGTCCGCGATGGTCTCGACGATCTCGGTCTGGGGGGTGATCGGGTACGCGGCGACGACCCCGGGCAGTGCCTGTTTGACGGCCTTCGCGATCGCCTTGTTTCCCGTTGAGATCTCCTTCACGCTAGCGCCTCCTCTGCAGCCAGTTTTTTGAGGTTCGCGGCAAGGTGCTGTTTGAGGGTCTCAAGCGATTTTGCATCGATGCCGTTGAACCGGCCCTGCGGGGCGAGGTAATCTTCGAGGGGCAGAGGCTTTTTCATTGCGGCTTTTGAGGGTGCGCTGATGGAAAGTTTCCCGTGCTCGCGCTCGTAGAGCACCCACATGCCGGACTTCACCGCAAGTTTACCCATCTCGATCGTCTTCTCGGTCGGGTACCGCCAGCCGGGCGGGCAGGGGGCAAGGATGTGGATGAACGTTGGGCCCCGGAACGTGAGCGCCTTTGCAACCTTCTTGAAAATATCCTGCGGGTACGCGCTGCACGCGGTCGCCATGTATTCAAGGTGGTGGGCGGCCGCGATAGCATCGATATCCTTCTTCTCCACGGTCTTGCCCGTAGGGGTTGTCGTAGTCCTTGCGCCAAGGGGTGTCGCACCTGAGCGCTGCATCCCGGTGTTCCCGTAGGCTTCGTTGTCGTAGCAGATGTACAGGAAATCGGTGCCCCGTTCAAAGGCACCCGACATCGACTGGATCCCGATATCGAGCGTCCCGCCGTCCCCGGCGTAGACGATCACATGGGTTTTTTTGCCCTGTGCCTGGAACGCCTCGGACATGCCCGATGCACATGCGGCAGCCGCAGCAAACGCGACGTTGTAGACCGGCACGTTCATCGCGGTATTGGGGTAGATCCCCTGGATGACGCTCGTGCAGCACGCAGGAACGACCAGAACGGTATCCGGCCCGGCAGCTTTGAACACATAGCGCAGCGTCAGGGACGAACTGCACCCGGCGCACGCGGACGTGCATTTTTTTATGTACTCTTCCTTTGGAATTTCAGCGATGATCACCAACTCCTCACAAAACCCGTTGCCAGAATGAACGGATGAGCGCGAACAATGATCGCGGATCCATCTTTATTTATCATCATGGATGGACAAAAAAGGATCTGTTTTGATAATCTTTGTTTACTATCGCGGGGGCTTTCGGGCGATCACTTTCACCCCGCCCGGTCTGGGGTTTAAACACCGGTTCTTTCAACAGGTGGTATAGGGAGGACAAAAACCCCTGAAAAAGTTCCCGTGCCCGGCACGGAAAACTATCCTCCCGGCCTCTAAAATGAAAAACCCTTGAATGAAATCTGTGTCAGATGCATGAGCGGGATCCTCTCACCCCTTCTCACGCTCACACACTCTTTTCGTGTTTTTGATGGTATTCTCCCGGTATGTTTGTAAAAATACGGGCATGAAGCGGCAGGTATCATAATATATTTTAGGATCATTCCTCTAATGTCTCCTATGGCTCTTCGATCCCTCAACCTTCCCGGTGTCGGCACAAAATATGAATTCGAGACTGATAAGGGCGATACGGTCGCGATATTTTTCACCAAGACCGGAACCATCCAGATGTATACCCTCCAGAAAGGCTGCCACACGCCGAGCGCAGCCGCGATGACGCCGGTGGAAGCGCGGAGACTCGGGAACATCCTCACCGGGGCGATTATTGAGGCCGACCAGGAGAGTGTGGAGATCGCGTTCTCAGCGCTTGCCGATCTCCGGATCACCATCCACTCGTATATCGTCCCCCGGGCCATCGCTGGAAAGACGATCGAAGACCTCCGGATCCGGGCAAAGACCGGGACGACCGTTATAGCGGTCTCAAGGAATGACAAGAACATCATCAATCCCCCGCCATCGTTCGTGTTCGAGACCGGCGATGCCGGTACTGGTCATCGGGGAAACCGACCAGCTCAAATTGTTCGAACACGAAATCATGGTGGATTGATGGAAGGCATCATAATCGCCCTTTTTGTCTGCCTCGTGCTCGCGCTGGTCAGCAAGTACCTGACCATCCCGGCGATCCCGTTCTACATCATCGCCGGGGTCGTCCTCGGTCAGGCCGGCCTCGGGATTGTAGCGTCCGACCAGATCAGCAGTTTCTTCTCCGAGATGGGGCTGATCTTCTTGCTCTTTTTCGTGGGCCTCGGCCTCAAGATCGATAAGATCTCCGAGAACCAGTCGGAGGTTCTCACGAGCGGGATTATCGACCTCAATGTCAACTTGCTCATCGGCTTTGTTGCTGCCTATCTCCTCGGCTTTTCTCTTGTCGAGGCACTTATCGTCGCCGCTGCTTTTTACAGTTCCAGTACCGCGATGACGGTCACTTCGTTAATCGAGAACAGGAAACTGATGATGAAGGAGTCGGGAACCATCATCTGGCTGATGGTTTTTGAAGACCTTGTGCTGATCGTCATCCTTGCCATTCTGTCAGCCGGTAACGAGAACCTGCTTCTCTTTGCGGTGGAGATCCTCGCCGGCCTTGGACTTGTCTATGCTCTCGCCCATTATGGCAAGGAGTTCCTGGTCTCGATCCTCGAACGCGACGACGAATTGCCGGTCCTGTTCACGTTTGTTGCCGTGGTCGCGACCGCAGGATTCGCCCTCTACTTCGGTGTTCCCGACACGCTGATGGTGATCGCCCTTGGTGCTGCGTTTGCGACCACAGACCCGGATGCATTCGAGCAGCATGCCCGCCCGTTCAAGGATGTATTCATGGTGATCTTCTTTGTCTTTTTTGGGATCACCATCAACCTGTCCGGCGGCGTCAACATCAGCGTAATCGCGATCATCTGCATCCTTGCTATCGCAAGCAAGCTGATCTCCGGTGTTCTGACCGGGATTGCGCTCTATGGATCCACCCGGTCAGGTCTTGAGATCTGGGCAAACACGATCGCACGGGGCGAGTTCTCCATTGCACTTGCCGTGCTGTACGGCTCTCCCCCGGTTGCTGCCACCATCGCCGTGATGGTGATCGTGACGTCCCTTGTGGGTTCGTTTGCAGCGAAGTACTCCGGCTCGCTCTCACGCGGTTTTGCAGGAAGGGGCCGCCGTCACGGGCCGCCTCACCGCGTGCATGCCAGCCATTGACCGGATCATTCGATGAGCACAAGCCCGACCGAGTGCACATCGGAATGCACGATCTTCCCGTACTCCATGTTTTTGCACGGGATCGTAACGAGATCCCAGCCTGCGTTTTTTGCCGTCGCAAACACGTCCATTCCCGCGGCCTCCATGCTCGGCCGGACCATGTCCATATGCCGGCACTTCCGGCGCAGGCTCTCATCTACGACACCCTCGGCCTCCTCCGCAACGCAGTGCTGGTGCTCGCACCAGATACAGGGATAGCCGCCAAAGCCGAACGCCTTGTAGAACCCGTCATAGAATGCGGTCTTCTCAAGGGAATGGACCGTCCCGTTCACCCAGAGGATAAGGTCGCGGAAATAGGGGTGGAAGTCATCGGGGATATCGTCGGGTCCGAATGTGCCATGGCCCGGGACCCCGTCAAAGCGGATCAGGAGGGCCGTTGTATATTCCCCTACCATCCTCCGGGTCTCTTCCGGCGCCGGGGCATAGGGCGGGCAGCCAAAATGCTTCCCGTACCCCTTGCACCCGTAGCGGCACTTGAACCTCACCCATTCTGCTAAGACGATATCTCCCGGATCGATCTGTTTCGCATGGGCGCCTCTCTCCCCGGCGAGCGTGATGAGTTTTTTCACTTCACTGGCACAGTCCTGCATACCGGTCACCTTCATGCAGAGGATGCCCGCCAGGATCGATAAAGTTTTCCTGTAGAGAGCCCTCTCTTTTGACAGGACATGATTCCCATGACTGACTACCGCACCGGGTGCATGGTCTGCGGCAAACCGCTCCGCTACCTCGAGTCCCCGGAACAGCACGAGTGCGCGTACCTGCCACCGGGTCCTGACGACTAATGCTGTCTGCGAGGACGGGCACTTTGTCTGCGATACCTGCCACAGTCTCGGCGCCGATGATGCGATAGAGCAGTACTGCGCGAAGACCATCGAAACCGATCCTCTCAGGATGGCGATCACCCTGATGCAGAACCCGGTCGTCAACATGCACGGCCCCGAGCACCATTTCCTCGTGCCCGCCGTGCTCCTTGCGGCGTACTGCAATGTTACCGGCCAGCCGGACCGGAAGGCAAAGCTGATTGCGACGGCACGGGAACGCGCCGGCATGATCCGGGGCGGGGCCTGCGGTTTTATGGGGGACTGCGGTGCTGCGGTGGGCACCGGGATCTTCATATCGCTTGTTACCGGCGCAACGCCGCTCTCACACCGCGAGTGGCAGCAGGCGAACCTCGTAGTGGCAAAAAGCCTTGAAACGATCGCCATGCACGGCGGCCCCCGCTGCTGCAAGCGTAACACGTTCCTTGCAATCCAGGGAGCGGTCGCCTTCGCAAAGGCACAGCTTGGCGTGACAATCCCACTCTCCCCTACAGTCACTTGTCAGTTTTATGGCATGAACAAGGAATGCAGGACCCGGGACTGCCCGTTTTATCCCGACCGCTGATCCCCGTCGCCCCGAGCCCTGATGATCCGCTGGACGATCAGGCGCGAACTGGCGAGGTCGCCGTCCGCGTATTTCCCGATCCTGACAACCTCTGCAGCAAGTCCCCTTTCCGCAAGCTGGCTTCGCAGGTTCTCCTCGTCGAAGAACTGGTTGAACCCGATCGTGATAATTTCGGGGCGGATCTCCTCGATGGGGCGGAACATATCGGTCAGGTCGCCGAGGATTGCATGATCCACCGGTTTAAGCGCCGCGATCATCGCCCGGCGCTGCTCTGCCGGGACAATAGGGCGGGGCTTGTGCTTCACGTTTGCATCCTGTGCCACGATCACCCAGAGCTCATCGCCGAGTTTCTTTGACTCGGTAAGGTAGTAGATGTGCCCCGGGTGGAGGATGTCGAAGGTGCCGGTGGCAACGACGCGCCGGATGGTCATGGGATCACCGCAAGGTCGCTGGGCTCGCCATCGGCAGTAAAGCATTTCCAGTCATTCTCGCGGTACGGGGCACCGATAATCAGGTTGAACTTCCCTGCCCGGGGAAAAAAATTCAGGTCCGCACCGGACGGCCGGAGCACGCCATTGGGGTGGGAATGGGCGCTCCCGGCACGATGGGTACCAAGCGGCATCATGTCAAAAAAGACCGAGGCAGACGCGCTGCCGGTGATGGTGCCGGGAAGGAGGTCAAGCTCGGCAATTACCCCATCCTCTTCCTTGAGAAGTGCCGCGAACTCGTTGGGATGGCTGTTTTTTCCCAGTTCCAGGAGCAGCGATAAGAGGTCTTTTTTGATCCCGCGTATGGTCGTCATGGCACACGAAAAAGCGTCCCTGCGCTTGTACCGATCCATTCGTGCTGGTATAAGAAAAAATGCTCGCAAATACCGGAAAGGGAAAATCACCGGTCGGTTTTCCTCTCGAAAACCCGGGGCTGAGAAGTTTATCATTACTGTTCGACTGCGGCAAGCGCTGTGCTCATATCAGCAGTCAGGTTGGTCCCGACAAACGCACCCGATGTCGGGAGTGCCATGGTAAAGTACGGTGTCACATCATACTGGACTGTGCTGTCAGCCGGCACCGTCATATCGAGGATATGTCCGCCCCGCTGGTGGTCGTCGGTGAGGAAGTGGAGGTGGTAGCCCTGGGTATCGAGGTCTTTGAGGAAGGTCGGGGTGTAGAAACCTACGACCGTGCCGGTAATATTTGTGAACGTGTAAACCCGCTGTTCCTTTGATGCAACAGTGAGGTTGGGGTACGGCTGTTCCTGCGCCGGGATCGCCCGGATCGTCACTGAAGGGAAAGTGCCATGGATCTCTACTGCGTAGATCATGTTCTGCGAGGGGAGTTGTGCTGCCATCGTTGTCGTGAACTCTGAAAAGTTCATCGCACGGTCTGACGTGGTCTGCCGGATGTCGGTGTCGAAATACGTGACGGTTGCAAACGGCGTGGTCTGGTTATCCATTGCAGGTGACACGGTGCCATCTGATTTTGCCTGCCAGACCTGGCTGTCGAGCACGATCATCTCTCCATCAAGCTTGTCGAAGGTGCCGATCCCGAAATCGCCGTGTTTTTTAAGCTCCCCGACCGTGACATCGCCGTCGTACACACCCTGCATCAGCGCATCGATGGTCGAGACCTGGTACAGGGTGTCGCGCTCCGGGGAGTTGGCCGGGGCATGTTTGACAAGCCCGGTGTAGACTGCCGCCCCGGCAAAAACGATCGCTACCGCAACACCAATACCCAGAAAAAATTTGTAATTCATGATGTCAGGATCCGGACCGGCTGCCTACTTCTTGCCGGTCACCTTGATGACATGGTACCCGAACTGGGTCTTGACCGGCCCGATGACGGCGCCCTGTTCTGCGGCAAACGCGGCCTGCTCGAACTCGGGGACCATCTGCCCCTTGCCGAACCAGCCAAGGTCTCCCCCGTTCTTTTTCGAAGGACAGGATGAGAAGCGCTTAGCGACAGCGGCAAAGTCCTCGCCATCACTGATCCTTTTCTTGATCCTGTTTGCATCGTCCTCTTTTGTGACGAGGATGTGAGATGCGCGCACCTGTGTGGTCATGTATAGTGATGGGGAGGTTTTGGGATAAAAGGGTTCATGGGTGTGGCAATGGTGATGCCAAACGCTCCGGAGCTCTGTCCCAGACCAGGAGAGCGTAGGTCTTGGGGGATCTTTTCTCCGACGGAGAGTCGGGACAGGATGATCCCCCGGAACCGGTTTCCAGTGGAAACGCCGTCCACACCACTCAAAAAGTTTTGTTAAAACGCCCATTTTCCCGAAATATCCATTTTAATCGGGATTCAGACCTGCACAATAGCGGGATTCTGTTGGTAGGATTTTTGGGATCGACCAGATGGTCATATGAGTGGGAGATCGGCCGCCCGGAGGCCGCTATGAGCGTTTCTCAATTTTACGTCGGAAAAATCGATCTGTATGTTATGGGATCGACGGTGATCAGTGCTGGGAGAGGACGCTCCTTGAGGGCTGCCGCCCCCGCCGCGTGGGCGTCCCCCGGTTGCGATGATGGCGTATTACCTGTATTCAGATAGGTACCCGGCACAGGTAGTACCGAGGCATCGCATACGCCCCCGCCCCCATTGGGGGCAGGGCTGGCGTAAGGGGGGATGGCAGGATACGGGAAATTCTGCAAGTGCGTATGCTGTCCGGCCTTGCTCCTACTTGGAATCTGATTGTCCTCAAAATTTTCTGGCATTTCGAATTTTCATCCAAAAATATTTGGCCGTACGAACTTTCGTCCGGAATTTTTTTGGATTTTTTAACTTTCAAACCGGAAAAATCTGGCCGGAAAACTTTCAGTCCAAAAATTTTCCGGAAATAAAAATTTCATGCCGAACGACCGGGTGCGATTGGCCCGGAAAATTTTCCGGAGAGAGATCCATTTCCGTCGTAAGATGTCCCGTGGAGAGGGTTTTTACGGATTTCGTGGAGATTTTCCGGAACTTGTTGGATGTGAAAGTTAATTCAGTACAAAAATTTCGGCACGAAATATCTCTAAAGGCACCCTGATGCGGAAAATGGTCGCTGAAAGATAGTTAGATATATAAAATAAAAAATTGTTGTTACGTATGTGAAATTTCGCTCAATTGTACTTTTCATACTTGCTGCATTAGTGATTGCTAGTGTAATTACTGTAATTCTATGCCCGTTTTGGTGGATGGATCCATATTATCACCTGATATATTCGATGAATAAAGGAAATGGAAATAATACAATCAATAGCATCGTTGAGCAGACAAGAATTTACAATCAATCCCCAGACCGGATAACAAAAATTGCATTAATTATTACTCAAGATTTTTCAGACCCGTGGTGGCCCTATCAATGGGAAGATCGCTTTTGCCCAAAGATTCAGGCCCCTCATATTGGTGGTGTAGTCCCTATTATGGAACCCCCTTCTATCGTATTTATGGAGAAAATGTTACTTTTGCCTACCCCTATTACGTTGATAGATTAGGTCGTGTGACTGTTCGCGAACCAAATGACTTAAGTGTAAGTCCTGAGTGGATAGCCTATCAAAAAGCGGGAACTTGTCAGCAAATTTCTGTCTATTTTAATGAAACTGTAAATAGATCGGGCTTTGTTAGCCGTGTTGTAGCATCAAATGCATCAAGTGGATATGACCATGTTTGGACTGAAATTCAAGTTAATGGATCTTGGAGAGTTTTTGATATCCAACAATTCGGTCTATTCAATGGTAGTGAGGTAGAAAATTCATGCTACTGGAATGTAGATCCAAAAGATTATCCACAATGTATCAATGACATGAATGTCACCGTATATACTCTGGATTTAACGAATAATTGCCTTGGAAATAATATTACAAGCTCGTATTTTCCTGAATTTTGAATTAAAAATCCTAAAAAATCCATTATGTATATTCAAGGATTCAGACTTATACTATAATAAAAAAAGGTCTCGCTATCAGGGTTGAAAATCATTTTAATTTTATCACAATTACATGTGTCTTATTTAAGAAAAAGTCCGGGTCACGAATGAAAAAATTTCAAAATATCCGGCTCGGCCTCGGGATTTCCTCTAAACTGATCGGGTCGCGACCTGAAAATTTTAAAAAAAGCCCCCCCTTTTGTGATGCATCTAAAACTCCCCGTCCTGCTCAAAGCTCCTGCCATACCGTATCGCGAGCTCGGCCTTGTAGAGTTCCCTGCCGAGGTATCCTGCGTGATCGAGAAGCGAAACATGGCCTTCTGAAAGAAGCGTGTGGAGCACGTCCTGCCATCGGGTTCCTTTCACTGCCTTCCCGTTGATCACCGCAACGATCTGGTCGCCTTCGATCCCGATCCGGAAATTTCCTTTCGGGTCATAGGTGATCTCGTCCGGCATCGATTTTGCCACCGTTGTCGTTTCATACTCAAGTGGCGGTTCGCGCCGGCGCCGTTTCTCCTTGAGCACCAGCAGATCAATACCGAGGTCCTTTGCATACGGCCGGTCCCGGGCAAGCACCATCATCTCCGTCGCCCTCCGCATCTCTTTGACGGAACCCCTCGTCTTGTCCGAGTGCTCGCTCGTGAAGATGATCGAAGCACCGGCCTCCATTGCCATCCCGGCGAGCAGGGCGTTTGCCCCAACCGAGTCCGCATCGAGAAGTTCGACCACGTTTCCCGCGCCAAAGAAGAGTGGGCAGCCATAATCCTTGAACTGCCGAAGCGAGGCAACAAGCCCCGAGCCGACCGGCCGAAGGAGGGGATCGGCGATGATACAGCTGATCCCGGCCCGTCGGGCCCGGGCGATATTTGCCATGAGCGTTTTCTCGCCCGGCACAACAACCGCCGCCGCCCCGGCCCGGGCCACTTCCTTTCCCACCTTCGGGATATTGGACTCCTGGAGCGAGAGCACGAGGTCAGCCCGGAAGAGCGCGGCCCGGATCAGGTCGGGGTCCTGCGTATCAATGGCAAGCGGGCGGTCGATCTCCTCCACCTCGGAAAAGACCCTTTTTACGTCAGCCGGTGTTGCATCAAAGCCAAATCCGAGGTCAACGATATCGGCACCGCAGGAAAAATAATGTCCCACACGACCTGCGATATCCTCTTCGCGGTGGGCGTCCATGATCTCGGCGAGCACTTTCATCCTTGAAGTCCCGCCGATTTTTACGCCCCGGATCATAAACTCCGGCCCGGCGTCGTTCTCCGCTGCCGCGATGCGCTTTTTTGCGTCCTGTGCTTTTCCTGCGGCAAGATAATCCTCGGCAGGAACCGTGCGCGAGAGCGGGACCTTTCCCACGAGCGGGAGAACCCCTGCAAGGTCCGCCGCGTGCCGGGGCCCCCGGTACACGGGTACCCTGGTCTCGCGCTCTACCTGATCAAAGGAGACAGTACACATCCCCGAGACAACGACGGCATCGTAAGCGCCCTTTGTGATAAGGTCCCGGAGTGCACGGGGGGTAAGAAACGAGGCGATCTTTCCTGTCACCACCACATCGGCGTCAAAGCCGGCTGCTGCCCGGCGCACCGTTTCTGCGGTTGCCGTGCCGGTAGGGAGGAGGATACGCATAAGTTTCCTTAATACCAGAGAGATAAAAACACTATGATCAGATGCTGACCTGCGATCTGCATGTGCATACCAATTTTTCCAAAGATGGCGAGAGCAGTGTCGAAGAGATACTCCGGCAGGCAGAGGCAGTCGGGCTTGATGCGATCGCCATAACCGACCACGACTGCATCGACGGGGCAAAAAAGGCGCTCACGTGCAGATGTAACCTTCTTGTGATCCCCGGGATCGAGGTCTCGACCCTGCAGGGGCACCTACTGGTGCTGGGCGTGACGGAGATTATTCCTGCAGGGCTTGACGTGCGCGAGACGGTCAGGATCGCCCGGCGCCTGGGAGGGCTGGTGATCCTCCCCCATCCCTACCACATGTGGCGGCACGGTGTCGCCCGGAGGATCAGGGCCGCCATGAACATCGTGGACGCAATCGAAGCTTTCAACAGCCGTTACATCGTCGGTTCGGCCAACCGGAAGGCAGGCCGGATCGCGGCACGGCTGAACAAGCCCTGTGTCGGGGGAAGTGACGCCCACAACGCACGTTTTGTGGGGTTCGGGAGAACATTTGTCAAGGCAGAGCCGGATATCCAGGCCATATTTGCGGCCATCCGGAAGGGGCAGGTTTCCTGCGGCGGGAGAAAAACGCCCCTGCGCACGTACACCCGCCAGTCGCTGAATAACACATGGAGAAGGATCAAACGGCTGACCCGGCGGTTCCGCGTCCGGTGAGGCTTGCATGCCGGGTCTGGTACCTCGGCACCCGGTTTTATGGCTCGCAGCAGCAGGAGTCCAGCCGCACGGTCGAAGGCGAGTTTATCGCCGCGTGCCGGCGCCTCGACCTTTTTTCAGACTGGCGGGCCGCAGCCTTTTGTTCCGCCGGGAGGACCGATCGGGGGGTGCATGCGTGCGGACAGGTTGTCGCATTTTCCACGGCGTATCCCGATCGCGCCCGGCAGGCACTCAACAGCCAGCTGCCGCTCGATATCTGGTGCACGGCAACAGCCGAGGTAACCGACACCTTTCATCCCCGGTACGATGCCCGGTCGCGCACATACCGGTACTGATTATGCCGAGCCGGTCCGCGACATGCAGGTCATGGAAGCGGCGGCCCGGCAGTTCCTTGGCGAACATAACTTCTCGAATCTGGCCAGGGTGGGCGACAAGAACCCGTGGAGAACGATCCTCGGGATCCGGATCGGGAGCGAGGGGCGGTTTACGTATCTTGAAGTCACCGCTCAAAGTTTTCTCTGGCACCAGGTGCGGTGCATGGCGGCCGCACTCTTCTCCGTTGGCGCCGGCGAGCAGGATATTGACGGGATCCTGTTATTGCTGAACGAGGAGACGAGCCGGCCGATCCAGCCGGCACCGGCGGAAGGGCTCGTGCTCTGGGATACCGACTGCGGGATCGCATGGATGCCAATCGGGAAAAGCGATCGTAGCGGCACCTACTGCGCCGAGCTCCGGCGCCACCATGCGCTCATGGAACAGGTGTGCCGGGTGCTTCGGCCGGAAGGGTGAGAAGACCGGGCCGGAGTCCGGAGATAGATTAAACATTACTCTTACACGGTTTGTGGGTATGACGCTCTTGGGGGCTCCGGCAAGCCTCCGCCCCCGCCGCGTGGGCATCCCCCGGTTGCGATGATGCCGTATTACCTGTTCAAATAGTGACGGACAACACGTGAGTACGGGTAATACCGGGGGCATCGCAATGCGCCCCGTCCCCCCGTGGGGGACTGGTGGCGCAAGAGGGGGGCTGCACTGTATAACGTGATTTTCCCGAAAACAGAAATTTATGGCATTCCACCTGATTAGCCATCAGCCGGTGCGTTTTTAAATTCCCGGGCACAGCCGCTTGCGACTGCCGCTTCGCGCACGGCCCCTGCCACGGCTTTCACCACTCCCCGGTTGAGTAACCGGGGCAGGATGCGATCCCGACGGGGAATTTTTACGTACCCGGCAAGGGCATGTGCGGCCGCGATTTTCATTTCATCGGATATCCGGGTCGCACAGACGTCAAGTGCGCCCCGGAAGATGCCCGGGAAGGCGAGAGCGTAGTTGATCTGGTTGGGGTAATCGCTGCGTGCCGTGCCGATAACGGCCGCCCCGGCGAGCAATGCGTCTTTTGGCAGGATTTCGGGCATCGGGCTTGCCAGCGCAAAAATGATCGGGTCGTCTTCCATTGAACGGATCATGGCAGGTGTCACTATACCTGGCACCGAGACACCGATGCAGACATCCGCCCCTTCCATCGCATCGGCAAGCGAGCCCCTCCGCCCGCCCCTGTTGGTCTCATCCCCGATGATAAACTTGTATTTGTTCGCGTACAACCCCTCCCGGTCCCGGTGAATGATCCCCTGGGTATCACAGACGATAATATCATTGACACTTGCAAAGAGCCCGGGGTCGTAGCCGATGTGCCGGAGCATGCGGGTAATGGCAAAACCTGCGGCCCCGGCCCCGCAGATAACGATATTCAGGTCCTCGAACCGCTTTTTGGTCACCCGGCAGGCGTTGAGCAGCGCAGCGAGAACGACCACCGCGGTACCGTGCTGGTCGTCATGCATTACCGGGATCCCGATACCCTGCAATGACTCTTCAAGTTCGAAGCATTTGGGCGCCGCTATGTCCTCGAGCGCGATCCCGCCGAAGACCGGTGCGATGTTCTTGACATCGTCGGCAAATTCCGTATGGTAACTCTCAAAACAGATGGGAAATGCGTCGATGCCAGCCAGTTTCTTGAACAGGAGGGCCTTTCCCTCCATCACGGGGATCGCGGCATATCCCCCGATGTTGCCGAGCGAGAGCACACGGGAGCCATCCGATACGATCGCGATCGTGTTGGCTTTGAGCGTGTACTTCCAGGCCAGTTTCAGGTCTTTTGCGATCTCCTTTGAGACCGCACCGACACCGGGGGTATAGGCAAGCGAGAGATCATGCCGGTTTTTCAACCGGACTTTTGAATGGATTTCGATCTTCCCTCGGTATTTTTCATGGAACGCGAGCGAGTCCGCGTAGATGTTCTCCCGCTTTTTCCTTTGTCCGGTCATGGAGCCACGCGTTGAATAGTTCAATGGTGGGAGCGGGGCATGATGAATGTTTTGAAAAAAGAGGGCGGGCCGGCCTTTATCCCGGCAATCCTTGCGCGAAGCCTGCATCGATCCACGCGCAGATCTCGTCCCGGACCCTGCGGTACCCGTCAAGGATCTCCGCATCAGTGCCCGGCGTGAGGTGCGGGTCGGAAAACCCGTGGTGGATCGTCCGCTTTGCCGAGGGGACGACCGGGCAGACCGCACGGGCGTTGTCGCAGAGCGTGACGGCGAGATCGAACGGGACACCCTTAAAGGTATCGAGCGATTTCGGCTGATTGCCGGAGATATCGATCCCGATCTCCTTCATTACCTCAATGGCACGGGTACTTATCCTCCCGGAAGGGCGGAATCCTGCCGAAAAGACCTCGTAACGATCACCGTATTTTGCCTTAAGATAGCCCTCTGCCATCTGGGAGCGGGCTGCGTTTGCGGTGCAGATGAACAGGATTCGGGATCTCGTGGTCATATCTTTCACCTTATTGAAAAATAGGATGCGGATCTTATTCTTTTTTCCTGCGAGGATTCAGGTGCATGTTTCCTCATGTTCGTTCAGGGCAACCCGTGGGATTTTTCTGTGGCTTTCTTATATTCGGTCAGCACTGCCGTTGCGTACTCGTCGGCGAGCGCCGGAGGGACATAGTTGTTCTCTGTTACCCGGCGCATCAGCTCGGTGCGGATCTCTGCATCGCCGGAAAGCCCGCGTGCCTGTACGGCTGCAAAAGCAGAATCGAGACCGGCGATTCCAACCTGCTTTCCCGCAACCATGAGCTGCCGGGTGCCAAAAAGGGCAGTTGCCGCACAGGGTGGGAGGCGGGTATTGTTGTCCATGATCAGCCTACTGTCGCGAAAAGGCTGCTGCGGCCTCCAAAAAGTGACGTGAAAAAGCGTCGGTAAAATATGCGTGGGAGTATGCCCCTATGGCAGCGTGTTCCGTAAGACCATCATTCCCCTCCCGGATACCGGCTCCCTGCCCAAGCCGGATCGCAAACCGTGCATCGTCATCGCATTCGACCCGGGAGTAGTGGAACTCGTGGCCACGGATTGCTAACTTTCCCGGCCAGAGGTCGGCTGGACCGGAGAATGTGCCTTTGACGTACCCGAGCGCCGCGAGACGTTTGGTCATGACGGCACGGCCGGGCAGGACGCCGGCCATCCTGTACTCCTTCCCGTCTGTTTCAAGCGAGCCGCAGAGGTACATGAGCCCGCCGCACTCGCCATAGACGGGCATGCCGTCCTGTGCGAGCTTGCGGATGGCTTTTGTGCTCCGTGATTTTTCGAGCGCCGCCGCATGGAGCTCGGGGTATCCCCCGCCAATGTAGATCGCATCTGCCTCCGGCATCTCACCGGCCACCGGGGAGAACGCCCGGATCTCAGCCCCGGCCCGGCGGAGGCGGTCAAGGTTATCCTGGTAATAGAAACAGAACGCGTCGTCATGCGCAACCCCGATCACTGCCCGGCGGTGCGATGAATGCTGCCTGTTCGCTGCACGTGCAGGGACTGCGAGAGGGCGTGCCGCCGATGCAACTGCGAGGATCCGATCGAGATCGCAGGACTCCGCAATTACGCGCCCGAACTGTTTTAATACCGGGGACTCGTGCGCCATGACTAGGCCGAGGTGCCGGCTTTTGACCTCGCATTCCCGCTGCCGGGGCACCCAGCCGAGCGCCGGGACGATCTCTTCCCTCGCGATCATCTCCCGGTGCCGGTCGCTCCCGATCCGGTTGTAAATGATGCCGGCGATCTTCACCCGGGGATCGAAGTCCTTAAAACCCCGGATGACGGCATGGATGCTGCGCGAGACCGCGTGGGCATCGACAACGAGGATGACCGGCGCTTTGAGGATCCGGGCCACATGTGCGGCACTTGCAATGTCTGTGCCACCGGTCCCGTCAAACATCCCCATGGCCCCCTCTATAACGGCGATATCGGCGCCTGTTGTTGCATCTGCAAAGGTCCGGAGCACCCCGGCCTCTCCCATCATGCAGGGGTCAAGGTTTCTCGACGCCCTGCCACAGATGAGCGTGTGATGGGAAGGATCGATGAAATCCGGCCCGGTCTTGAATGGCTGGACCTCGAGGCTGCGGTCAACGAGGGCTGCCATCAGGCCGCTTGCAATCGTGGTCTTGCCGCAGCCGCTGTGCGTCCCGGCGATCACGATTCGGGGGATCTCTGCCTGCATGATGATGGTGTTTGCCGGCTTTACGGGTATAATTTATCATGCTGGCAGGGATCTGTCTTGTGTACGAAACACGAAAAAACGGCTCTTTAGAAATGGCTCTGTAGAAATCCCAAATGGGATTTGTAAGGACGCTCTTTTAGGTCCTCGGCAATCCTTGCCTAAAGCCCCCTCACGCTTGTGGCATCCCCCGGCTAGCGATAGTGTTGTATTATCTGTACTCATGTCTGCACCCCGACACAGGTAATACTCAAGGACATCGCATACGCCCCCGCCCCCTCGGGGGCAGTGCTGGCGTAAAGGGGGCGCATAATTTTTAAAATAGGTTTTCCCCAGAGCAGAAAAAACAAAAAAGGGTTGTCTGCCGGTTATGCAGTTACGTTTGCAGCCTTACATCCCTCGCCACGGAAGAGCGCCCACTCTTCACACGCGGTCCCATTGGGGAAGGCGCACATGCCGTACTGGCCGGCCGGGCTGTCCTTGATCTGCACGGTCCCGCCCACATTGACGCAGTTAGCCGATGCCGGGTTTGCCATGCCGGTATGGCCTGCCGGCGTGGTTGCATTGCCGGTCTGGTTTGCATTCACCCCGGGCTGGCAGCCCTCCCCGCGGAAGAGTGCCCATTCCTCGCAGCTGGTGCCGTTGGTGAAATTGCACATCCCATACTGGCTTCCATCAGGATTGGTCATAATCACAGACTGGCCGCCGACATTTACGCAGTTGACCGAGGCCGGGTTTGCCATACCGGCCGTTCCGGTTGTGGCGGCCTGAGCGGTTGGTGTGGAGGCCGGTATGGTGGTCGTTGTCGGTACAGTGGAGGACGACTGGCTACAACCAGCAATGATGAGGCAGGTTGAAATGCAGAGTCCAAGAATGAGAACTATAGTAAATCCCGATTTCATAATCCCGATCAAATGAATCTTATCTGATTGCCATAAAAATGGATCGGATTGGATTTTCGTTTTGTATATATGTAAAAAAATTGTCAGATCCGGCGTGGAATCAGTCTTTTGCGGCGTTTTTCATGCCGGCCACGTACTGCCTGATCGCGTTTTCCATTGCAACCGGATTGCCCAGATTTTTTTCCACGATATCCACAATCGCGCTCCCGACAATCACGCCATCGGCCCCGGCGTCCTGGCAGGTCTTCACATGATCGGGTGTCGAGATCCCAAATCCTATGGCAAGAGGGAGATCGGTGTGTGTACGGACCCGGTGGAGGAGGGCGAGCGCCTCCGGCGCCACGGTCTTCCGGGCACCCGTCACCCCGAGCACCGATACGAGGTACAGGTACCCGCGGGCATGGCGCACGATCGTGTCCATACGTTCATCGGAAGTGGTCTGGGTGATGAGGAAGATCGGGTCGATCCCATACTTCTGCGCGATCTCCACGACCTCTTCAGATTCCTCGACAGGCATATCCGCGACAAGAATCCCGTCGACACCGGCCTCGTGTGCCTCGCGGTAGAACCGGTCAATACCCCGGCGGTAGATCGTGTTGTAGTACGTTAAAAAGACGATCGGGACTTCGGAATATGCCCGGACGTCCCGGACTATTGCAAAGATTGTATCGGGCGTGGTGCCGGCCGCAAGCGCCCGGTCGTCCGCCCGCTGGATGGTGGGGCCGTCCGCTACCGGGTCGGAGAACGGTACGCCGAATTCGAGGATGTCGGTCCCGCCATCGATAAGCGCCTTTGCGATCCGGACAGATGTCTCCTTATCCGGATCGCCGGCAACGGTAAAACCGATGAACGCGGTCTTGCCTTTTTTGGCAAACACAGATTCAATGCGTCCCATCATGCCGCCCCCAGTGCCGCCGCGATCCCGGCAACATCCTTGTCGCCCCGGCCGGAGAGGTTGATGATAACTACATCCCCTTTATCGAACCGGTCCGCATTTTTGAGTACATAGGCGACTGCATGGGCGGATTCGAGCGCCGGGATAATCCCCTCGGTCTTCGAGAGATAGCAAAATGCGTCCAGCACGTCGCGATCCTGTACCGCGTGATAAGTTACCCGGCGTGAATCTTTGAGCATCGCATGCTCCGGGCCTACCCCGGGATAATCGAGTCCGGCTGCCACACTGTGCGTGGGGAGCACCTGCCCGTCTTTATCCTGCAGCAGGTACGAGAATGTCCCGTGAAGCACGCCGGGATCACCGGTGCAGAGGGTTGCGGAATGCTCCGGCGTATCGAGTCCTTTGCCGGCCGCTTCGATGCCGATGAGCTCCACATCATCGTTAAGGAACGGGTGGAAGATACCGATCGCATTCGAGCCCCCGCCGACGCAGGCAACGATGGCGTCCGGCATTCTTCCCTCTTTTCGCATGATCTGATCCCGGGCCTCGCGCCCGATCACCGACTGGAAATCCCGCACGATGGTCGGAAACGGGTGTGGGCCGACGACCGATCCGATCAGGTAGTGCGTGTCATTCACGTTTGCCACCCAGTTGCGGAGCGCCTCGTTTGTGGCGTCCTTGAGCGTTTTTGTCCCGCAGGTCACCGGGTGGACGGTCGCACCCATCAGTTCCATGCGGAAGACGTTGAGGGCCTGCCTTTGCGTGTCGACCTCGCCCATGAAGACCTCGACCTTGAACCCGAGGGCAGCCCCGGCAATCGCGGCCGCGACCCCGTGCTGGCCGGCGCCGGTTTCGGCGATCAGCCGTCTCTTTCCCATCCGTTTTGCAAGGAGCGCCTGCCCGAGCGTATTGTTAAGCTTGTGTGAACCGCCGTGCACGAGATCCTCCCGTTTGAGATATACCTTAAAGCCGAGGTCCCGGGACATGTTCTCACAGAACGTGAGCGGAGTGGGGCGTCCCGCATATTCGGACTGGTACGCGGCGAGTTCCTGTGCAAATGCCGGGTCGTGCGCTGCATTCCGGTATGCCTCTTCAAGCTCGATGAGTGCGTTCATCAGGGTTTCCGGCACGTACTGCCCGCCGTACTTCCCGAACCGTCCTTTACTTCCCATGGTCTGCCTCCCGTGCGGCACACATAAACGCCGCGATCTTCTTGTGATCTTTTATTCCCGGCTGTACTTCGACACCGCTTGCAACATCGACAGCGTAGGGCCGGCACTCCCGGATCGCGAGCCCCACATTTTCCGGTGTCAACCCGCCGGCCAGAATGACCGGCACCGCAGAGTTTTTCACCATGGTTTTTGCAAATTCCCGGTCGAATGTTTTTCCTGCGCCCATGCTCTCGTCCACGATCACCGCGTCGCAGTCATTGGGAACGGCATCCCTGCGCCCGATCACCCGAAGCACCCGGACGCCCGGGTCGGATTCAAAGACAAACGGGTGCGAGATCTGGATAGCATCCGGCCGGAGCGCGAGGATACGTTTGAGATCCTCTTCTGAATGCGTGTGTGTCACGATAACCCGGGTCACAAACGGCCCGAGGCTGTCAAAAATTTCCCGGGCCCGGGACTCCGAAACCGAGCGGCGCGAAGCGGGGGAGAACATCACAACCCCAACCGGATCCGCCCCGGCGCGTTCCGCGAATACCGCATCCTCAACCCGAATGATCCCGCAGATTTTTACGCGCACACGAACTCCTCCAGTTTTTTCCCGGGTGCCTGGTGGGCCATGAGGACCGATCCGATCAGGAACGCATCGCAGTACGGGCGTATCTCCCTCACATCGTCCGCGGATCGCATCCCGCTCTCCGCAACAATGATCCGGTGGTCTGCCCGCACCTTTTCCGAGAGGATCCGGGTTGTTGACCGGTCGATGCTCATCGTTTCAAGGTTCCGGTTGTTGATCCCGATCAAGCGCGCCCGGGTGGCAAGGGCACAATCAGCTTCCCCTGCGTTATGGACCTCCACGAGAGGTTCGAGGCCGGCCCCGTACGCGGCATCGACAAAGTCCGGCAGCCGGTCCCTGAGAACGGCAACAATGAGGAGCACTGCATCTGCCCCGAGCGCACGGGTCTCATCAATCTGGCGCATGTCGACGACAAAATCCTTTCGTAAAACCGGCACGCTGACCGCGGCCTTGACCCGCGCGATATCCGCTCCCGAACCGCCAAAGAAGTACGGCTCGGTGAGCACGGAGAGCCCGACACAGCCACCATCGACGAGAACACCAGCCATCATCGCCATGTCAACGTTGCGCCGTATGATACCGGCTGATGGTGATGCGCATTTGATCTCCGCAATCACCGGGTTCTTTTGCTGTGTTGAACAGATCGCATCCATAAGGCTCGCGTGTCTGCAACAATTTTGTTCAGGAAACGTCGTCGGCAGTTTTTCCACCCTCTTTTGGGCGCGCCTGACGATCTCGTCAAGGATCATGATGCACCTCCTGTCGCACGGATAAGTGCATCAAGTTTTTCCTGTGCATGTCCCGTATCTATGGACGCGGCGGCGAGTCGCACCCCTTCTGCGAGATTAAGGGCCCGGCCACCCACATAGATTGCAGCTCCCGCGTTCATAAGTACCGATATCGCGTGCGGCCCCTTTTTTCCCGGTCAGGATTTCACAGAGGATGCGTGCGTTCTCCTCCGGGTCTCCGCCCAAAAGATCGGCCGGTGCAGCACGGGCAAGCCCGAACATTTCCGGCGAGATGGTATATTCCTGTATCTGGTTTTTTGCAAGTTCGGTCACGAAGGTCTCCCCGGCAGTTGTGATCTCGTCCAGCCCGTCGCCGTGCACGACCATCGCCCGGGAAATTCCGAGAATCCGCAGTACCTCTGCGACCGTCCCGGTGAGATTTTTTGCATAGACTCCCAGTACCTGGGCCTCCGCCCCGGCCGGGTTTGCAAGCGGGCCAAGGAGGTTGAAAACCGTCCGGTACCCGAGATCCTGCCGCGTCGCCATCACGTGCCTCATCGCCGGGTGGTGGTTCGGAGCAAAGAGAAATGCAATCCCGATCTCCTGTACTATCTGTGTCTGCACGGCCGGTTCCACAGTGATGGTGACCCCAAGCGCGGAGAGCACATCAGCCGATCCGCACCGGCTGCTTACGGCCCGGTTGCCGTGCTTTACTATGGGTATTCCCGCTCCCGCGGCAACAAACGCGGCGGCAGGTACTGATGTTGAAAGTCTGTGCACCATCACCCCCGGTCCCGCAGGTATCGACCAGCGTCCCGGGAACCTGCGGTTTTATGCTGACCGCATGATCCCGCATGACGCGGGCAAATGCCGCGATCTCACCCGGGGTCTCCCCTTTCATGCGAAGCGCGGTCAAAAAACCGCCGATCTGCGCCGGTGTAGCCTGCCCGTTCATGATCTCATCCATGACCGCAGCAGCTTCCGGTGGCGCGAGATCATGGCCCTCCATTACGTGTGCGATGGCCTCTTTCATGGTCATCCACTCACCTGCCGTGGCCCGGACAGGAAGTTCCGCATGAGTGCGTCGCCATCATGCGAGAGGATGCTCTCCGGGTGGAACTGCACGCCCTCGATGGGATAGTTCGTGTGCCGCACACCCATCACAAAACCGTCGTCAAGGCTCTCGGCCACAACCGACAGTTCCAATGGCAGCGTGTCCCTTTGAGCCACAAGCGAATGGTAGCGCGTGGCCGTAAACGGCGAAGGCAGGCCTTCGTACATCCCCTTGCCGTCACTTTTGATCTCCGAGGTCTTGCCATGCATGAGGTGGCCGGAGCGAACGACCCGGCCTCCAAACGCGGTGCAGATGGCCTGGTGGCCAAGGCAGACGCCCAGTGTCGGGATCGTCCTGCTCATCGTATCAAGAATCTCAAGGCAGACCCCGGACTCTTCCGGCGTTCCGGGACCTGGCGAGAGTATGATCCGGTCGCAGGCTGTTTTTTCGAGCCGGGAAAGCGGGGTGTCGCACGTGAAGACCACGGGTCTTGCCCCGAGTTTTCCCACCTGCTGGTACAGGTTGAAGGTGAAACTGTCGTAACAGTCTATGATAAGGACGGTCGGAGCGCTCACGGGGCCATCCCCGCCCGTTCGATTGCACGCATCATCGCTGTGGCCTTGTTCTCGGTCTCGATCCATTCATTTTCGGGCACCGAGTCTGCCACAATGCCCGCCCCGACCTGAATTCCTGCCCTGCCGTTCTTTACGCTCACGGTGCGGATTGCAATGGCAAATTCGAGGTTCCGGTCAAAACCGATATAGCCGACAGCGCCAGCATAGAGCCCCCGGGCATCCGGCTCGGTCTCGCTTATGATCTGCATCGCCCGGATCTTCGGGGCACCTGAGACCGTCCCGGCCGGGAAGCAGGACTTGAGTGCATCATAGCAGTCAAGATGATCCATGAGCGTGCCGGTGACGGTCGAGACCATGTGCTGGACGTGGGAGAACTTCTCGATGCCCATGAACTCGGTGACATCGACCGACCCGAACTTGCAGACCCGTCCGATGTCGTTTCGTGCGAGATCGACCAGCATCGTGTGCTCTGCCCGCTCTTTTTTATCGAGCAGGAGTTCCTGTGCGAGCCGTTTGTCCTCGCTCCTGTCGACGCCCCGGGGCCGGGTGCCTGCGATCGGTACTGTGGTCACGCGTCGTTTCTCCACCCGCACGAGCATCTCGGGGCTTGCCCCGATTACCTGCTCGTCCCCGAAATCGAGGAAGTACATGTACGGGCTCGGGTTGATCGCCCGCAGTGCAGCGTAGATCGGGGACGGGTCAGCGCCCACATCACATTCCATTCTCCGGGAGAGCACGGCCTGGAAGATATCCCCGGCCACGATATGCTCTTTTATCTCTTCGACCGCGTGCGAGAACGCCTCCTTGCCGGTGTTGTCCGTAATCTCCAGCGGCTCTCCGGAGCTCATTACCGGGAAGATGGGTGATGCCGGTGGTTTTTCTGCGATCGTTTCGATCTGCTGCCTGAGTGCCGCAATGTGTGCAGCACAGCGCCGGTATTCGGCAGCCGGGTCCGAATCGTAGGTCAGGAACGGGCTTGAGAAGATGAAGAGCTTCCGGTCCCGGTGATCGAAGACTATGCAGTCTTTTGTAAGCATGAAACGTGCATCGGGAGTCTCACCGGCCGTAACGTTCCTGTTGTTTTCCACCTGGCAAAAGAGCGAGTGGACGATATCATAGGCAAAGTATCCGACCATTCCGCCGAAAAACCGCGGGGCCCTGAGGTTCACGTAATTGAACCGTGAAAGGATGGAACGGATCCTATCGACCGGGTTCTCCCCCTCAGGTTCGCGCGCGATGGCGACAAAGGCATCGCTGCCGCTCACGGTCATGTCCCGGCCGAGCGTGATCACGCACGCGGGATCGATCCCGACATACGAGTAACGGGCGATCTTCTCGCTCCCTTCCATGGATTCTAAGATGAACCCGTCTCCTTTCCGGGTGTTTAAGAACACGTCCAGCGGCGAACAGCGTGGAAGCGGAAGTTCGGCAGAGAGCGGGATCACCAGCGGCTTTGGCTGGTCTCTTACCGCTATAAGGAATTCATCAGGCCCAAGGTTCAGGTTCAGTTCTTTTTGAATAGTACTCTTCTCCATCCCATCGGCATCACCAACTCCTGGGTTTCGTGATGTATCATGGGCAGGAACAAGGTGTGTGAAGGCCCCTGCCCGTGAGAACAGCACCGTAACAGGCATCATGCAACGATCGGATTCACTGACAACCCATTATAATGCTTAGTTTTGGTTGTTATTGTATATATTTATACATTATTGTTTTTTTATGCAAGCCTATGCACGTATAAATACAATGTTCTCCTGCCTGTCCCTGATAAAAATGGATGCGGTCCCCGGAGAATAAACGGTGATAAAAAAGATCTTGTGGTGAAGTAAGGCCTTGAAAATGGTACTGAATTGAGCCGTAAACCGGGTTTGCCCGGCAGATTCCTGTGCCCCGTTCACTCCACTTTTATGCCCTTGTTGCGGAGTGCTTCAGTCTTCTTCTTCGAACACTCTTCGCACCGGAACTCGGGGGCTGTATCCTCGCTTTTGTTATAGTCCCCGGACCGGACGAGCCGGTACCCCCGTGCGACTTTTCCGCAGTCCACGCAGGTGATGTTCTCTCTGACCTCCCACTGCGCAGCAAGCGATTGTGAGGTGAAGATGAACTGGTCGACCCAGAAAAAGATCAGTCCGCCGATCAGGTTTGCAACAACCGCCGCGACGATCTGTCCCATTGCGACAAGGAGGATACCGACCCCGGCGAGGATTGGGGTGCTGGCCTGCCAACGGAGCAGGTAGAGTGCATACCGTTTGAAATTGATCTGCATACAGGTATCTTCTGACCGGTGAGATAAAAGGGATTATGCCGTCCCCAATGCACTGCAAGAGGACTATATACCCCGCAGGACAACTACTATGAAGTACACGTGACGTGAGGATCTATGTGGCCGAACAAGCAGCACTCGCTCGGGTGGGTTTTTGTCTCCCGGCTGATCGGGATTATCTGTGTCCTGATTGTGATCGTGCTCGCAAATATCCTGACCTATTATGTATCGAACCCTGTATATCAGTCGGCCGTGGCTTTCCTCAACCAGCCTTTGAACTTCTGGTTGCTGATCCTCATCTGTATCATCATATTTATCGCAGATATTTTTGGGGCGTTTCCTTTCCCGTTGAATTTGCCCTCACCGATCATCAAGGCTATCGGCAGTGTCTTTATCATAGCGTATGTGCTGCGGATCTTTGAGTGGTTTGATTCGGCCACCGGTAACAACCTCTATCATTATGTCTGGATGCTCTCATTCGTGATCGTCCCAGTAGTCTTCATCATCGTGCTTTTGGCCGGATACTATGAGATTGTTTGCGATCTCTGGGCGAAGGCAAAGATCCGCGATGAATCCGATACCGTGATCCACGCCTCAGCGAACGTGCTCCCTCTATCCTCGTCGTCCCCCAAATCATGGGAGGATGTCGGTGCCGAACTGCGGATGATGCTTTACGATCTTATCCACCGGTTCCGCGAAGAGATCAGGAAACATTAGCGCTTGCGGAGTTCATTCAGGTTTTAAGAGCGAAGGCTGCAAAAGTCGGATATAATATTTTCCGGATAACCTCTTACCATTCTGGATTCTCATCACGGAATTTTTTTTCTTTTGCCGCACACTCTTCGCTCGTGAGATGGGCCGGCATGCAGATACAGCGGTGTTCGGTAAAGACACCGGCCTTGAAACTACCCTGCGGTTCACCCGTGCGGCAGGCGCCATAGGTGTCGGTGTCGCAGTCATGGAAGACCTGCGGGAGATTCTTTATTCTGGCGAACGTGATCGCCTCGTGCCATGATGCTGCCATGATCGCAGTATTGCGACAGGAAGGTGATATACCTGCTACGCGATCCCAGCATTCAATAAATACTTCCTAAAAAGAAAAAAATGAACAAGATTTATGAGATTAGAACCGGGGTTTCCGGTGCTTGGGCAGGCAGTCCCTGCAGTAAACCGGCCTTCCCTCAGTTGGCTTGAAGGGGACTTCGCACTCTTTTCCACAGTCTGAACAGACTGTCTTTGTCATTTCTCTGGGACCGAAATTTCTCGGGCCGCCAAATCCTTTTCTTTCCATTGTATTACTCATGCAGTTTTATATCTGCATATATTCATCATACCATTGAGTATAAATACATCTGCATCAGATCAGGCGCTTCTTCAGTCCTGTCCTGCAGGATCAGGGTATGATCTCGCACCCGTTAAATTTCTCGTGGGAAAAGTCCGCAAGGCTTATGCGCCCGGAAGCGATCAGGGCCCGGACCCGGGGGAGTGCGTCCGCGAGTGCGTCCCGCAGATTTTCCACGGTACCGCACACAAGCTGCCGGCCGGCCGGGTTCCAGGGCTGCACGATGGCAGAGTAGAGGCAACGCCCGCCACAGAACGTCCTTATGTGGCATGTCGTGCACCCACCGCCCACCGCGATCCGGGGCAGGTTTTGCGGGTCTGCGTCCGCGATATGGCCGACATCGTACTGTTTCATGCCGATCATAACCGGGCAGGGCGCAATATGGCCGTCGGTCATGATCGCATAATTCGCGTACCCTGCCCCGCACCGCAGGAGGCTCTCTCTCCCGTACAGGAGATCCTCCATGGGATCAATAAAAGGATACCAGCGCCGGACCTGCCCGTTCTGTTCCATATCGTCGACCCATAGAGCGACAAGTGCGCGAATGCCGGGATTATAACATTCCGTTACCCACTCAGCAAAACTGCGGCGGGAGAGATCATGGGAAAAGTTTGCATCCAGCTGCCAGTGGATGGAAGTAAAAGAGTATTCCGGATTCTCCGCGAGATACCGGACGGCATCGAAGATGTCCGTGCGCTCGGTCACGGTCATCCTCGCAATCAGTTCGCCGCTATAACCGTTTGCCCGGATCTTTTTAACGTTTGCCATCACCCGGGAAAAAACGCCGGCACCCCGGTTTTCATCGGTGAGAGCTTCGCGTCCGTCCAGCGAGACAAGAATCGTGGAGAACCGGTTGACGATCGCCGGGGCGAGCCGGTCAAGGAGGAGCCCGTTGGTCTGGATCATGAACCGTTGCACCGGCGCTTCACGGACGATCCGCTCGATCAGTGCCGGCCGGAGGAGCGGTTCGCCTCCATAGAATGTCACGGAGGGGACGGGATCCCGTGCAAGGAAACGGCAGAGCAATGCGGGATCGTAGTCGAGATCCGGCGCGAGTTTCTCGTCGATCTCAACCGGCACCTGATCCTGCACCACCTCATCTTCAGCCTCAAACGCCTTTGCCCTGCAGTACCGGCAGCAGAGATTGCAGTCATCAGTGAGGATGATGTGGAAGTACATGGGTGAATTCCTGTTATCATGGGAAGCGCCAGACAATAAATCCGCAGGCAACCCGTGGGAACACCTGATTTTTACTCCCATTACAAAAACGATCTCCCTCCGGGACGCCCGGATTCTGTGCCGGTATTGAAATCCAGTGTAATCTGCTAAATCTTCAGCATCATCAGGGTTCGCCGGCAGGCAGGGTTGTGCGCTGGCGAGTCTTTTCGCGTCGCAGCATTTCCGATGGTATATTGCCTAATGCGCCTTTATCCGGGCATATTAGGGCAAACCGGCCGATATTTTAGGTTTTTTAATCGGAGGTAATTGGGGGTCACAATACCGAAAATACCGGTAAAAATATGGCCAAATTTGATATTTCGACGTGCCTCCGACGGAAACCTTTTATATTATCAGGCGGTAACTTTCCTTATCAAAACCCAAACGGGGTTTTGAGGTGTTTAAATGGGACAGAAAATTGGAAAGGAAAAAATCCAGCGCGAAAAGGGATTCCTGTACTTCATTGGGAAGGACGGGTATGTCTGGGCAGCCCCGATGAAGCACAACAAGACCGGCAAGAAGAAGAAAGTCGGTACTGAAAAGATCGCCAAGGAAAAGGGCTTCATGTATTACATTGGCAAAGACGGATTCGTCGCAAAAGCCAAAATGAAAAACGCATAAAAGCAAACATTTTTTATTTATTGCAGCCGGGCAGGATGCCGGAGCAATCCGGTGCTTCCCGTCTGCACATGTTATTTTCCCCGACAGGTATGTTTCTGCCAGATACCAGATCAGCTGGGTCTGAATGGCCATTAAATGGAAATGCACTTGATGATCTACTGCGGCTTTATCGACAGACAACCAGGTTATGACCGTTTCCCGGGGATACCAACCTGTTTTTCTTACCTTGGGCAATCCCCAAAGGTGCATAACAAGGCATGTGCAATGAACGCGCAATCTATTGTGAAATCAGATATCAATATTTATACCCCTTTGTTTCCACTTGAAAAACGAAAAATTACGGGTTTTTTAGTAAAATAGGGGTCATATGCCCGATCCGGTTTAGCCTCTGATCGCAAAAACGCGAAAGGAAAAAGATCGGTTTCATGGTCGAAGTGCATGGGGAACGGGATTAAAAAAAGGATACGGAGTACCGGTGAGCAATCTTAATTGCAAAACCGGCGAAAAAATGTATGGGCCCGTCGTGATTCGAACACGAGATCTTCGCCGTGTGAACCCCGTCATAGCCAACCAGACCACGAGGTATCATGCATCGATCGGGGCTTGAACACTCTTAGGTACGTACAGTTCCAATCTCACCGTTTGCCAGCTACAGTATACTAAGGATGAACTCGATTTCTACACACGCTCGCGATCTCAGCACATCAACCAGAAGTCTGTCTATTGGATTGTGAAAGCCGGTGAGTATCTCTGGGAACAAACGCGCGGCGAGATAAGCCAGAAGACAATAACCTCCCTCTACACACATACCCTTGAGAAGTTCACCAGTCTCGACTCGTGGGGGAAAATACTGAACTTCACAAAATCGTTTCTTAAGTACCTATCAAAGTTGCATTTTGATGCACGATATCAGAATTTTGCGTTATTCCTCGAAATGCCGAAAACGAGAAAGGACAGGAAAACCGTCACATCCCGGATCGTCACTAAGGTGGATATCACTCATCTTATTGATGGTCTCATTGCGGCATATCAGGCACACCTCTTGAGCTACGAGTCTATGGTGAACTATGTTGGAATAACGTTATGCGGCGCTTTCACGGGGCAGCGGATCGAAGCAACCATGAAAAAAATCACGGTAGGGCAAATGCGAACTGCACTGAAATCTGATCCCCCGGTTCTCCACGTTCTCCCTTCACAGGATAAAATCCGTATGGAGCATTACGTCCCTATCCATCCCGATATAATACCTATTATGACACAGTTGGTCGAGGGAAAAGAGGATAACATCCCCGTGTTCGAACTCACTTCCTATCAGACATGGTTGAAACGTCACGGTATACCACTGTCCCGTGCTCCGGATAAAATGTTCTTCCCCTCAGACTTGAGAAAATTCGCTGAGCAGCACGGCGATGTCATCGAATGGAGCCAAAGCAACCGGGCATATATTCTCACGCACGGCGTCAGCGGCGTAGACTGGTCGCATTACAAACACCCCCTACCGGAATTCGTCCATCAAGTCTACATGCGGTACTGGGGAGCAGTGCACCTGTTGGAGAAAGAGATGCCGCGAGAAATAACGAGAATACACAAGATCCGAGGAGAACATACGAACGCGGGGCTCTCGGTGGCATAAGATAGAAAAAGGGAATTGCCTTCAATTTTATTTTTTCAGATTATTGCGCATTTCCTGATATTCTTCCAACGATATCTCTCCTTTTGCGTATCGCATTTTCAACACATTGGTGATTTCGTCGTCATCAGAAATCATTTTTTCTGGAGGTGTAGATTGTTCAGATTCTTTCTGACTTGGAGATGCAGACACGGAAGGCGGTTTCTTGATACCTAATATTTGTTGTTTCTTTGCCTCAAATTCCTCGTTCGTAAGAAGTCCGCTATCACGTAACTCCGCGAATTTCTCTATTTCTGCCATATAATGTTGATAAGCGGCCGTTGAACTTGAAAACTGGGGGGTACTATTTGTGGGTATGAATGAGGGCTCTGGGGGAGTATATGAAAAATCTCTCTGATACGCCGGTTGTGAACTATTAATAGGATGATTTTCTCTCTCCTTTATATCTTTGAATAATAACTTCGTTATAATAAAAATCAGTATTAACGAAATGACTACTATGGCTATGTCTATGGGGAAATTATTGGAAACAGCATAAACAGTATAGTCAGGTTTGTCGGTAACTGTATAGGTATAGGTTTCTGCTGATACGAATTGGACGAAAAAAGCCGCACATAATAGGAAAAAGGAAATCTTGATCGGAATGTTCATTTCTCTCATACATAACTGATAATTATAAACTATCATAAATGCCTTCCGACATATTCAAATAGCATTTTCTTCGTTATTTTCATCAGAGGGAGATATACTGAACAAGACATTACTTTCGCACTTTCCATTTTGATCCCTGATATTCCAATAACCCGACTTTCTGATGCTATGGATCTCTTCACAAGATGCCTCTATCGTGTATGTACCCGGTCGAAAAACACGAAATAATGGACTATCGAATTCCCAGAATACATCGTTTTGAGATGCAAATCTCTCCGCCTCCTATTGTACACTGTGCTTAGTAAAGCGAGTTGTACATCTCATCTCTGTTACCTCACAGTACCTCGTGTAAGCAAACCAAAAACACGGTGTAATGCTGATCCCATATGTTGAACAGGGCTGCCGGGAGGGATCAGGAACCCCGTTCTCCTAATCGCAACCTTCATCCTCCCCAACCACGACTCGATACATATGCCCGATACGCGTGACCTGTGCAATGAGGCAATCGAACTTGCCCAACAGGGTCAATTGGACGAGGCACTCGCTCTATTTCGGACACTTATTCGAACTGATTCCAACAACGCCACGCATCTGGAATAACATCGGCATCATCCAGTTCAGACAAGGAAACTACCATGATGCGGTGAATGCCTTCGGGCAGGCAGCCGACATCGATCCCCACTTCACAAACGCCTTGTTCAATAAGAGTCTGGCTCTCGTGAATCTCGGCAAAGATACCGAGGCACTCAAGGCACTCGATAAAGTCCTGAAGTTGAGTCCACACGATACAGAGGCACAATCCCAGCGTGCATTGATCACCCGGAAAATGGCGCAGAGTTAGTGATACGCAGAAAACGTGGTTCACGATCGGTGCAATCTCAATTGCGGGTATAATGTTAAACAAACCGGGTGCAGCCGAGAACGGGGATGTGAATGGCAATGAGTAAATCCATAACAAAACTGTATCAGAATATATGTAAAATCTATTTTCCTCGATGGAAGCCTTGGGGATTTACGTATAATCGTAACTGGGGCATGTCTGGATATTGTAATTGTGATCAAAAACATCTCTACTTTGGCTCTCCTTCTCCCCTTCTGATCATCCATGAGATTTGCCATGCAGTGGGTGCTCCAAACCACGGAGAAAAATGGCAGGCACGTGTTCTAAAAGCTGCCGAGACTGCAAAACAATATGATTGCGGACTCTCGAATAAACTCATTGCAGAAGTGGAAAATGTTCTCTCGAACGATATTAGTGGGAAGCAAGAGATGGAGGGTCTATGGAATCATATCTCGGATACATTTGGTGAACTTTATTTCTCCTCAGAACCGGTCAAGGTCTTTTACGTTTTGAAAAATCTGTTAAACGAGATGGGTTTCCGGAGAGAATGGGATGAAAAGAAATTTAAAAAAATGCTGAAGCGTGGGAGAAAAATTGCAGAATATGAACTCAACATGCCACGACGTTGATTAATCTGATATATTGAATTAGCATCAGTCTAAAAAAAGCGAGAACGGGGCTTGTGTAAGACGCGGGGTTAGCATAAGACCCTTCATGAAAATGCAAATGCGATCTCAGCATAGGCTTTATCGATAAGTCCCCGGTAGAACGGGATATCGAAGGTATTCGCACACCATGCCGGCTCCACGTGGTAACGTCGGGCATCGGTTACCACATACTGAATCTTCATCCCGGGTGCGATTCCAACGCCGTGATCCCGATATGATTGCACTGCCGCGCCCTCGATACACCGGTGTGCGTATGTGAGCCGGCTGATCCTGCGGTTGATCGCCATCTGTTTAGGGTCCGCTGCAGGCAGGCCGTTTACTGTTTCCCGGTAAATTGCGACAATGTCCTCTCGTGTCGCTTCGAGTTCCGCGATCTTTTTTGCCCGGGCCATCACCTCCAGCATACGGCGCTGCATCTCCCCCACGTGCTCCGGCGTATCATGCCTGCGTGCGGCAATCCCCCGGACCTTGATGCTGCCATCCGGTTGCCGGCCATAATACCGGTTGTAGGCACCGAACCCATCTGCAAGGGGCAGGAACACGATCCAGTCGAAATGGTCAACTTCGAGAAACAGGTCGGTATCGTGTTCGACTTGCGCCTTGAGTGCATCAATAGGTGTTCCCTGCAACCAGAGGCAATCCACAATGCCGTGGAGCACGTGGAAATTCATCGCCTCCGCGATATCCTTCGTCCGAATGAGAATATCGCGCGATCTGGATGTGATCCCCTCATGTACCTCGATTCTCCCGAACTTCGCATTCTTGTAGCCCGTGTACCCGAAGCAAGTGACGAGCATCCATTTGAGAATAGCATCGATTCCGGCGATGCTGGGATCAATTTTCTTGAGTCGTTTCGTCGCAACACGAAGTTCGAGCAGAGGTTTAAGCACGGAAGGGAGGAATCCTACGCGCTCCGAATGTCCCACCGTTTCCGGGGAGAGGTTTGATTGAACAATGATCGATGGATACATCGAGGTAAAATCGATCTCTTCGACATTTTCATAGATTCCCGGCTTTGGCTGGAACATCAGCCCGCCCCGATCAGCGGCTTGAAGCGCGGAGAGTTTCCGCATTTGTTCCGGGTCACTCTTGCGAAATGGTACCGATATCCCTCGTTTCACTGCCTCGTAGGTTTCATAGCTGCTGATGAGCGTGCCGGGTGTGAACCGGGACGCAAGATTGGGAGGAAGCCCCGAGAGTCGTGCTGCCATGAGCACCCCGGTAAGCCCACTCTCACGGTACACGAACGATTGTTCTGTATCGATCAGGATGCGCCCGTCAGGAATGAGAGCCGACTCCTTGTGTTCCATTCTACCGTAACTCCAGTATGAGCGTGAGTCCATCTGCCGGTACTTTCCATTCCGTGAGAAGGGCATATCAAGATCATACTGCCGCGCCAGTGTGCGTATCTTCGGCATCCACGTGTCGGCATCCGGCATGAGAATCACATCTGGATCGAGCGAGCTCACAATCCCAAATAGGTCTGTGAGTACCGTCTTCGTCTCACCGGTCAGCCGATCCGTACTTCCGTGGATAACCTCGATTTCTGTGCACAACGGGGAGAGGGAGGGATTGCCATGAATCCGAATATCAGTCACGTTCAAATCGTGCGTAATTTCCGGAGAAAACCGGTCATCCCCTTCTCCTGCACAGGGATAGATCCCCCGTTCTGCCATGAATCTCTGATCGCGACGTACATCCACGTTGAAAAGTTCAACATCATATTGCGCCTGCCGTTCTATGGCCTCGGCTATGTCGCGACCTGCGCGTACTGCGTAGCCCGGGAGAGTCCCGAATATGTTACGGATGGTGCATTCCTCAGCACCGTGTTTTTCTTCCAGCGCCTCGATCATCTCATGGTTAGCGTGCGGGTCGTGGAAGTGAACGGAAAAGGGTGGGTTGTAATCGTGATGGACTTTTTTGTACACTACCCTCTTTCGTCCAGAGATCGATACCTCCGTCCCGGTACGCAGAGTCAACGATCCACACGATCCTACTCCCGGGTTTCGTGTAGGTCTTGCTGTTTAAGGATCTCGACAAGCACGGAGAATACTACGGCTTCGAGCGGGTCGTCGCAGGCAACAAACGCTTCGCTTGAATGCTGTTTTGCAAGTTCCGCGAGGCGCTCACCGTACTTCTGGTCTTCCCTTTTGAGTGCACGGGCTGAGCGTGCCCACCGGTCTGCCGGTACTGTTAACACCCTGCCGCACGCTGGGGAATGTTCTGCCCATCACGACACCTCCAGAGTCCGTTGACCGGTTTGATGTATACCGGACTGACGCATGATACGTGAGGTTCTACGCGGGAGCCCGTCAGGTTCGACCGGAATAAGCTCGATAAAACGGTCAGCCCGACGCGCCAGCGCTGAAAATGTCCGGTCTGCGACCGGTGCATAGAGTATGACGAGTGACTCCCGGGCAACCTCTTTCAATGCCCCCTCCAGCGGCTCAATCATGTTCATAGCTCCGTCGAATAGAGAGGGATCGTGTTCAATGAAGACGACAGTATGTCCGGCCTCGCGGAGCATAGTTAAAAGCTGGTGGGCTGTGAATGCCCGCCGAACGTCGAAATTCTTGGACTGTCGATTGATACCTGATAAGATCCGGGAGTAATTTCCCCCAATGTAGAGAAAGAGAAACCGCTGGAGATCCACGTTGGAGTTGATGGCAGAGACCATCAATTTCTCGGGTGCGACGACGGCACTAAATGTGCCCGGCTGGAGCGCCGTTCCCCGGCGGAGTTCGATCTGCATAGCACCGGATCCCTGCTGCACTGAGGAGGATAAATGACCGGCTGAGTGGCGTGAAAGTGATCGTCCCGCCGGATACTGGCGCAAAATTGATGAGACCCTGCACAAGAATGAACAATATCGTGTGTGGCCGAAACTTACATCGGCTTCTGATTATACTTCAATATCACGCTTAACAAAAGGAATTACATAATCAAATACTACGAATACCCTCCGCGATGAAAAATCATGGCAACAATCCACGGTAAGTCCGGCAGCACCCAGTACCTGCTGAAAGGCATGAAACCCATTAATGGAAAATATTTTTCAACGCTGGCCGAAATGCAGCATTTCTATACGCATTATGAGGAAATCCTTGCCGAAACAGAAACAACCGCTGCCGAAAACAGGATGAGAAAATCCTCGCCCTCAGCCAAGAAGCAACCAAGCTGGATAAGGAATTACGGGAAGGTCTTACTCGGCAGACGGTTGACGTGGACAAAAACATCGAAGAGCTGAATCGAAAAATTACCGATGCCACCGGTTTTTTCTCACGGACGGGTTACCGGGTGCAGCACTGGTTTGCGGTTGCATTGCGGGACACGATCTCCTACCATCCTCTGGTAGACGACGGCGAGCGCTTCCTGCGACACTTTCTCTATGGTGAGCGGCGTGCCTTCTATGTGCATCCCCGTCATCGTAAAAAACCTGTCGCAATCATACATCTCTCGGTTTCCACTCTTGTTACGGTCTCCCGGAACAGATCCTTTCCCGATTACATGCACACCGGTGCCTGACGGAGAGACCTCGGCATAACTGCCAAGAGGGAGTATCTCTTCGGTCAGAATCCGATCTTCGATAACACCTGTGACGGGATCACGGATATGATCCCAATCCATTCCGATGAATGGAGAATCTTTCGAGAATACGAATCCGAGACCGTTGTATCCTTTGGAGCGAGTTATAAGCCTATACGCCTCATCGTAGGTTACCCATGTTTTCGGGTCAGTAGTGCTCGCCCGCGTTCTAGTCTTGCCTTTGTTGGCGTTGTAAGGTACTTTTGTGGGCTTTCCGCGCATCATCTCTAGCGCCCATACGACCCACTGGTCAGAGTTTTTCAGCTCGATTGGGATGGTTTCAATCACAATAATATATGTATTGTCTTTATTGCTATAAAAAACGTAAAATTATCGCCCCGTTTGCTTTTTCAAGCGATTTAAACAGTTATTCACTCGCATATATCGTAATAATCCGCGAGTTAATCGTTTAAGTCATGAGAGGGTGTCGCTATCGGTGAGGGTTTAAATCGCGAAGATTTTAATAATCCGCGAATTAATGGCATGTTGTGACGTTTTAAAAT
The DNA here is from genome assembly GCA_963808285.1 of uncultured Methanoregulaceae archaeon. Taxonomy (GTDB): domain Archaea; phylum Halobacteriota; class Methanomicrobia; order Methanomicrobiales; family Methanospirillaceae; genus Methanoregula. Next base: position 84,785 of record CAWEFI010000043.1, read on the forward strand.
GGGGCAAAAACAGGGTGAAATAACGCGACAACGGAAACTTGCAATTATCCATATTCTGATTCAGAATCAAGAGACGGATAGCACCGAATTGATAGAAAACATCCCAGATATTTCGTCGATGAAAAATCCCAGTGCTGCGTTAACAGAACCCATAAAAGAACTCCGTAAAGAACGAATCATCCCGCAAAAACGAAAGAGGATCGAACATAAAAAGGGTGTAAAAGGCGCAATCCCATTACACATCAAGATTATTAACAGTTCTAAAACCATACGGGTCATCTTCGATTCGTATCCTACATTTCACAGAGCACTATACAATTCGGATTGGGTACGGGAAACGATGGTTAATGACCGGATAACTTTCCCATTACCGGGCAAATCGAAGGAAGAACTTAAAGAGTATTTACGCGTATCACCGAGTTTTTTCCGTTATTTCCTCACTCATGAGAACATCGATGAGATTGCGGTTGAATGGGCATGGCATGTTTACGCCAACATTAGTGGGAAGTTGGATTATTCGGTTTTAGTTGGACGGTATAAGGAGGGTGAAGATCCGTTCCCTCCAAGAGCATTCCACGAGTTGTTTTATCTGTGTGCCTTTATCGATAGGTTGAACGGCGAAATGACCCCGGAAGCCCGTCAATTTGTCGAAAGGTACAAGCCGATTGGTAAGAGATGAAATATTCAAATAACTCCTCCCTCATCGTGCAGAGGGCAATCTCACGACGCCGTTCTCTGTTGGGCTACCTTTATATCCCAGCCCGAGCCATAGCCAGCCGCAAGCAGCAACGGTGGCTAAAATCGTGAGGAAAATAGGTTCGTCGAGAATCGGGCGGCACGCGCCGAAACCGGGGTTCGCCTATCCAACCATCCGCCTTCCGCAAGACCACGCAGGCATCATTGGCGAGACTGTGACCCTGTTTGAAACGGAGCATGAGGGGAAGCAGGCTTTTCTGATCGTGACTGGCAAGAAGTGTGCGCACCCGGGTACTCAACCGCAAGAAATTGTATCACTGCCGGATTATGAGAAGCGAATTGTAGAACTTGAAAAAAGAATCAGAGAGATCGAGGTGAGTGGAGCCCTTTCACCAATAAATCCAGCCCCGTTTCTCAAAACGGGGCTGGATTCCCCTTCGCCGTGTAAGGGCGACGTCATACCGCTAGACCACGAGCCCGATAACCTACTTATGTCGGACTGGAATGTATTAAAACCGTCTGATTCTAGTGATAAAAACGTTGGCACCCTGTCTACCTTAGAACTGATCTTCGCCCGCACTGAGTTGGAGAGTTGCACAACCGCGCGTACGCAAAACATCGCCCCTAAATCCGTGTATTGGATCGAGAAATCGTTGGAGATCCTCTGTGAGATACATGCGGGGATCTCCCTGCCGGAGATATGGGAGCAGATGGAGCAAATCGAGAAAAAGCAAGAACGGCGCTTTTGCTGGCGTAAAACACAACAGTCATAATCTGAATCGTAGATTGTAAAATATGGATAATCGGGCAGAGCAATATTTCAACGAAGGAATTGAATTCCTTAAGCTCGGACGACATTCAAAAGCGGTCGACTCATATGATAAGGTAATTGCTATCAACCCTGACAACTCTTGGGCATGGCACAACCGTGGAAACGCATTAGATAATCTTGGTCGGCATACAGATGCTCTCGCATCGTATGACAAGGCATTACTGATCGATCCAAATGACGCACACTCATGGTACAACCGCGGACGTGTTTTATCAAAACTCGAAAGGGATAATGAAGCGGTCGACTCGTATGATAAGGCAATTGCCCTCGACCCTGACAACTCCACGATATGGGAAAACCGTGGGCTCGCGTTTGATAGACTCGGTCGGTATTCCGAAGCACTTGACTCTTTTGACAAATCGCTTGCCATTAGCCCGGAATATACAGAGTTGTGGAATCTACGTGGGTCGACGCTCAAGGTACTCGGACGATATTCAGAAGCGATCGACTCGTATGATAGGGCGCTTGCCTTGAATCCCGATGATTCCGATATCTGGAACAGCCGCGGACGGGCATTGTTAACTCTAGGTCAATATGAAGACTCTATCACATCGTACGACAAGGCAATAGCCATCAATCCAGATTACGCTGAGGCAAAACAGAATCGGGAAAAGGCGCTCAAAAAATTGACTTGATTCATACCGATTTTGACGTGAACAAGCGAAAACGGGGTTTTAGAGTTCTTCGCCGATTTAGAGGGTGATGGGCATATGAAAAAGGTAGTTCATTCGAGAACGGGGCTCTCGCTGGCGGGAGAAAACCCCTATCCTTCGCCTTGGAATTGTCCGAACATAAAGAGAGCCATTTCTACATGGTACATATCCCAAGTGCCTGATGCGAAAATCCCTTGGGTGGGTGGCAGAATTTTTTTATTAGAGTTTAGTTTCGAGGTAATTGATCGAAGAATGAAGCTTGCTCTTACAAAGAATAATGCTGCATTATTATCCTTCCATGGCAATTCAGAGTTTTTTCGACCTTTTCGATTAGGAGGTATTGAAAACCGGATGCTTTCTGCCAATCTTTTTGCAATATCCGGGAAAGCTGCTGCATAGTTTTCTTCCAATATGTTAAGCGCATAAGCTATCCGGGAGTCATAAATTGTCCATAGAAGGGGGTTACTAAAATAGTAAACCTTGGAGGACGTCGCAATCCTTTCTCCATTGATCTTATTGAGATCAATATGATCTGATTCACCAAGTGATTGCAGATATCGAACTGTAGAAAAAATATCTTCTGCAAACCGATCATCAACAATCGTATTGATCCCACCCCAGCCAGCAATGGCTGTACATAATCCCTGTCGATATCCTTTTGCACCAATCCCAGATGCTTCAGACGCCTGATTAACCAAGAAATGAAATGTTCGGCGGTATTCTATCCCTTCATTAAGGTTACGTTTTCCCGGAGGCCATTCATATGATTGAATTAAACCCTGCCAACCTTTTCCATTGAAGGTCTGTATTTCATCGATCTTGTTTACAATCCAATTGATATACTGATCCAAATCAGGAGAGGTAGTAGAGACGTATTCTGAGATTCTATCTGGCAGTTGTGAAGATCGCGACGATGGGCTTTCTTTGGAGGATTTAACATTCACTAAAAGGTTAAGATACTTCTTCCATATTCCATAATTGCCATTGTGGTTATCTGTTGCACATCGGAACTCAGTCCATAGATTTTGGGGCCAGTCTATGGGAATTGTGTATTCTAGAATAAACTTTAGTACTGCATAGTTAATCCCATATTTTGTGATGCAACCTTTGGGTGATCGGAGTTCATTTTTGTTTTTTTCTGCAAACGATCCGATTTTTGATACTGAAATTGAGTCGAGTTCACATTCCGATCTTAACCATAGATCGTAGAGAATATCATGATTTGACATTTTATTGTGTTGCTCCAATTACCCCCAAGCGAGGTACAAATCATTATTAACATTAGTTAGACGGGTCTGATCTGTGCCATCTGCATTCATCACGTATATATTATCAGGACCATCCTTATTTGAGATATAAGCGATTTTCGTGCTATCTGGAGACCAAACAGGATTCCAAGAAAGGGTATCGGTGTCGTAAGTAAGGTAGGACTGACCTGTGCCATCCGCGTTTATCACAGAAATTCTATCATAGGGGTCTCCCAAACCCCCTATATCTGCAAAGCGACCCGATGAGATGAAGGCAATTTTTTTACCGTCGGGAGACCAAACAGGATTACTATTGCCAACTTGATTTATAAGTTGAGGTCCACAAACCCTTGGATTGAACGTTAGACGGGTCGAACCTGTCCCATCCAAATTACTAACAAATACTTCTGGACAACTCCAAGTATTGCTATTGACATTCGAATTGTAAGTTACACTATTGGTGAAGGCTATCTTTGTATCATCAGGAGAGAGAGTGAATGTATCCGTCACGACCATGGATTTATTGTTTAAGAGGGTCTTCCCCGAACCATCCGCATTGATCATGAAAAACCCACGATCATTTAGGGTTCTACCAATAGAATAGAAAAAAATCCTTTTGCCGTCTTGAGACCAAATAGCGTTATAATCGCCATACTCATTGTTAACAATCGTCAGGCCCGAACCGTCAGCGTTCAAAGTTTCAATTTCACCATTGGCAATAACAATTTTTGAACCATCAGGAGACCACGCAAGGTTATCAACGGGAACACTATTGATTAAACTGGTTAGCCCGGTTCCATCTGCGTTCATGACATATAGCCCAGATCCGGAGAAAAAGGCAATTTTTCCCTTACCCCCAGAGTTTAGTAACTGTTGTGATGTAAGTGTCGCTGTCGGGTTAGGGGTTTGTTCAGAAACAGTTGGTTGGAAAGTTCCAATGGTTGAACTATCAGTTATTGGGATTGTCGGGGTAACACCTGCCGATGTAATCTGTGAAACTGGCGTTGTTTCGCCGCTTATGGGCGCACTAGGAACGAGTGTTATTGAAGATTCTTGTTGGTTGTTGGCAACGGAGGGTGTGATGGAATTTGTTGGGACTGACTGAGCTGCGGTTGCAGAATTATACGTTGGTGTTGGTGTGATCAGAGAGGTTGACGATGACCCCGACCCTTGAAGATTAGATGCTGATTCCCCGGTCTTTGGAAAGAATAATCCCATAGAGAAGTATGCGACAATAATCAATCCGACTATTGCTATTACTACAATCACTGGGTTTATCGATGGACTTTTATCAGCACCAGAGCCGGATGTAGGATTTTCTACCGTCGGTATGTTCTTTGGGACATCTGGAAATTTTGTCTTACACGTAGGGCAATACTCATTATCCTCATTACAACCCCGGTGGCAGTTTGGGCAGATTTTTAGTGGCATTGATTCTCATCTACTTAAACCTATATTTTGGATAATGGTATATAGCAATTCTGATTTTATATTGGAAAAAATTGGAAATGCTATAGATTTATCTCCTTTTATGTAAATTGTTTAACCACCTAACGGATCGCGTTGGACAAAAACTGGAGGAATGGTCAATGAAAAAATTACCCACTTGGGCAGGAAGAAGTGAGTTTGAGTATGATGGATCGATAGCTACTGGAACCACGATAAACTATGGTTCTGGTTTTTCAGCAACAGTCTCCGCAAGTCAATATGCTGCATTACTGCAACACTTCAAAGGACAATCTCCGAATATCGGAACTTCACGGGATCAGGCACCCGCCGGCAGTGTTGGAGCATGGTTACAGAAGAATGTTACTCCCACTGCGGCTTTGCACGTAAAGTCGATTCTGCACGTAAAGTATGAGACTTGCACGTAAAGTCTCATAATCAAAACGCAGGGATTATTTCAGATTACACCAATCTCAGTTTGTGCCTGATCCAATAAAGAAGAAATACACTCAAACATCAATTCGAAAGCGAATTGAGGCGTTTTTTCTAGATAACGTCGGTCGAGTAGTTACAAATGAAGAATTAAAGGAAGTAGCCCGTGATCCCACAACCGGTAAAGAGCCAGAGGATTGGCATCAACGGGTTTCTGAGTTACGAACTGACTATGGATATACGATTCACTCACAAAAAGATGGTAAAGGGCTCAAAGTTGGTGAATACCTTATGCCAACATCCGATAGGAGACCCCAAGCAAATAAAAGGGTGACACCCTCCACAAAAACATGGGAACAGATACTTAATAATGCACAAAATAAATGCCAGTGGAACGAGGATGGTATGCCTTGCTTATTGAAAGAAGGTGATATTGATCCAATAGGGGGCGGTAAGGTAAAACTCACTCCTGATCATCTCACTCCACATTCTGTCAGTGCTGATATTGATCCGAACGACCCAACAAAATGGCGAGCGTTGTGTTCACGCCATCAAGTTACGAAAAAGAATTATTGGGATAGTAGAACCGGTAAAATAAACTACATCGGGCTTATCCAAGCTGCCTTTATAACATCTTAATGTGAAATATCAATATGGACGAAGGCGAATTTAAATTGGTTATTAAGGAGTTAAAAGATAAGGGGTTTATTGATAAAAACCGACGTTTCTGTAAATCAAATCTTGCAAAATATCCTACTGGTTTCAGAGGAAAACTTGGAGTATTATACTATCCGGAATCACTTCAGTATTATTCTAGAAATGATATTTGTTTTATTTTACTTCATGAAGAATACCACTGTGTCTCAAATGAAATAAACCCAGTCGGAAGTGAGAGGAATGCAAATCAATATGCAAAGGATAAAATTACCAATTTCGATAATACAATAAATCTTGAACTGTTTATATCAGAATTAAACGCACATATAAAAGAATATAGAGAATCCATTCCAAAACTGACAAAAGTTCAAGAAAAGATATTCTCAATAAAAGAGCATATCGTTTTTGAATACAATATCCTTATGAATCGGGTGGAATGTTTCAATTAATAAAAATAAAAAGGCAATTGTAAAATATTCTCTCCGTGGCAGTTCCTATTTCTACCACAGATGAGTGAGAAGCGGTTATGATGTAAAAAATTGAACGTTGTAAAAAAGTCATTCACGACGAGATTTATATGATCGTTTTTTATATCGTTTTTTAGACATCGCCCCGCAATATTTGCATACAAATATGTCCTCATATGTGTCGATTGTAGTAGTTTTAACATAATTTACATCTCTGTAATGTGTGGTTTCATCTATTACATTACCTTCATAATCTCTTCGTACCGATTTCCCAACTGCCTTCTGTTTGATAAAATGCGTTTCTCTCTCTTTTGTATCAACCAATTCTGTATTATTAAAATGGATTGCAGCTAAATTTCCACATTGTGAACAACTATTAGAGAAAAAATAAATCATAATTGCAATAGATATTCCAAAAAACATTAGAATGGAATATTCTTGATTTTTTGTATAATACATTGTAATTATGGCGATTATCGCTGCAATAACTAACGATATTGCTAAACATTTCTTGTAATTTCCCATAATTACCTTGGTTCTATAAAGAAATCTATTGTGTCTAGTTAATCAAAGCATTTTAAAGATAGAAGTTAAAACCCGCCAGACCTCGGAACTTTAATTCCATCGCAAAGTCCTGTGCTTGGTCTTCTACCTCTGCCTTCTCTCCGAATGGGTTCGTTGCATTTTCTACAATAATTAGTATCTTCGTCATCCGGGTTAAGGGTATGACATCTTGGGCATTCAATCATGAATTGATCCCAACCATCACCTTTTCTTTAAGCGAGTATCCGGGTTGGGGGATTTCGGAGGTGTCGTATTCGGTACTTTTGTTTTAGGTGGTGTTGTATTCGGAACGGGTGTTTTCGCCATAAAATCTCATTAATGTTTGGCGATATATGCTTTCCCATGTATTCTTGTAACCGTTGGTCTTATGATGTCAACAATCTATGAACGGATATGAAAAAATTGGGTTATGCAATATTGATTGTTTTTGGATCACTTTTTGCAATTTTCGGATTTGCTTTATTCTGGGGAGCTTATACCCACACTTCAATTATTCCAAATATTTCGTCTACTCAAAACATAATAATTGATTACTTTGTATCATTCCTTATGGGATTCTTTGGAGGAATCTTCTTATTTGCAGTGGGGATTCTTTTAATTTACATCGGATTCATCGGATTCAAAAGATAGTGTCATTAGACTGAATTTTAATATTCCGCATTGGATTTTTAATCCGGTAAACGCGAGTATTACAACGATATATTGCATCCAAAAGTAATTTCCCCATATTGGGAAATTATAGAAATATCCAGATATCACGAGACCACACGAGGATATACAAGCAGCGAATAAAAACAGGTACGCAATTAATTGTTTGTTATTTTTTAAGATACAATTAACAATCACACTCTTATCCTTCTTCATTCTTCGTCCTCTCAACTTTCTCAATCGTGACTTTCACATAATCGCCTTCCTGAATATTCTCCAATTCCCTAATCTCGGTGGGAATTGTGATCCGTCCACCTTGAATAACTTTTAATGTAGCAGAATGTATTTCAACCATACAAATCAAATTTTATTATACATTTTTAAACTATTTAATACTTTCTGATACATTTGGTGCCAAAAGGTTTATAATGTATTAAAACGTATTAAAATGTATAATAACTACATTAAGATACAAAGGAGTGAGTGAACATGCCCCAAACCTACAAACCCTTAACCACAACCCGACAGGAACGCGCACAAGAAATTACGAAAAAGAAAGGCCAAATCTGGAGATACAGCGATAACCTGTACCGGATCCGGTCACAGTCCGGTCACGGCTCGTATCAGGTAAAGAAAACCGAACTCGGCTGGTCGTGCAATTGTCCAGATCACCAAACGCGGGGTGTAGAGTGCAAACACATTATCTCTGTGAAACTCTCGTTTGCCATCCGCAAACAGGTTGAACCCGTTATGACTATTGCACCGATTAACGCCAATGCGGATCTCTGTGCTTATTGTGGTTCCTCCCAGATCGTTAAGGACGGTATAAGGCACAATGATTACGGCGACATACAGGTTTACTACTGCAAGGAATGCGGAAGGCGCTTTGTCCTGAATGCAGGGTTTGAGGGCATGAAATCCACACCACAGGACATTACCTCCGCAATGCAACTCTACTTCTCGGGGTTATCATTCAGGAACGTAACAAAGGCGCTGAAACTGCGCGGGGTCAAGGTCTCCCATGTTGCCGTCTACAAATGGATCAACAAATACACGGCGCTGATGGAGCAATACATCGAGAAAATCCAGCCACGGGTCTCCGACACATGGAGAGCCGATGAGATATGGATCAAAGTCAAGGGTGATATGAAATATGTGTTTGCCGTTATGGACGACGAAACCCGGTACTGGATCGCGCAGGAAGTCGCTGGTTCAAAGTTCAAGCACGACGCGGCAAAGATTTTCCGCGATGCAAAAGAGATCGCGGGGAAGCGCCCAAACGTTATGGTTACCGATGGACTGCCAGCATATCACGACGCATTCAACCGCGAACTTTACACCGTTACAAACCCGCGCTCCCGTCATGTCAACGCCATAAAACTCACCGGGAATGCGTGGAACGAGAACAACAATAAAATGGAGCGGTTAAACGGCAGTATCCGCGACAGAGAAAAGACTACGAGGGGATTAAAGAAAGTCGATACAAAGGTTCTACCGGGGATGCAGATTTACCACAACTATATCCGACCCCACGAAGCACTTGAAGGTAAGACGCCGGCTGAAATGTGCGGGATTACTGTCGAGGGAGAAAACAAGTGGATGACGCTAATCCAGAATGCGGCTATTACAAAAACATGATAATATTTTTTGTTAAATTGTTTACTCCTTTGTTATCTGAATTCCACAAGTACCAGTCATGGTAATCTCTCCTTTTGCACTTATGTAAAATACCATTACAACACAATCACGAATAAAACGATAGGTATCTATTAGGATAAAAACAAAGTAAACTGTTAAAATTATTAAAATCGCAGATGATAACAAGACATTTTGAAGGAATAAACCCGAAAATAGAAGGACTAATACAGAAATACCCGAAAACTCAAATAATTTACGTATAATATCCACAAATTTTTCTCTGTACATGAGAAGGTTATCATTACGGGTTTTGTTAAACGGCTCTTTATTATTCAATTCATCATATTTACCCCATTTCATCACAAACATTACGGCGATTAACGCCGCTAATGCGAGTGACGACGTTATTAAAAGCGGTAATATCATCGAGATTGCCCTAAAATTAAAAGGGGTTTGAAGGATTAACGCGACAATTCCATAAACCATCCAAACTGTAATGGAGATTAATATTCGCATCCAGTTAGTGTTTACCCATTTTTTTATTAAATTGATATGCATCTCCATACATGAGCATAGTTCAGAATGTAGATTATCTTTACCCATATGGATTTGGTAGAATCTTATTCACACATTGAAATCAAGTATCCCACTCTGGTTAACATCCCAAGCCGCCCCACACCAAGTTAACAGAACCCAAAATAGGTCTCTTTTGGAAGCCCAAGAAAATGGAAAATGGAAGCATGAACAATGGTATGCCTTTGGTCGAAATCAGAATCTGACAGAGATGGATCGTGAAAAAATACTTACTCCTAGTATTGCGAACGGTGCTTGCTTCACGTTCGATTCGAGAGATTTCTTTTATTTCATGGGAAGTGGGGGTGGAGGGGGTGGAGGATATGGTATCATCTTAAAAGCCGATGAAAAAATCTCCTATCATTATCTACTAGGGCTCCTCAACTCGACTTTGTCTACATTTTATCTGAAAAAAATCAGCTCGACATTTCGGGGGGGTTACATTGCCCTGAATCGTCAGTATATCGAGCAATTACCTATACGAACCATCAACTTTACCGATCCGGTCGCTAAATCCCGTCATGATCGGATGGTTGCACTTGTAACGCAGATACTTGACTTGAATAAGCGGTTACAAGCAGCCCAGCTCGAACAGGAGAAAACAATACTAGCTCGGCAGATTGCGGCGGTGGATTCTTCAATAGATACATTAGTGTATGAACTTTATGGGATGACTGATGAGGATATTAAGATCGTCGAAGAGAAAATAACCGGGTGAGGATTTACTATGGCCGATATTGGTGAAAAACACTCTGAATCAATCGAAGGTACTTCGAATCCTACTGAAAGTATAGAGGATATTATACTCGAAGTTGCGTGGAAAGATTACACCGCATCGGCTGATGATAAAAGAGCACTCGATTCGAAAGCCAATATGATACTTGTCGCATGCGGTGTCCTGCTAGGCTTAATTATCAACGGAATTGCGGTGATGGATACAGCGTTTGCGATATTGGCTGCGGGTATTCTTATCGTTGCGAGTATCTTTTGCATTCTTGCACTTAATCTACGAACGTATTCTGCGCTTGGTTCAATGAGGACATGGAACGCGTTGAAAAGTCTAAATCTCCTCGATGATCCCACGCAAGCCAAAAAAAACATTATGGCTACTATCGACAAGGCCGTAGAAGATAACCGTAGTCAGGCAAAAAAAATCGGGGATATGATAAAACCAGCGAATTTTCTATTTATCTTTGCACTGGTAATCATTGCCCTTGCTCTATTGTTTCATTATGTACAGCACCTGTGTGCTTGCTCCGGGCTGGGATAAACTATTCATCGCGTTCCGGTCGGAGTGCTTTCTCGATTTTTACGAGTGCAGATTCCATAACATGAGGCTCCCTTGCTACTGAAAGTGGGAGTTCTTCTTGGATCTCAACCGGCTCTGTAATACTAGGTCTTTTCGGTATCTTTTCCTCTTCTGCCATATTAACCTGCAAAATTATAGGGTTCGACGCTTCGAATTGTCAATCGGAGATTTTTCCATGTTTTCATGTGCAACAAGAGTCTGACTTCATTACCGTTGGCTCAGGGTGGCTCCTTCCGGGGGTATAACCACCAGCAACGGTATAGAGGGCAGAATCCATAACTTTTGGTTCCGGCGGGGGTGTCGCTTTTTTTGTTTCTTGCGTATCCGTCATGCAATCCATCTCATGTATCGTATATTAACTACTGATATAAACCCCTCTCTCGCGCGGAGTGAAAATGAACGGGAAGAAATCATATCCGGAGAAACCGCCACATCGGGCCTCAAATGGCACCCCGCACTCATTGTTGAGGGTAGGGGGCAATGGAATGAATGAGGGTACTGTTTTTTTCGTGAGCGGGACAGGATTATGTGTTCCTTTTGAAGGGCATCGAGTGCCGTTTTATGAGACTCTCGATCACATTTTGAATTTTCGACAGATGTTTTCTGACTTGTTTCTGAAACACATACGGTGCATAAAACCCCATTTACGATCTCAATACGCCCGTGTTTCTGGACACGAAATGATCGATCTCAATCCGGTTGAGTTATCCCTACGCTATAGTAAAGTGGCCGTGGGTAGTACCTTATCAATTTCAATACGAACTCGATAATACGGTGGTTTTAGAAATTTATGCATTCGTAATGACCGCCCGAAAAAGAAAACGGGGTTCTTCGGCGTAATTGCTCGCAATGTATAAATAAGATGAGAGCGCTTTGCTGGCCATGAGCGAGCGTATTATTGTCGAAGAGCATCCTCGTTACGTAACACGGTATGCGGGGGCAAAGTTTCAATCGGGAAAGACACCAACCGAGACCATAATTACTGTGAATGGTACACGGCCTCTTTTTCAAAGGGAGTTTGTTATCGGTTATCTGACAAAGGTTGGACGGAACGGAGCGTACGTGAACGAGATGTATCGAGCATGGAATCAGATGAGAGATGCGATAAATAAATCCCGTAGCACATATGCCAGCTTCCGAAAACTGATCCTGAACATGAAAAAGGAGGATATGATTGTGCCAATCCCGGAGGCTGAAACCCGTGCACGGGGGTTGATCGGGGAGGCCCCGATTGCAAGATCGTATTACCGCTTGAACCCCGATTACGTCGATGGTCGATAACCCGAAATTATGGTGCCTTCTGAGAATATCGGCGATTTTACATTTTTCTCTAACTTTTCTTACACTCTCAAAAAACAAGGGCGTCTACGTGCCCGGGCAACGTAACCATCTTCATTAATGAAGTTTAAGTAAATCCGGCGTCCGTTTGAAAAAGTCGCCTAAAAATGCCCAAATTTCACATCCAGTCATTTAAATCAACCTAAATCCAATCCGCCCTCCGGCAACCGGTGCCGTTCTCCATTTTCGAGCAATGCAGCGCTATATATGCTTGGAAAAGCAAAAGCATCGCGCAATAGCCGTAAAAAGGAGATTGAACAATGAACAAAGCCAAAAAGAAGCAGAAACACGTCGTCCAGCGGTATTTGCTCACAATGAGAGGATGCGAGGCATGCGAATTTGCGAAAGAAAGACTCAAAGCCAAGATCACGTCGGGGGAGATAAAGACCCTGTCCGTCAACAACCACAAGGCAGTGGAAATGCTTCAATCTCTGAATATATGGGAAGTCCCGGTGATGGCGCAGGAACTCGACGACGGAACATTCAGGAAGGAATGGTGAGGCAGAGGAAATAATCAGGTGAGGGTGAACCGCGTGTTTAACGTGATAGAGTTTCTGAGAAGCATTTCAGAGTATCGCACGTCGTTGATGTATTACCCGTCGGCGGGGACTAACGGCGGACATTTGCTGGACTACGATGAATTTAACACGTTCATCTACTCCGATTTCTTCCCGAGGAAGTTCGGAGGAACTCGTACAGAATTCTTCCATCGCTTCCTTGCAAGTTGTGGAGGGAAGAAAATCGAGGTGATTGCGGCAACTGATGAATGCAGGGTCTTTTACACTTCCGGCGGAAAATGGGGTGTATTCCTTTTCATGAGTAACGACAACGCCGTAGACATCATCAGGAAGAGCGAAATACCAATCGAAGGATTTTGCGGAGTTGTTGATGGCTGCGTCGAAGGGGGCAACGCGGAGTGCTGCAACGAGTTCCCATTTATGTCGAAAATCCTCGGGCTTATGGGGGCACGAATGATGGTCATTTCAGACCATGCTCCGGCACTCCTCGGCTTGAGTCGGGGGGAGGCATGGATGCCGGCACTCTGGAGGGATCTCAAATTCCCAAGGAATCTTGAGCATGAGGGTAGAGAGTTCCGGGTCAATGTTGTTTCTAAAACCGCCCCGGGATTTGATAACGCACATATTTTCTGCGTTGAGCGAACGGATGGTGTGGAGGGATACATGCGCAGAATGCGGAAGGATCGCCTCGTTTTCCATTAGGTAACTTTTTATATCATATTCTTACTCAATTTTTTTTATTACAGACGGCAGATTAGCCGAAATCTATTTATAGGGTCAGAGCGCTCTAGCAGCCGGGTGAAAACCATGGTATCAAACACCAAAACCCGGAACCGTCCCGCCAATGGTGGGGCACAGGTATCGCCGATAGATTTTTCAGTCGAGTTTCGAATTCCCGACCCGACTGACATCAACAGTATGAAATCTAAAATCGTTTTCCCAGACGAAGATGATAGGGAGGACGACGAAGAAGTGGATTTCGGTACACGCGTTTTGAGATTCAGAAAGCGTGAACTTCTACGTGAATTACAGGAGATCAAAAAGCTTGAGCAGGAAGCCCAGAATGGTCAGGATGATAGTGACGAAGATGATGAGGAAGATGACGACGATGATTTTGATCGCCGCAAGTTCCCCATTCGGGGGGGCCGTTAAGACCTAAAGTTTAGTACCTGTTAAGAGCGTTAGTGATCGCGAGTTGCGATAAGTGGTCTAAAAACCATAGTGGGGGTTTGACTCTCCCACGCTCCCGTCTTGTTCTCTATCATGGTAATACTTTTCAAGAGTCCAGTACTGGGCTCTTGATTTGTTAAGTACATTTCGAGCGGTCAACTTTACCGCTTGAACCTAATATTTCCCAAAAGCCATTGAAAGGTTCAGAGACTCAATGTGAGTCTCTGAAACTCAATGTCCGCCGAGCCTCAGGTGTGAGGGATCATTGACCCGTTTCGAGTCAATGATCAAAGACTCAACGTGAGTCTTTGAAACTCATCTTACTCCGAAGTCTGGTGTTGAATTTCAAGAGCTCATGTTGAGCTTCTGAAATATGTTCGCCATCAGGCATGCGCACCCTCCTCTTGAACGGGTGCGGGCAGATTGGTCTGCCCTTTGCCCTGTTTACAGGTTCTCTCCTTCCTAATGGAAAAGACGATAAGCTTGCGTGTGTCGGTCTCACGACGGAGAGTGCCCTCTCTGACCATTCTCGACAGGTCCCGGGATACCATGCGTACTGTCATCCCCGGGTATCGGTTGCACGTCCACTTCACAATCGCGTGCAATCGAGCACGGCATCCACGGGAGAAAGAGGGATATCCCAGAATCTTCTCACGGCGTTGGGGATATTCGATATCGGGAGTGCGGGAATCCGGGGTGCTGCACGCCCGCATTCTAATATCGGCCTTCGCATCTTGGTGGGTTTTGCCTAAAACGATAGCTGTGTCGGGCACTAACTCGCGATCTCAGCTTAGTACTATGCTGGAGCGGTAGGTCGTATATAGTGTTAAACCCGACCTTTTCGCGAACCGCGCTCTTTGAAGGACGCGTTGCGAATTCCGGGAGTGCAGCAGCCATCCATTTCAGTTCCTTGTCGTTCCTGATTTCGCACAGCTCCATCTCAGTAGTGACTTTACTCGCAATCTTCTCGTAATCCTGCGATGTTACCACGATGATCTTTACCTGATCTTCGTGAACCCCTCTAATGGGGCTGTGCCGGAGTACGCTGTTGGTCAACTCATCCCCGATCAGACGGTTGAGAATAATGCGTGCACGGAACTCCTGATCCTCATCGTTGTTCGTTGATGCTAACTGGATCATACTTTCCCAGTAAGGCTGAGCAAAGGTGCACGAATGGACGCAGAGAATGTCATAATACGGAACATCTACGCCGCGCGACATGTTTGAGTTCGTATAATAGACGATGAACTTCGCATCAATCCAGTTCCCGATAAGATCGTCTTCCTTATCGTCCCGGCTCATGATCGCAACTGACTTGAGATGATCCCAAACCCGTAGCTGGTTTTTCTTCGAAGACGTGAGAATCAACGCGGGAACGCGGTCGTCTCGTTTGCGGTTGTTCTCGGCGAGGAGCTGGATGACCATTCTCATCATCCGGTCTTCCTGCTTCTTACTTTCTCCTACAAGGCGGAAGACGATAAAATTCTGCCTGTAGGGGAATTCGGTTACGTCATATATCCGTGCGTCCTGTGGTGCACCCGCGCTGAGCTCTTCGACAAACAACTCCGCGTTGGTCGCACCGATGACCACGAGATGATCGAGTTTCGGCTGCCTGATGATCTTCCGTTCGCCCACGATATACAACGAGTTCGGATTCCTACCCAACCAGATGAACTTGTTCTGTGCCGGATACAACAAAGGTTCGAAGATATCACTTACCGAAATGCCAGATCCGAATCGCATCTCACTCAGGTGGTGCTTGATCCGCCGCAGAACGTTGTACCGATCCTTTTCTGCGACAGTATGAGTAAAGACATCGTTAAGATGTCCGATAATAGCCTCCTTGTTCTCATCTGAAGCATGGTCAACAAGGTTCTCGATCAAGGGGTTGATCTTCTCGGTCACCAGATCGATAATAGCTAAGATGGCCTTGTCATACCGATCCCTTTGATGCTGAGAGGTGATCCGTTCCTTGAGCGCAGTGAGACCGGGGAGGAAATCGTGTACGAAATTCTTCGCGTTTTTTTCCTTACCCTGATCCGTGTGGAACTCAGCCAGTGCCAGAGTCTTCGGATAGAAATAATCGACTGTCGGATCTTCGTCGATTATTGTCATAAACCGTGGTTTGACCTCTACCGAGTGATCCTCATTCGAGAGGTAATACGGCACTGTGAAACAGAAGTCCGCCCTCTTCTCGGCGAACCTGAGAATGAAGTACGGGCACAGATCCGAAGGGACGTCTTCGGGAGTTAATACTGTCTTCTCCCGAAGAAGTTTCGCGGCCTCCTTGAAGTACTGGTGATTCGAGATACCAACCGCATCGTCCTCGTGCGTCTTGATCCGTTTGTCACACGATTCACAGTGACCCTTCTCATCACCATCGCGCGGGCAACAGGCATCCTTTCCGATGACGAGAACCGCGCTCCTTCCTGATTTGTTGAGGTCTTTGAAGATCCCTATCGCGTGGCGCAGGATAGAATCCCGGTGTGAGACGTAGTTCCCATGCGGCAGGTTCAGAAGTTGTTCATCTCCCCAGTGTGTTTTTCCGATCCGAGGGATACCTCGTATCAAGCCATACCGGCAATCGAGAACAACATCCTTCAATATACCCACGAATTTGGTGTTTATCCCCGTGAGTGGTAGTGGAATGTCATTTGATGGAACCTCCCGTTTCCATCCCCGAGCCAGTGCATCCTCTATTGCCCCCGAGATTGTTCGCTGGAGGTAATCCTCGCGCATCGTCTTTTCGTATGGGCGGAAATGCTGCAGGATTTGTGCGATATCTACTATGTCGAAATAGAATTTCCAGAGGATCTTGACCGTTCGGAAATCCGCTTCGCTGCGACTGTTACAATCACCTGTGCAGTCGGCTCCGCAAAGATACTCACCAAGTTCTTTTCCGAAATCCGATCCACCCGAAACGACGTCGGTTAGTGATATCCCCCATCGGTTCGTGAAGCCGTTCTCAGGCATCTTGTCGGTACTCGGTGCCGCGAAATATGCCGCGAGTTTCTTAGTTGTCCGCTGATCCACTTTAGAGGGGGCTTTCGTCCTTTCTACCTTGATCCATCCCGGTATCTGATCGGGATGTAAAACCTTGAGTGGCACATTCCGGAATACGGTATAATCTCCTGTGGCATCCGGTGTTGCTTTCTTATCCGTCGGCACAAAGCTGCCTACCGCAACAACATACTCCCAGTGTGCCCGAAGTTCCCCAATCTTAACGTCACCGTAATGCAGATTGCGGTTTGCTGCTATACCTGAGTTCTCGAAATACAGCTGGAAGCCGCCGTTTCGTGTCTTCACGGTAAACGTATCGAAAAGCTCGATTAGCCTCCGTGACTTTATCTTCCCGGAAGGATCGTCTTCCCGCCTTCGACGTCGAAATCGAGGAATACTAGGCCTTTCGAATGAGCTACTATGCCTACGTTATTTCCTTTCTTAAGTCGTGTGAGTGCTTCTTCCTTCGATATGTGGTACCTTTCCTGCTTCCAGTTACCGTCAGGTACCTTCGTCTTTTCCCCTAGTTTTATGAACGGTGTGAAGAGTGGCTTCACATACGTATCCAGATACCGGAGGAAAATCTCGAAATGGGTAGGGTTGGTCATGTGACCACCGTACCACAATAAAAAGAGTTTTTCAGTTCGACTACTGTACAATTGCCCCTTTCAGTAAGTATGAGAGGGGATTCCTTTTGCAGTTTCGATAATAAATTCCCGAACTGCACATTCTTGATATGTATGGTATACATTTCGTCGTCTTCCTGAATTCGATATTATTTCGAATTTGTTTCAATACCGTTTGCACGTTTATCACCCTCGCACTTTCACTTACACTTTCGCTTGCGCTTACACTTACACTTTGCAGCTCATCATCGGCCAGATGAGATGATTACGCTTGTCTACACCCGGTTTCAGCATTTTTTAAGTTTCTCGTCGGAAGGGATATTGGATTGATCAGGAGTAGAGGATCGCGCACTCCACCCTCATAGCCCCGTTCTCCGTCAGGCTAGCATTTTATCTCCTAGTCGCAGCCACTAGCATCCGCAAGCAGCAACGGTGGCTAAAATCGTGAGGAAAATAGGTTCGTCGAGGATCGGGAGACATGCCCCGAAACCGGGGTTCACTTATCCGACGATCCGATTGCCTCAAGACCGCGCAGACACAATCGGTGAGACTGTGACACTATACGAAACCTCTCACGGGGGGAAAATAGCGTTTCTTATTGTATCTCGATAATGCAGTGTCACAACCCGTGGCTCCACAATCATGTGAGGAAATCGTTCCGAACACATACAACGAACGATTAAATGAACTCGAAAAGAGAATCGGGGACGTTGAGAAACGTTTTTTGGCAAACCCACCCGACCCTTCATCAGAAGGGTCGGGATCTATA
>CAWEFI010000044.1:0-45953 GCA_963808285.1 uncultured Methanoregulaceae archaeon
CTGGTACGATTTCTGTTGGCGTAATGCCACGGACGTACAACCGCCACACTCTCTTTGTCGGGGATGCCGCAGGGTTTGCGAAGCCTACATCCGGCGGCGGGATCTATACCGGTGTCCGCTCTGCCCGTCATGCGGCCGCGGTGGCGATTGCGTGCTGCGAACACGACACCTTTTCTGATATGGCGCTCGCGGCGTACGAGCGGCGCTGGCAGGCAGATATCGGGCGGGAACTTGCACTCGGGTACCGTCTTTTTTTAATGCGCCAGCACTTGTCCCCGGAGACGATCGACCGTTTGATCATCGCAATGAGCGATCAAAAAATTATAGACGATATTGTACAGTACGGGGACATGGACCGGCCGGGAAGAGTGACAGGAATTCTTATGAAAAAACCTGCCCTGCTCCGCTTCCTCTCGCCGCTTCTGATCTCCGGCATCCGTTCTTTTTTGTAAAAAAGAAATGCTGGGAATTGATCCGTTTATATTCGTTTTTAGATGTAGGTACAAAAAACACAGTACAAACCTCAAAACTGTGAATTTTTCTAAAAAAATAATATAAATAAATAATTTCAGGTCTTACCCGGGTCTTTTTCTTCTTCCATGGTTGAGCACCCCGGTGTCTCGCACTGGTGTTCCCACGGTTCCACGGGCAGCTCCGGTTTCAGCCTTGGCCAGAGCCGTGCGACAAGGGTCGTGAGAACAAAGAACCCGATGGTGACAAGCACGATTGCCCCACCTGAGGCGAGGTTGTACGAGAACGAGAGCTGGAGCCCGATGATGACCGAAACAATCGCCATGCAGATGGCCATAAGAACCGTGCGCCGGAAGGGCAGCCGGAGCTGGATGGCGGCAATTGCCGGGATCACCATCAGGCTCGATACGAGAAGCACCCCTACCAGACGGGTGGCAACGACCACGGTGAGACCGACAAGGATCGTAAACAGGATTTCGAGTGTCGAAACCGGCATGCCGGCGACTTGGGCGAAGTCCGGATCAAGGGTGATTCCCACCCACTCCTTCCAGAGAAGGGAAAGAATCACAAGCACGATCACCCCGAGGCCAGCAGCGAGGTAGACATCGCTGTCATTGATCCCAAGGATGGTCCCGAACAGGTACGAGAGGAGGTCAGCTGGGGCGGACTGCGCCATGCTGATAAGGACAATACCAATGGCAAGACCTGCCGAGAACATGATGGCAATTGCTGCATCGGAGGCAACCCGGAGCCGGCCGAGCGCGTGAATCCCCAGCGCCCCGGCGATGACCGAAGCGACGGCAGTATAGAGGGGATAGAGCCCGGTCCAGAACCCCAGCGCAATACCCCCGAAGGCCACGTGACCAAGTCCGTCAGCGATAAGCGAAAGCCGGCGCAGCACGATAAACACCCCGAGGCTTGCGCAGGTAACCGCCACAATCAGGCCGCCAATAAGCGCCCGCACACCGAACTTGAACATAAGAAATTCAAACACCATCTGCGAACCCCCTCATTCCTTTCCTGCCCGGACCATCAGGTTCCAGAGCCCGTCAGGCCCGAGAGCTGCAGCCGGACCATCATAGATGATCCGGTGGTGCAAAAAGATGATCCGTTCCATTGTCCGGGAGAGCTCAGTGAGATCATGGAGGATGAGGAGGACGGTGAGCTTGTGCGTGGAATGAAGGTGGGAGAGCAGGGAGTAAAATTCCTCCTTGCTCCGGGCATCGACACCATTGGTCGGCTCGTCGAGAGCAAGGATATGGGGATTTCCCGCGAGGGCGCGGGCGATCAGCACCCTCTGCTGCTGACCTCCTGAGAGATCCGAAAAAAGTTCACCCGCAACCCGGCCAAGCCCGGCCTCTGCGATTGTTTTGTCAATAATCCTGAAGTCATCTGTAGTCGGCCGGGAGAAAAGACCGGACTGGCCGTAGGCCCCCATTGCGACAATCTCTCGTACGGTGACCGGGAACTGCTGCTGGCGCAGAGCTGCCTGCTGCGGGACATAACCAATACAGGGCCGACAGGGAAATTTTCCCTCGCATTCGCCCTTGTGGCAGGTGAACTCAACCGTTCCCGTGTCGGGCTTCAGCAGGCCGACGAGAATTTTTAAGAGGGTGGTCTTTCCCGACCCGTTCAGGCCGGCGATTCCCACGAACTCCTCCTGCCGGATGGAAAGGGAGATGTTCTCAAGTACCCGGTCACCTCCGTACGAGAAACTGATATTATCTGCCCTCAGGCAAACGGGACGGTTACTGGTGTCATCTACTGACATATGAGCGCCTGCCTCATCTGGTGGAGATTGTTCTCCATGATATCCACATAATCGTTATCGGCAGCACTTAAAGAACCGGCCGGCAGGATCTCCATCGTGTTGTAGGGGTACAGGGGCAGGTTCAGTTCTGTCGCGACCGACTGGCTGAGTGCCTGGACCTCGTCGGGTTCGGCAAGAACACCCCGGACATTTTCGGCTCTTGATTCGTTGAGCACCATCGCCATCTGCTGGATCGAAGGTTCCGCATCCGGGCTGGCCCCTGTAATCGAAAGTGCGGTCAGGTTATAGGCGGCTGCCTGATAATCGAGGAATGCATGGGAGGTCAGGAAGGTGCGCGTAGTGCAGTTCGATAAACCGGTTGTATAATCGCTATCCAGTTTTTTCAGGCGCACTTCAAATGCGTCTGCATTTTTATGGTAGGAAGTGGCATTGGCCGGATCCGCTTCTGCCAGCTGATCTGCGACATAGCTGACAAAATATTCGGCAAGGGGGGGCGAGAGCCAGAGGTGGGGATCCTGGTTTGTATCGGGGAAGGCCGGGTCTGTGCTCTTCATCTGCGCGAGAACTGCCGGTGGGATCGAATCAATGAACGGGGCCTTTACGATTTCCGGGTTAGCGGATGCGGCAAGATTTTCTGCCCAGGGTTCCATGAACGGTCCGTCATAAAAGAGAATGTTTCCCTTGGCAAGGGTAATCGCATCACCCGGGGTTGGTTCATACTCGTGGGGTTCTGCACCCGGGGGAAGAAGCTGCGTGACCTGCGCGTAATCCCCGGCAACGGGAAGAACGAGCAGGGTGATAGGCCGGAACGAGGTGATGATTTGGAGTTTACCAGAAGGCGCGGCAACCTGTGATGCCGCAGGTAGGGAACCGGTAGTAAAAACAGGATAAAGTATCAGGACAATGAGCAGGATAAACAGCGCCAATAAACCTGACAGTAACATTTTTTTCGATCGCGGGGTCATTCTGTCACCTTTCTGGACAATTTCCTGAGGAGAATCTGGATGAATATCGCCGGTTGATAATATAACGGTTATGAAAAATTTGGGCATTCCCCAATTTTCCCGGCACTGGTTTTATGGGGCTATGCGAGCCTTTTTTTTGATTGCCCCTCCCGTTATACTGGTGGAAAAATGGGACAAAGGCATCGTGCTCTCTGACAAGGCATGACCCGGTCACTTCAGGGTGCTATCCCGGATTCAAGACAGCCGTCATCATGCGTGATCGCCCCGCAGACCCCGAGCCGCGGGTGTCCCATCGCAATGCAGATCCGGTCAATGGCCTCTTTTGTCACCAACGATTCAAAGCGCGAGGCCTCTGCACAGGCCAGCTCGTGCGAAAACCCGTAATGGGTGAGCATCAGGCTCAGGATCCGGTGGCGTTTGATGAGGTACTCTGCGTACTGTCTCCCTGCGTCAGTGAGATTGATCCCACGGTACGGCTCATGGATGACAAGGCCGGCACCGGAGAGTTCCTGTATCGTCTTTGTAATGGTTGAGGGATCGACAGAAAACTCCCGCGCGATATCGGTAGTCCGCACTCTCCCTCCTTTCCCACACAGGTATTTCAGGTACTCCACCTTGCGCGGGGATATCTCAAGGCCGTTACCGATCTCCATGCTTAACGATATAGAGCGTTTTAAAAAATAAAGTTTGGGCTGTCCCCAATATTTTGATCCGACATATTTGTCTGCGAGTGCAAAAAAATGCTTGAAAGGTAAATCTAAATGCCGACGTGCCGGTAACGCTGCTGATCGTTACGGGATACACGCCGCATGTGCCACAAAGAACAAGTTTTATTTACTTTAAACAAGTACCCTTGAGTGATAATATCATGCATATTATGGAAGGATTCTTACCTTGGCAATGGTGCGTCTTCTGGTACCTTGTATCAGCGCCATTCATCATCTACGGGATTTATCTGCTGAACCGCCAGGTTAAAGCACAACGTGAAACACTTTCGCTTCTGGCGGTATCGGGTGCCTTTATCTTCCTGCTGTCGTCGCTGAAGATGCCGTCTCCTGTTGTCGGCAGCTGCTCGCATCCCACCGGCACCGGGCTTTCTACCGTCCTGTTTGGTCCCATTATCACCTGTGTGCTCAGCCTGATCGTACTCATATTCCAGGCACTTTTCATGGCCCACGGCGGGATCACCACGCTCGGCGCGAATGTCTTCTCGATGGGAATTGCCGGGCCGCTTCTCGGGTATGCCGTGTACCGGCTGGGAAAAGCGGTGAACCTGAACATATTCATCAACGTGTTCCTCGTCACGGCAATCGCGGACCTCTTTACCTATGTTATTACGTCGATCGAGCTCGCTGCAGCATTCCCGGCAACGCACGGCGGCTTTATGGTCTCGTGGGAGACCTTCTTTGCCATTTATGCAGTAACGCAGATCCCCCTGGCGATCCTTGAAGGCGTGCTCATTGCCCTCGTGTTCAAGTACATTGTCCAGAGCCGGGGTGATATCCTCGTCAAACTCAAAGTACTCACACCGGAGCAGGTTACTAAAATCATGGAGAGTTTCAAATGACCCTCACATTTTTCATGAAGTACAAACTTGAGATCATCTTTGCGGTTGTCGTCATCGTCTTTGCCGCAGTCTTCCTCATCCAGAATGCCAATATCCAGGCAACCGCCAAACCCGGGCAGGAGACTTGGCAGGGATCTGATGATATGGGCAGCGCTGCGATTGAGGCCACGGGGTATACTCCCTGGATACAGCCCCTCTGGACGCCTCCCAGCACTGAAGTCGAGTCCCTGCTTTTCAGCATCCAGTCCGGCCTCGGGGCACTCGTGATCGGGTACTTCTTCGGATACTACCGGGGTAAACGAGATAGCGCGAAAGCTGCATAACCTCTCTCTTTCATTTATTGACATTTGTGATATACGATATGGATTCCCTATGAAAATTCTGGAGGATAATCTGGACTACTATGCCCAGGAGAATGCATTACGGGACGTGAATAGCTATCTCAAACTCGTCCTCGGTATGGGCGCCATCCTGATCTGTGTCGCCTCCCCGGGCCCGGTGGCCCCCCTGTTTATCCTCTTTACCCTTTCAGCGATCACGCTGGTATTCGCAAAAATCCCGGTGCGGGTGTACGCAGAACTCCTCCTAATCCCCCTGACATTTGCAGTCTTATCCGTAATTGTGATAGTATTTTTAAGCGGTGGCGGCGAGCCGGTCCTGACATTTTCCGTTGCCAGTGTCCCGTTGACCATCACGTCCGGCTCTGCAAACCTCGGATTCCTTGTACTGGTCCGGACCTTTGGCGGGATGTGCGGGCTCTTCTTTATCGCACTGACAACCCCAATGATCGAGATCTTTTCTGTCATGCACGGGCTGCGCGTCCCGCCGGTGCTTATTGATCTTTCCATGCTGATCTACCATTTCATCTTCGTTTTTATCGGCCAGGCAATCGCCATCCACAACGCCCAGACTATCAGGCACGGGTATACTTCCTTTAAGCGGTCCCTCAACTCAATGGCGATGCTCGGTGCAATGCTCTTTATCCGCGCATGGAAGGAGGCCGAAGACCTGATCATCGCTATGGATTCGCGGTGCTATGATGGCAAACTGGAATTACCGGGCCAGCAAAACCTCCCGAAACCGGTGGCAATTGCGTCGATCGCAGTCTATCTGGGTCTCTGTATTATCGTTGCAATCATGACCAGCACAATCGTGTTTTTCCGGTGAACCATGACAAACCTGCTCGAATTTGATAATATTCATTATGCCTATCCGAACTGCCGGGAGTCTCTTTCCGGTGTAACTTTCTCGATAAAAAAGGGAGCCAAGGTTGCTCTGGTCGGCCCCAACGGTGCCGGGAAAACCACCCTGCTATTGATGTGCAACGGGGTTCTTGAACCCTCAAAGGGGCGGGTGCTTCTCAATGGTGAACCGCTCCGGTACGACAGCCGCTCGCTCCGTGAGGTACGCAAGACAGTCGGACTGGTATTCCAGAACTCGGACACCCAGCTTTTCGCCCCTACAATATACCAGGATGTGGCGTTCGGTCCTCTTAATCTCGGTATGACACAGGATGAGATCCAGTCCGCTGTCACGCGATCACTTGCAGCCGTGGGTCTTACCGGATACGAGAAGCGGCCACCCCACCAGCTGAGCGGCGGTGAGAAGAAACGGGCCGCAATTGCCGGAATCCTTGCGATGGAGCCGGAGGTTCTCGTCTTTGATGAACCCACCAGCTCGCTCGATCCCGCCGGAGCCGCAGACCTTATGGAACTGCTCGATGAACTCAATGCGAAAGGCGCAACGATCATTATCTCCACGCATGATGTGGAGCTCGCCTACCTCTGGGCAGACCAGATCATCCTCATAAACAAAGGGACTGTGCTTCATGCGGGAACTCCCGAGGAGGTCTTTACGGATCCCGCGCTTATCACGTCCTCGAATCTCCGGATGCCTGCAGTGCTGGAAGTCTACACTGAGCTCGTCTCGCGGCAGATGGTGGAAAAGACGCAGTCGCCAAAGTCTGTCCTGCAGCTGGTCAGTTCACTCGAACAGAGCTTCAGTAAACCACGGGCGGACAAGGTCCTTGGAACCATCACGGTCTGTGACGTGGATACAACCGGTGCTGATGAAATCACGGCATGGATCGCAGACCATCCGGGGTTCAGACGCGGGGCAATGGGAACCCGGGCAAAGAATCTTGCCGAACGTGAATCGATAGTACTCGATTTCACGTATGGCGTGATAGACAAAGGGATCCTTCGGGCACTTGTCGGGGAGAGCTGGGTATTCCTGATACCGGCGTCGATGGTTCCACATGTTTTCCGGCGGGTTGAAACATACTGCCGGCAGAGCAACAACAGGATTGCCGTTGTCCTCTTGAACACATCGGATAAGTCCTCCGCAACGGTTGTAATGAAGGAGGATGGCAAAAAGAATGGGCCTCCTCTCTGATAACCCTAACTCTCATGAAGATATTGACCATTGGGATGAACATGATGACCATCATGATTATCAACACGGTCACGGACATGCCCACGTGCACGGTAATGTGGATCCCTCAATTTTTGGAATCGAGCGTGGCACTTGGACAGTCAGATGGTCGTTTGTCAGACGGTCTATTACCGCAATCTTTTAGGCTCGGGGGAACGTGCCTGATACGGAGCGGGAATGCACCGCAAACGAATGGGGTATAAAAATAGTATTCATAAATAGTGATGTACATATATATACCGGAAAGAGTATATGCCGCATTTCCCCACGCTTATGTATCGTCATGCGGCGCCAGAAATCATCAAAGACCAACGAGGGAGCGACAACAATCCATGAGCAGAAGTGATGCTGAAGCACTGATGCGACAGGGTATCGAACTTTATGATCTCGGCAGGTACCAGGAAGCCGTGGTCATGTTTGACCGGGCACTCACTCTCTTCCCGAAACTGCCCAAAGCCCATTATTTCAAAGGAATCGCCCTGTACGATCTCGGCAAATACGATGCAGCGATCGAATCCTACGACACTGCGCTGACGCTGGACTCCTCTGATATCAATGCCTGGTACAACAAGGCAGCGACTCTCGCACAGGTCGGCAGGAACAGGGATGCGCTCGATGCCTGCGAACGGCTTATCGCTCTCAAATATGACAACGCCGAAGCCTGGATCCTCAAGGGCATTGCCCTCTACGAACTGGGCAGGTACCAGGACGCAATATCGGCCTACGATCATGCGCTTACCATCGATCCCAGCCACGCGAAGGTCTATTACAACAAGGGTATCGCCCTTGCGGATCTTGGCCGTCACGAGGAGGCTATTGTTGCGTACGGAATGGCGATCGAGATAGTTCCCGGCTATTCAAAGGCATTTTACAACATGGGGATTTCCCTTTATGAGATCGGGAGGTATGACGAAGCCCTGAGCGCCTTTGAAAAGGCTCACGAGCTCGATCCTTCTGATGCGTGGGTCTGGTATTACCGCTCGTTTATTCTTGCAAAACAGGAACGGTATAGGGAAGCCGCCGAAGCGGCAGGGACATTTCTTGAGTCCGAACCCGACCATGCAGACATCTGGGTGATAAATGGGATTGCCCAGTACAGGACCGGGAAATTTGCCGATGCTGCAATAGCGCTCGACCGGGCAATCCTGCAGAATCCGCTCGTCGCAGATGCATGGCTCTACAAGGGTTTCTCCCTGTTTGAGCTGGAACGGTATCAGGACGCTGCCTATGCGCTGGACAAGGCAGCGGAGATGAACCCGGCAAACAGCATGATCTACTTTTACCAGGGCAAGGCCTACCAGAAGATGGGCCGTTTCCGCGAGGCGGTGGCGGATTTTGACCGGGCAATTGCTGAAGAACCAAATAATACCGATACGGTATACAGCCGGGGTGTTTCCTGCATCCACCTGAGCAGGTATGACGACGCCCTTGAGGCATTCGACCTGATCCTCTCCCTGGAGGAAAACCATGCCGGTGCTTCCTATTTCAAGGGAATTGTCCTTTCCCGGCTCGGCAGGCAGGAAGAGGCGATCGGGGCATTTGAGCATACGCTCTCTGTCGATCCCGGGTGCGCGTCGGCTGCCTACCAGATGGGCCTTTCCTGTGCAAGCCTCGGGCGCTTCAGCGATGCCGTCTCTGCCTATAACCGGGCGCTGAAGATCCGGCCCGATTATTCGGATGCCGTATACCAAAAGGGGTTTGCCCTGGCCAGACTGGGAAACAGCGAGGATGCCATTCAGGAGTTCGACCGGGCCCTGATCGATAATCCTGGCAATGCACAGGCTTATCACCAGAAAGGCCAGCTCCTTGTAAAAATAGGCAAGTTCGACGAGGCCCTGGATGCATTTAACAAGAGTATCGCTCTCAAGCCCGATAACGCACAGGCTTATTACGACAAGGGAAGTGCCCTGCTAAAAGCGGAACGGTTCAGGCCCGCAATCGAGGCATTCGATGAGGCAATCAGGATCTATCCAAACTACATCAATGCATATTTCAACAAGGGCCTCGCCCTCACAAAACTGGGCCAGACTGACGAGGCACTCGATGCATTTGACCAGACCGTGGCGATCGATCCCGCCCATACGCTTGCACTATACCAACGTGGAGCAGCGCTCTTCAAAAAAGAGCGGTATGCCGATGCCGCCGCAGCCTACGATGCCGCGCTCGCCCTCTCCCCGCAGAATACGGCCGCCCTCTATGAAAAAGGAATTGCCCTTACGCATCTCGGGCGATGGAAAGATGCGGTCACCTCATTTGAAGAGGTCGTTGAGCAGAACCCGGGCCATGCTGATGCCTGGCTCTACGCGGGGATCTGCCATGCGCATCTCGGTGCCTCCGAAGATGCGATCTCGTCTTTTGACAGGGTAACCGGCCTTAACCCGAAGAACACGGAAGCCCTGGTCCGCAAGGGAATGGCGCTTGTTACCCTGGGCCGGTACGACGAGGCAATCACGGTCTTAAACCATGCCCTTGAAGGCGCCCCCCGCGATGTCTGGGCCTGGTACTACAAAGGTATCTCACTTGCAGAGCTCTCCCGTTTCGAAGAGGCCATCAGGTCATACGAACGGGTGCTCGAGATCGACCGCCGTTGCACCCGTGCGTTCTATGAGAAGGGTAATGCCCTGGCCCGGCTCGGCAAACAACTGGAAGCGATTATTTCGTACGATCAGGCGCTGGAGATCGAGCCCGACAACTCAAAAACCCTGTACCAGAAAGGTATAGCCCTTGCCCAGCGAGAGCGGTATGATGATGCGATAAAGACCTTTGAACGGATGCTCGTTCTTGAACCGGATGACTCACAGGCGCTCTATTATCTTGGTATAGCATACGCCGCCGGGAACGATACGATGAGGCAATCGGGGCGTTTGAACGATCCCTCGAACATGACCCGGCAAATGCCCTTGCCCACCATTATATGGGAATCTCTCTTATCGAGCGCGAGCGGTACAGTGATGCAATACGGGCATTTTCCGATGCCCTTCTCCATGATGCCTCAAATGCATCCACGTATTATTACCAGGGTATTGCCTACCTCCAGTCCCAAAAGTACGAGGAGGCCCTCGCAACACTTAATACGTCCATTTCGATGAATCCATCCCTCACCGGGGCGTTCACCTATCAGGGCATTGCGCTTGCCCGGCTCGGGCGGTATGACGAGGCAGTCGCGGCGCTGAACCGCAGCCTAGCGGCCAATCCTTCGCAGATGGAGGCGCTGGTCTGCCGCAGCGAATCCCTGATGGTGCTCCAGCGATATGCAGAAGCGGTGGAAACATTCGACAGAATCCTCTCTTTAAACCCGAACCTGGTTGATATCTGGATGCAGAAGGGAACCGCGCTCGACCGGCTGGTAAAAAAACAGGAAGCGCTGGCCGCATTCACGAAAGTGCTGGAGATAAATCCGGACAATGCCAACGGCTGGGTGAAAAAAGGGATCCTGCTTGCGGACCTGGGAAAGATTGCCGAGGCCGTTACGGCATTTACTAAAGCCCTCGACATCAACCCGGCGCTTGACGAAATCTGGATGCGGAAAGGAGATGTCCTCAATGTACCTCGGGAGAACCGAGGAAGCAGCTGATGCATTTGCGCAGGCCCTTAATCTTAACCCCGACCACGAGGAGGGCTGGATCAAGGACGGAAGGGCTCTCTTTGATCTGGGGAGGTACCAGGATGCCATCGATGCATTCGATAACGCGATTGCTTTAAACCAGCGGAGCACCGTTGCTTTCCTTTACAAGGGATTCTCACTTGAAAAGATCAGCCGGATTGACGAAGCTCTCCAAGTCTTTGAGGTCCTTCTGGAGATCGATGCAGGCAACAGCGACGCCCATTACCATATGGGCCTTATTCTAGCAAAGTCCGGCCGGCCAAAAGACGCACTTGCCGCCTTTGAAACAGCGATTAAAATACGGGAATCCTTTGCCCCTGCGTGGTACAACAAGGGAAAGATGCTCCTCGATCTCGGGAAGTATCTGGATGCGATTGCCGCGTTCGACCGTGCACTGGAGATAGACCCCGGGTACACCGAAGTTTTTTATTACCGGGGTTTTACGCTCCAGAAGCTCGGGCGTTTTCAGGAATCCATTGAGGCGTTCGAAAAGAACCTTGAAAAGGACACCACCAACTCCCCGGGATTTTACTTCAAGGGCATTGCTCTCTCCAAGCTTGGGAAGTACCAGGAAGCGCTCGAGGCCTTTGACCGGGCGCTGATCTATGACCCGGAGAATGCACTGGTCTGGTTCCAGAAAGGGCGGGCGTTTGACGGCCTTGGCCGGCACCAGGAAGCCGTCACCGCGTTCGAGAAAACCCTTTTGCTCAAACCCAAGTACGCTGAGGCGAGAATGCGCAAGGGGATCTCGCTCTACAACCAGGGCAGGTTTGCCGAGGCCCTCAGGGATTTCGACCAGACCATTGCAGAGAATCCCCATAACTTCCATGCCTGGTACCAAAAAGGCCGGGCGCTCTTTGATTCAGGCAACTATGATGATGCCATCGACGCTTACGACCACGCGCTGGAAGTGGAGTCCAACTATCCCGATGCACACTACCACAAAGGGATCTCCCTCTACGAACTGGGGAGGTACGAGGAGGCTATCCTTTCCTTTGATCTCGCACTCGAGGGCGACCCTCACCTTGACCGTGCCCTGTTCCACCGCGGCGCCTCGCTCCTTAAACTTGAACGCTACCGCGAGGCAACCCACGCATTTGATCAGACCCTCATCCTGTTGCCCAAGTACGCACCTGCGCACCATCTCAAAGGTGTTGCGCTTGCTGCTCAGGGCCTCTACCAGGACTCCATCGATGCATATGAACGTGCACTTGAGTGTGATCCAAAGAGCGCAGAATCAGCACTTAACAAGGCCATATCACTCCACAGCCTGGGGCAGGAGGAGGATGCCCTCCAAGCATCGGATAAGGCCATCGATATCCGGCCTGATTTTGCCGAGGCATGGCATTACAAGGGTATAGCGCTCTCAACACTGGGACGGTATGCCGATGCAGTGCCGGCCTTCTCCCGTTCGCTGGCACTCGACAGCACAAATGCGCATGCCTGGTTCGATATGGGCCTCGACCTTATCCGGCTCCTGCGTAATGATGAGGCAGTGGCAGCGTTTGACCATGTTCTCGGTCTTGTGACGGATTATCCTCCGGCCTACTACCATAAAGGGCGCGCTCTTGCCGCGATGGATAAGAACGAGGAGGCAGTTGCCACGTTCGATTGTGCACTCACGATTACCCCGGATGACGCAGCGATCCTCTCGGCAAAAGGGCTTGCCCTGGAAGCAATAAAATGCTACCGTGAGGCTGCCACGGTCTTTGAATCAGCATGTGCTGCAGATCCCGGTTCTGCCGACAATTTCTATCACCTAGGCCTTGTCTATGTCGAACTCCGGCGCGATGAAAAAGCGATAGAGGCCTTTGCAAAAAACATCAAGCTCGACCCAGAGAACACCGGCGCGCTGGAGCAGGTAGGACTTGCTCTTGCCCGGCTGGAGAAATACGAGGATGCAATTGAGGTCTTTGACCGGTGCCTCCGGCAGGGCCTTGAAAGCGCCCGTATCCAGTACGAAAAAGGCTGCGCGTATTTCGCCCTCAAAAAGTTTGAAGAGGCGATCCCCTCGTTTGACCGTACGATTGAGCTGGACAGCAGCCACCTCGGCGCACTGGTCAAAAAAGGGCAAGCGCTTTTGGAACTCCGGCGCTATGAAGATGCCCTCTCGTTTTTAGACCGGGTCATCGTGCTCGACCCGGAGAATGCAATCGCCCATTTTGTCATGGGAACCGCGCTCTCCCGGTTGTCCCGGTATGAGGACGCCGTGATCGCGCTTGACCGCGCCCTTGAATATGACGGCGGCAATGCCCGCATCCACGCATGCAAGGGCTATGCGCTCTACCGGCTCAACCGGTTTAAGGAAGCAGCCGAATCATTTACAAAAGCGCAAAAACGCCAGCCAAAGGATACCTTTACCCTTCTTTATAGGGGAAAATCACTCCTTCACAATGAACAGTGGGAGATGGGCATTGCAGCGTTTGACAAACTGCTGGCCCTGGATGGGAAAAATGCGGCAGCCTGGTACTATAAGGGCATCGCGTACTCCCACCTTGCGCTGCATAATGATGCGCAGGATTCGTTCGAACAGACACTTTCAATCGACGAAAATTGTGCGGCGGCATGGTACCAGAAAGGACTAGTGCTCTTCGAACAGGAACGGTTTGAAGAGTCTCTTTCGGCATTCGAGCGAGCACTGGAGATCGCGCCTGGTGTGCAGGACTATGCATTCAGGAAGGCGCTTTCCCTCTTTATGCTGGGCCGGTACCAGGATGCCGCAGGGATCTTCGATCTGGCACTTACCCTTGGCCCGGAGACTTCCGTCATCCAGTATTACCGGGGGCGGGCATTCGCAGAGATCAGTGATTACCCAAAAGCGCTCGAGGCCTTCAACCGTGCGCTCGATCTCGATCCGGAAAACTCTTTTATATGGCTTGCAAAAGGTGAAGTCCTGTTTTTTGAGAATAACGGCGCTGCAGCGGTCTCTGCCTTTGACCAGGCCCTCGTTCTTGACCCGAAATCCGCAGATGCTGCGTTCTATAAAGGAGAATCCCTTGCCCTGCTGGGGAACGATGAGGAAGCACTTCGGGCATACGATGTTGTACTTGGCTTCGATTCCTCGTATCCCGATGCCGCGTATAAAAAAGGGCTGGCACTGTCCCGGTTAGAGAACTATGCCGGTGCGATTGAAGCCTACGATCAGGCAATCCAGTTCGTGCCTGAACATGCGTACGCGCACTATCATCGGGGACTGGCTCTGTTCGCCCTCGGGAAATACGAAAAAGCGATCCGGTCCTTCAAACATGCCCTCGAACACGATCCCTCTTTAAAAGATGCCCTGTTCCAGTCCGGGCTGGCTTATGCTGGTATGAGCAGGTACCCACAGGCCCTCTCCTCATTTAACAAACTGCTGGAGAACGAGCCGCAGAACGCGAGAGCGATGTACCATAAGGCACGGATGCTTTCAAAACTCGGCAGACCTGATGAGGCCCTTACCGTACTCGATGCATCTCTCGATATCGAAAATAACGTTGCAGATGTCTGGCTTCTCAAAGGGAGCGTGCTTCTTGAACTGGAACATCTGGATAATGCTCTTGAAGCATTCGACCGTGTCCTTGCCCTGACTCCTGATAATGGTACGGCCTGGTACCGGAAGGGAAAGACTTGTGCCGGGCTTCGCAATTATCCGGAAGCCATTCTCTGCTTTGACCGGGTTATTGCAGCCGATCCCGGCTGCTCGACGGCCTGGTTCAGGAAAGGTAGTGCCCTGCTCTCCGGTGGTGATCTCAGGGCAGCAATCGATGCACTCACAAAAGCGCTCGAACTCAAACCCAACAATGCAAACGGGTGGTATGACCGGGCCGTTGCACTTGCCGGTCTGGGGCGGTTCGATGAGGCCATCCCTTCCTATGACCGGGCGCTCGCCATAAACCCGAAGTATGCCAGCGCGTATTACGATAAGGGAAGTGCGCTTGCCCGGCTTGGCCGTGACCGTCAGGCGATCGAGGCATTTGAAATGGCCTCGTCGATCGATCCGAATTTCTCTGCTGCTTATTTTGAAAAGGGGCTTGCACTTGCCCGGCTCTCAAAGAACAAGGACGCAATTGCTGCATTTGATGCAGCCATTGCCATAGATTCTTCCCGTGCGCCGGCGTTCCTCAATAAGGGACTCGCCCTGATAAACCTTAAAAAATTCGGGGAGGCCGTTACTGCTTTTGATTCTGCTATCAGGCTGGATCCGGCAGCCTATGATGCATGGTATTCAAAGGGCTGTGCGCACTCCCGGATCAAACAGTATGACGATGCAGTTGCTGCCTTTGACCGTGCGCTGGAGATCGATACTACCCGTTACCCCGCGTACCATGAAAAAGGGGTAGCGCTTGCCCGGCTTCACCGGTATGAGGATGCTGTCACTGCATTCTCTGACGCAATTGCCCGAGACAGTAAGAAACCGGAGACGCATTATGAGAAAGGCTCTGCTCTTCTCGAGATCGGGCGCGATGAGGATGCTGCTACCTCATTTGGGAGGGTTCTTGAGCTGGACATCTCGTTTTTGGACGCTGCCTATAAGATTGGCATTGCAGAGGAACGCCTTGGCCGGTTTACCGAAGCGATAACGGCATTTGACTGCATGCTCTCTCACGATCCGGATCATTTCGGTGCCTGGTACCACCGCGGGCTTGCATCAATGCAGCTGGGAAAGGACAATGATGCCGTGCAGGCTTTTGAAAAAGCCCGCCAGATCGAGCCCCACGATATCACCCTGCTCTTCTCTGAAGGAAATGCATGGTTCCGGCTTGAGCAGTACCGAGGAGGCGCTTCACCTTTTCGACATTGCGCTCGGCAGGGAACCGGGCAATGGCGAGATCCTTTTTGGGAAGGCAAAGGCCCTTGCCAGCCTCGGACGCCATGATGAGGCGCAGGAAATCTTCCGTCTTGCATTCACCCAGATTACAGATAATTACGAACCTGCCTACCTCCGGGGCCGGTCACTCCTTGTACTTGAACGGTACGAGGATGCCGATATGGCCTTTGACGCCGCGCTCGCGCTCAATCCAAATGACCCCGATATCTGGTTCCAGAAAGGCAGGGCGCTCATGCACTCCGGCCATTACGAGGCAGCGATAGCGGCATACAACCACGCAATCGGGCTCCGTCATGAGGATCCTAGTGCATATCTCGAGCGTGGGAGGGCTTTTGCTGCACTCAACAAGTATGAGGATGCCATCGGTTCATTTGACCAGATGCTTGAGCTTGACCCATCCGATCCCATTACCAATTTCGAGCGCGGGAGAGCACTCTATTATGCCGGAAAATATGAGGATGCATGTGCGGCGCTTGACATTGCCCTTGATGGCGACCCGAAAAATGCCGGGGCCCTGTACGTCCGGGCAGCATCGCTTGCCGCTCTGGAACGGTATGCGGAAGCGGCAGAATCGTTTGAACGCCTTCTGGTATATACCCCGGAAGATGCAGATGCCTGGTACGAACAGGGTTGCGTGCTTGCCAAGCTCAGGCGCTTCGAGGATGCAATTGCCGCTTTCGACCATGTCCTGTCCCTGATTCCGGAGCATTTCGAGGCGCAGTTCCAGAAGGCCCGCTCGCTTGACCTGCTGGAACGGTACAGCGAGGCAGTCGAAGCTTACACCGGGGCCCTCGCACTGCAGCCATCGGATGCAAAGACCCACTTTTACAAAGGTGTAGCACTTGCACGCAGCGGTCGCACGGAAGATGCAGTAAAAGCATTTGACGCAGCGCTGGAGATTGATCCGGTCTTTGAAGATGCGCTCTTTGAGAAGGGTAAGGCACTTGCGACGCTGGGGATGTTCCGCGAGTCGGTCAAGACCTTTGACAAGACGCTGCTTATCGACAAGAATTATGCAGGGGTATACTTCCATAAGGGCCTTGCTCTCGCAGAGCTGGGAAGGCATGACGATGCTATCCTCGCGTTTAATAAGGACATCGACCTTGATGCCGGTAACACCGAGGCATTCTACCGCAAAGGAATCTCCCTTGCCGCAACCGGCAAACTCGGTGACGCGATTGAGGCATTTGACCACGTGATTCAGTCCGCACCCGGGTCTGTTCCGGGATGGCTCCACCGGGGGATGGTATTGTATGACCTTGGGAAATACGACGACGCCATCACGGCGTATAAAAAAACGCTGGAGATCGATCCGGCCAACGCAGATACCTGGCACCTGATGGGCCGTGCGCTCCTCGCACTCAACAACTTCGATGATGCGGTCGGAGCGTTCGACAAGGCGCTTGAAATTAATCCCGGGTTTCCGGATGCACACTACTATAAGGGCAGGACGCTCTTCGAACTGGGCATGTACAACGAAGCCGTTCTCGCGTATGACAAAACGCTCGCACAGCGTCCCATGCATGATGAAGCGCTGTACCATAAAGGCATGGCTCTCCTGCGGCTCCAGCGTCCCGAAGATGCAGCCGCTGCCTTTGATCTGGCGCTCCGGCTCCGCCCGAACTATGCCTATATCTGGACAGGAAAAGGGATGGCGCTTGCAGCACTTGACCGTCACAAGGATGCCGTTACCTGTTATGCCAAAGCCATTGGCCTAGACAAGAAGGATGCCCGTGCGTATTACCAGTCCGGGCTTTCGCTTTTTGCACTCGGCCGGTACCAGGAAGCGATAAAGAACTTCGATGCGTCGCTCGTGCAGCAGCCGGATTATGCCCCGGCATTCTATGCAAAAGGGCGGGCGTTGTGCGGGATTTCCATGTACCAGGAAGCGATCAATGCGTTCGACCGGGCACTTAAAGAGCAGGCAAACTATCCTGAAGCATGGCTCCACCGGGGGATCGCTGAAGCAAGTCTCGACCGGTACGAGGAGGCGCTGGACTGCTTCAACCACGCCCTTTCCCTCAATGCATCCTATGCGCCGGCCCTCCTTAACCTGGGTAGGGCGCTCATCCACCTGGAAAGGATCAGTGAAGCGCTCGATGCGTTTGAAAAAGTTCTCGCCCTCCAGCCGGAATCGGCGGATGCATATTACTACAAGGGGCTCGCGCTTGTAAAGAAGGAGCAGGACGACGAGGCGGTCGAGGCGTTCAACCATGCGATCGCCATCAACCGGCAGTATGCAGAAGCATACCATTACAAGGGTGTAGCGCTCGCCCGCCACGAGCAGTATGAAGAGGCCGTGGCCTCGTTTGATGCGGCTCTCAGGATCAAGAGCGATTACCCGGATGCCCTGTACCAGAAGGGCCGTGCGCTCTACCACCTGGGCAAATACAAGGATGCGATCGCGGTCTTTGACCAGGCATTGTCTGCGAACCCGGGATCCGGCGATGCCATCTTCCAGAAAGGACGGACGTACCTCGCGCTCCAGAATCCCGACGGCGCAATACGGGCATTCGACCGGGCGCTCGAAATAAACCCGTCCTGCTACCAGGCGCACTACTGGAAAGCGCGGACCTTAAATGACGAAGGCAGTTACGATGCAGCGATCACGGAGTACGACCGGGCCATTGCCATAAAACCGGATTCTGCCGAACTCTACCGGGACCGCGGTCTTGCGTACGCAGCGATCGAGCAGTACCGCGATGCGATCAAGTCCTATGACCGGGCGCTGGAACTCGATCCCCATGATGCTGAAGCATTCTCCCACAAGGGAACCTCCCTTACCGAGCTCGGCATGTATCGCGATGCGCTCGAAGCGTTCGAGAAGGCGCTCGAAAAGAACCCGGGGCTTTCAGGCGCCTGGTTTGGCAAAGGAAACGCTCTCTATGATGTCGGGAAGTTTTCAGAGGCACGGGACGTGTACGATGCAGGCCTGCGGATCGATCCGGAGAATGCAGTCGGCTGGACCCGGAGGGGCATGTCCATTGCCGGCCTCAAGGATCAGAAGGCCGCGATTGAATCCTATGATCGGGCCCTTGCAATCGACCCCTCGTTCTCGATTGCCTATTTCACGAGGGGGAGCGCGTTTGAGGCTCTCGGGCAGTTCGAGGATGCCGCAGAGTCATTCCGCGCAATGATCTCCCTCCAGCCGGATTTTGTCGAGGCATATATCCATCAGGGACGTGCCCTGCAGGAACTGGAAAAATACCCGGAAGCCCTTACATCCTTCAAACGTGCGCTGGAAATCGATCCTTCACGAAAAGAAGTCTGGAATGACATCGGGGCTACGCTGGACAAACTCGGGAAGCACGAAGAAGCACAGATCTGTTACGAGAAGGCGCAGTGAGGACCTGGTGCCGGGTTCGTTCGAAACGTTTTCTTCAGCATAATGGCAATCATGGCTCTGCAGAGAACCTGCACTTCACCCATTTCCCACAGCGTTCAGAAATATTATGAAGATGGCCCACTCCCCACAAGGGGAGGCAGGTCAGGGGCCATCCCCCTTGACCCCCCACTGTATTTCCCTTTTTTTGAACGATTTTGTTGGTACACCTCTTTCTTCCCGGGAATTTTCTTAAATCTTCTTTCACAAAGTATCGAATTGTGGGTGTACCTGATAGCTTCCCTGAAAATAGTGCAGGAACCATCGCACCGCGAAGGGAAGATTCTGGGGGACAGGCACGGGCACCTCCGTCATTGTATGTTTTGTATTTTTGGTGAGTACTCTTGGTCTTTTCAAGTTCCATTTTTGTTTATGACCCATGTGGGGGACTCTGCAAAAAAGAACCATTGGGTTTCAATATTTTTTCCTGACCGCGATGTACCAGAGCACGACTCCGACAAGTACCGATCGCCGCAAGACCGATCTCAACATCATATTTTATATAAAACGGTGTCTCGTTTGCCGCCAGTTTTTCTGCCATGTTAAGGTTAGCTTCGAGATTAGGATAACTGGGATCCAGTACCTCAACTTTCTGGAATGCAACAACGCCCTCGGTACACCGGCCCATGCCGCAGAGCGCGTACGCCTTGTTAAACCATGCATCGGCATTGTCCGGTTCGACGCTGATGGCTGTATTGAAGGAGTCCAGTTGCTCGTTGTAATACATGCTCGCGGTGATCTTGTCGTTGAGCTGGTCCTGATAGTAATGACCGATATTGTAGAGGATCTGCCCGTGGTTTATCCAGGCTGTGGCGGACGAGGCATTGAGTTCCAGTGATCGGTTGGACGCTTCGAGAGCAAGATTAAGGGTGTCGAGGGGATCATTGGTGTACCGGTTTGCCCGGTTGAGAACATCCGCTAGGCCATTCCATGCCTCGGCATAGCTGGGATCAAGGGTTAGTGACTGATTGTATGCCTGCAGGGCTTCTGTGTAATTTCCTTCATCTGTTAAAGTACGTCCAAGTGTATACCATCCTACGGCATTGATTGGGGAATTCGCAGCGACTGGAGGGAGGGTGAAGATACTCAGTACTAGCAGGAGCATCGCGAGGACAGTGGTTCTCGATCTCATGTTAAAGCATATATGGAGCATAGTTCCCTCATAAGAATTGCTCCCTGTGTCCCGGAAACATCAGTTTCTGAGCACAAGGACATGGCGCGTAAGACTCTTGTGCACTCTCTGAGTGTGGTGCTGGAGCACAGCCATATGCTCTGCAGCTATTGCTGATATATCCCGGTGCGTGACCACAACTGCACGGCTGCGGGTCTTCAGAACCCGGTTGATTTCCTCGAGTGCATCGTGGTACAGGTGCTCCATGGTACCGCCTTTTCTTATGCAGACCGACTGGCCGTAGGGAAAATCGGTCACGACGGCCCCGACGCTGCAATCCTTTATTGGGAGCCGGGTGGTGTCGGCAAGGAGAAGGTCGCTTTCTTTTACGTTCTCCTTACTCCCCCGGATCATCCCCGGGTCAAAGTCACTTCCCACGGCACGGAGGCCGAGCATCTCCGCTTCGATCAGGATCCCGCCGGTCCCACAGAATGGGTCAAGCATTGTCGTCCCGGCCTCTGCAAGCGAGAGATTAACGAGCGTCCGTGCCATCCGTGGCATCATGACCCCGGGATGGAAAAATTCGCGTTTGCCCGGGTTGCGCTCGTTGTATACTCCTCGATCGATCCGGAACAGTACCTCTGCCAAAATAACACCGGTCTTGTGAAAGGATCGCGCGGTACTCTTCGACCGGATTGATGAGCTGGACCGGCCCGGTGATCATGGTGCCGATCAGCCGTTCAAACTCCCGCTGCGAACAGGGATTTTTTTTCTGGCAGCCGTCATGGATCAGTTTGGCCCGGCCGGCAAACGGCTGATCAGTGGCAATTGAGAGATCAGAAAGCATGTGCCGGAACGAGGTGATGTCCGGGGCACATTCGCCCAGATACTCAATCACGACATGCGTCATCGAGAGGCGCCGGGCTGCGGCCGGTACCGGGCATTCAGCAACGGCAACCTGCGGCCTCGTATCTATGACCGATGCGACACATTCGATCTCGGCGTACGGAAGGGTCGAGTTCTCACCGGACAGCTCAAAAAGGAGCTTCATCTTTTTTATACATAGGCGCCTGCCCAGAAATATCTGCGTGAACCAGCGGATAAAAACAGAAACTGACGAGAAATACGATTGCAAAAAAATTATTTCTTTCCTTTCTTCTTTCCCATGATCCCGGAAAAGATCCCGCCGGTTTTGCTCCCATGGCCCTCAAGATCGGCGAGTTTCTCATAGAGTTCTTTCTGTTCGCCCGTTATTCCCTTGGGGGTGACGATCCTTACCCGGACAAGAAGATCGCCGGGTTTCCCACGCCGCTTAACACCCTCACCGGCGATCCTGAGCGCGGTACTGTACTGGATACCCGCCGGGATCTTGAGATCGATGTGGCGCTTGTCGATGGTCTCGATCTCAACCGTTGTCCCGAGCACCGCGAGGGCCGGTGTTATTTCGACCGTGGTCTCAAGGTTGTCGCCCGTCCTCTCAAAGCGTTTGTGGGGAAGAACATACATCTCGATGAAGAGATCCCCGTTCGGGGCACCGTAGTCACCGGCTTCACCATAGCCCTCCATGCGCAGGCGCATCCCGCTGTCCACACCGGCCGGGATATGGACCGAGACCTTCCGCTTTACCCGGGTGTGCCCGGTACCGTGGCAGCTGCGGCACTGCTTCTCCGGGATTTTGCCCCGGCCGCCACACATAGTACAGGGCATCATGCGGACGAACTGGCCGAAGACCGACTGCGCGGTCTGGCGCATCTGCCCGCTGCCGCCACAGCGGGGACAGACATTGGTCTTTTTTGTCTCGCTACCCGATCCCGCACATGCGGAACAGGCCTCACTGTGCAGGACTTCGATCTCCTTGTCTGCCCCTGCCACTGCTTCTTCAAGCGTGAGCTGCATGCGCATTAAGAGGTCGGCACCGGGCTGCGGGCCGGACCTGCGCTGGCTCCTCCCGCCAAAGAAGTCAAAGATATCCCCGAAACCGGAGAAGTCGGAGGAGAAGCCGCCGCTCCCGTATCCGCCCCCGCCGGTATAGGATCCTTTCGAGGCATTGGTGAACGTCTCGTGGCCCATGTTGTCGTACTGCGTCCGCTTCTGGGCGTCGGAGAGCACACTGTAAGCCTCGTTGATCGACTTAAATTTCTCTTCGGCCCCCGGATCCTTGCAGACATCCGGGTGGTATTTCCGGGCGAGGTTACGGTATGCTTTCTGGATCTCTTTTTCATCGGCAGTCCTCGGGTACTCCAAGGGTGTCGTAATAGTCGCCCGATCCCATGGATGCTCACTCGTCTTTGACTTTATAATCTGCGTTGACGACGTTATCGTCCTGTTTCTTTTCCGATTCAGAAGACGCTGGGCCGGCACGGCTTCTGCACTGCCATCAGGCTGCGG
This sequence comes from uncultured Methanoregulaceae archaeon, assembly GCA_963808285.1. Classification (GTDB taxonomy): domain Archaea; phylum Halobacteriota; class Methanomicrobia; order Methanomicrobiales; family Methanospirillaceae; genus Methanoregula. The sequence goes on from CAWEFI010000044.1 coordinate 22,500, forward strand.
GCCTTGCTGCTTTGCAGCATTTTCAGCCTGCATCTTCTGGTAGATCTTCGTTGTCGCGGCGTAGACCGATTCAGTGAGCGTCTCCATGGCCTTCTTGATCTCGTCCGGGTTGTCGGTGGAGAGTGCGGTCTTTACAGCTGCTACACCCTCTTCGACTTTCTGCTTGTCGGCTGCCTCGAGTTTGTCGCCGCTCTCCTTGATCATCTTCTCGGCCGTGAAGACCGCTGTGTCTGCCTGGTTCCTTACCTCAATCTCTTCCCGCTTTTTCTTGTCGTCGGCCTCGAACTGCTTTGCCGCGTTCATCATCTTCTTGATATCTTCTTCCGAGAGTTTCTTATCGCCTTTAATGGAGATTGCCTGCTCGTTGCCGGTGCCGAGATCTTTTGCCGATACGTGGATGATGCCATTCGAATCAATATCGAACGTGACTTCTATCTGTGGGATGCCCCGTGGGGCCGGCGGATGCCGGTCAGCTGGAATTTGCCCAGCGTGAAGTTATCCTTTGCAAGGGCGCGTTCACCCTGAACGACATGGATCTCGACGCTGGTCTGGCCATCGGCTGCGGTCGAGAAAGATCTGGCTTTTCCGGGTAGGGAGTGTAGTGTTGCGTTCAATAAGTTTTGTTGCAATCCCCCCCAGTGTCTCGATCCCGAGCGTGAGCGGCGTCACATCGAGGAGCACGATGTCCTTGGTCTCACCGGTCAGCACGGCTCCCTGGATACCGGCGCCCAGCGCCACGCATTCGTCGGGATTGATGCCCTTGTCTGGCTCTTTACCCAGCAGTTTTTTAACGGTCTCCTGGACGAGGGGGATACGGGTTGACCCGCCAACCAGAAGCACGTGGTCGATGTCTTTTGGGGTCAGTTTTGCATCGCTGAGGGCCTGGTTGACCGGCCCTACCGTGGATTCCACGAGATCTCCTATCAGCTGTTCAAGTTTTGAACGGGAAAGATCAATGTTCAGGAACTTAGGACCAGCAGCATCGGTCGTGATGTAGGGCAGGTTGATGTTGGTCGACTGGCGCTGGGAGAGTTCGATCTTTGCGTTCTCCGATGCATCGCGCAGGCGCTGCATGGCATACATGTCGTTTTTCAGATCGACACCCTCTTTCTTCCTGAACTCGTCCACGAGGTAGTCCGTGACGAGCTTGTCGAAATCGTCACCACCGAGACGGTTGTTGCCTGCGGTGGATTTGACCTCGAACACACCGTCGCCAAGCGTGAGGATGGATACATCGAACGTGCCGCCACCAAGGTCATAGACAAGGACGGTAACATCCTGCTCCTTGTCGATACCATACGCGAGCGCGCTTGCCGTCGGCTCGTTGATGATTCGCAGGACCTCGAGGCCGGCAATCTTACCGGCATCTTTTGTTGCCTGCCTCTGTGCGTCGTTGAAGTATGCCGGGACGGTAATTACTGCCTTTGCAATTTTTTCTCCGAGGTATGCCTCCGCGTCGACTTTTAATTTCTGGAGGACCATCGCGGAAATTTCCTGCGGCGTATATTCCTTATCGCCAATTTTTACTTTCTCCGATGTACCCATCTTACGCTTGATAGACTGAATGGTTCGCTGGGGATTTGTAACAGCCTGACGTTTTGCAAGGCTCCCGACCAGTCGCTCCCCGTCTTTGGTAAATGCGACAACGGACGGAGTTGTTCGTGCTCCTTCACTGTTGGGGATGACAATGGGCTTTCCCGCTTCCATGATTGACATGCAGGAGAAGGTGGTCCCAAGGTCTATACCCAGTATTTTCTCGTTTGCCATAATGTCAGTCCTCCTCTTTTTTCAGATTATATTTCTGGTTTTTTAACAATCGCTTCATCAATTGACGGGTGTCCCCGGGATACGGCAACTCTTGCATACCGGATCACCTTGCTGTGCATACGGTACCCGGAAGAGAGGACATCGACCACGGTTCCCTCTGGTTCATCAGAGGAGATGTGTGCTACAGCCTCGTGTTCCTCGGGATCAAAGGATTTTTTTAATGCTTCTATGGGTTTTATTCCATGCCGTGCGAGAATTCCTCCAAGCAGGCGGTGAATCTGTTCCACACCGGTGCGGAGGTGATCATCATCAGCCTTCAGTGCCCGCTCAAGGTTGTCCGCGATCTCAAGAATATCAACTGCAAAACACTCGTTTGCATGCTGCACCAGGGATTCGAGGTCCCGAGCAGTCCGCTTCCGGTAATTGTCGAAATCCGCTGCGAGCCTGAGATACCGGTCATTTAATTCCTCGCACCGCTTTTTCTGCTCCGCGAGTTCATCGCGTTTCTGGGGTGATGGGGATACCGGTGTTTCCGTCACTGCCGCATTGTCGGAGGGCACGGGAGTGGTATCGTAATCTTCCATAGTTCATCCTATTCGATGTTCCAGTATCTATTGAATTGTGGTTCTATATAAAATTTAGGCAACTACCAACGACTGTATCTTCAGGAATTATAGGTTTTTAGAAAGTCGGAGTCTGAACAGTCGAATTCCTTTCATCCGGTACAAGAAATGGTCTTTAATGCGGCAATAAAGGTCCTGTGTAGTTCTTTTTAATCAGGGGGATTATATTTTCTCTGACTTTAAGATCCTTCCAGGTACCCGGTTGTATCCCCCTTTAGGATAGTCAGGAGTCATCTTCATGCACTACATACCTTTTTTGGTCTTTATCTGTATACACTAGTCCATGAAATGGGCGCTTCTTTCGGTATGGGATAAATCCGGGGTCGTGGAACTGGCACAGGCACTGGTTAAAAACAAGTACAGTATCCTGAGTTCGGGTGGGACTGGCAAAGCGCTTGCCGAGGCCGGCGTCCCTTTTACCGAAGTATCGAGTTACACGGGATTTCCTGAAATGATGGCCGGCAGGGTCAAGACGCTCCATCCCAAAGTACACGGGGGTCTCTTGGGACGGCGCCAGATTGACGATGCGGTGATGGTGAAGTACGGGATCAACCGGATAGAACTGCTTGTTGTTAACCTGTACCCGTTCGAAAAGATGTCAGAACAGTCAATGACGCTCGACAACCTGATCGAGTACATCGATGTGGGTGGTCCCGCGATGATCCGGGCTGCGGCCAAGAATTTCAAGGATGTTGCTGTTGTTGTTGACCCGGCTGATTACCCGGCTGTAATTCGTACCCTCATCAGTGGCGGGTTCTCTCCTGAACAGCGGCTGATGTTCGCAAAAAAGGCGTTTGCCCGGACCGCGGCCTACGATGCGGCCATCAGCAATTACCTGTCTAATCTGGATATGGCATTTCCGCCCATCCTCTCACTCCAGTTTACCCATGGGAGAATGCTCCGGTACGGCGAGAACCCGCACCAGCAGGCAGCCGTGTATGGCACTGCCGGAATCGCCGGTGCAGAACCCCTGCAGGGCAAGCAGATGTCGTATAACAATTACCTCGACGTCAATGCCGGAACCGCCCTGTTAGTAGAATTCGAGGAGCCGGCAGCGGTAATCGTCAAACATAACAATCCCTGTGGTGCCTCAATTGGTATAGATATTCTCGATGCCTACCAGACCGCTCGTGAGGTCGACCCGGCATCGGCCTATGGTTCTGTTGTATCGCTCAACCGGGAAGTTGGCAGGGAACTGGCAGAAGCGATTAACTCAACCTTTGTCGAGGTTGTTGTTGCTCCTTCGTTTTCCAAAGAAGCCCTCGACACTATGAAAAAGAAAGAGAACATGCGGGTGCTCATCCTCCCGGAGCGTGTAAATGCGGATGAAGTGCGCACCATCAACGGCGGAATTCTTGTCCAGCGGACCCCGCCTTACCACGAGAACTGGCAGGTGATTACCGACCGCGACCCGACCACCGATGAGATGGCAGCGCTCAGGATTGCATGGAAAGTCTGCAAGCACACGAAAAGCAACACGATCATCTTTGCCGACCAGAAGCGTACCCTTGGCATCGGTGCAGGACAGATGAGCAGGGTGGACGCGGCAAAGATCGCGATCGAGAAAGCCTGCGGCCCGCTTGCAGGATCAGCTGTCGCGTCCGATGCATTCCTCCCCTTCCCGGATACCCTTGAGGTTGCGGCAAAGGCAGGTGCCACGGCGCTTGTCCAGCCCGGTGGATCCATACGCGACAAGGAAGTTATTGAAGCGGCAAACCGGCTCAACATCGCTATGGTCTTTACCGGCGTCAGATATTTCAGGCACTGATAATCCTCTGGTATTTTATTGTTTTAAGCCCAATTTTTGGATAATTATATATTCTGCGAAGTGATTATAACCTGATTAAATTGTTTGTGGCAAGTATGGTCACGGATGGTTCAGAGTTGTGGTGAAGGTAAATGGATTTAGGAAATGCTCTTAGCGAATCCTTCGCGTATGCAAAGGAGGGTCTTGTCGGAAAATGGCTGAAATGGATACTGCTTATTGTTCTTGAGCTCCTGCCGTCAATACCGATCATTGCATGGATTGTCATGTTTATCGGATCGACGATGAGGGGAACTCCCGACATCCCGTCATTCATTGGGGGATTTGTCGTTGCCTTCATCATCGCGATACTGCTCGGTGCTTTCTATCAGGGATTCCTGCTGAAAATATTGCGGGGAGACAACCCCTTGCCGGAAGTCGCCAATTTCGGCATGCTCTTTGCTGACGGCATCAAGTACATGATTATTGAGATCATCTATATGATCCCGGTGATTATTGTTCTGGCCGCAGTTGCCGGGGCTGCCATTCTGGCAGCGATCTCCAAAGGAATTGCTCCCCATAACCTGGCAGCAGCCCTGTTAGGTCCCGCCCTTGTCGGTGTTCTTATCGCATTCATCCTTGCAATTATCCTTGGCCTTCTCACCGTAATCGGTGTTATCCGCTTTGCCCGGACAGGGAAGATGGGAGAAGCATTCAATTTTAGTGCAATCCTGTCTACGATCAGCAAGATCGGATGGGGAAGTTATATCCTTGCCCTTATCGTTCTCGCCGTGATTCTGGTTATCATATACGGGATTCTCGGACTGATCCCCATTCTCGGACCGATCATCGAGATCATTATGGGTCCGTTCATTACGGTCTTTGCAGCACGGTACATCTGTCAGTTATACGACAGTGCCAGAACGGCGTAACTTAGACGTCCGTTCCTCTTTTTTAAATAAACTTTGAGTCTACTGTGTTTTTTGTGTATAGTTTAAATACTATCGAGCAGACGCTATACTATGGCAAGAAAAGCAGTCGCCAAAAAAGGTTCATCCGGCAAGATTGCTGCGTTTGTTGCATCATACACCAACAAGAGCACGGGGAGCGGATACAAAACTGCATTAGAGTCTTTCCTGCGATGTATGAACAGTCTGCCGAAAAAGAATGCAGATGACCGCCGGATAAGCTTATGACTATGAAACGTTGTTCGATCAGTACCTTGGTGACAAATCACGCGATCATGACGCTGATTTTGAGAAATTTGCTCAATGTCTGAGACAAGAATGCGTAAGCCTTCTGTCAGCACGGCAGATCATGACCCTTGCACGTCGAATGCTCGAAGATCACGGTGCGAAATTCAAGGATAAAACTGTACGCGACCTCAAGAGGGAGATGAAGGGCGGGGCTGGAACGGTAGACAAGGTAATGACTGCGAAGGTGATAGACTGCGCACTCAAGGAACTTGATGTTAAAGGTAGGGCGATAGTTCTTACCTTGGTTAGTTCTGGATGTAGATTACACGAAATATTATCCCTGAAACTCTCTGATATCGACTTCGAAAGCAACCCGGTTAAACTCGTTATCCGCAATACAAAAAACAAGCACAACAGATTTACGTTTATTTCATCTGAGGCCGCGCGATGCGTACAGGCATGGTTAGCAAAACGTGAAGAATATCTGGTGGGTGCCTCCGGCAGGAATGCAGGGTTGGTGCGTGCTGGAAAGAGTGCTACAAAGAGCACAACCACCGATCTACTCTTCCCCGTTAGTGATAATGCCGTAAATTCGATGTGGGAAAATGCCTTAAAACAGGCGGGGTTATTCTCTGTGGACGAACAGACCGGGCGTAACCAGTACCGGATTCATGGATTCCGTAAATTTTTCATCTCTCAACTGAGCATGGCCGGGCAGAAAACCCTCGCCGAGCACCTTGCAGGGCATGAGGGGTATCTCGATGGATCATACCGCAGGATTGACGAAGAATCTGCCGGAAAGGCTTACTTGGCAGTTCAGCATGTTCTCACGATCGGCATACCATCAGAATTCCGAGAGAAGGCTTCAGAACTCAATGGTAAACTCCAGATGCAGGGGGAAAGCATCGAGGGTCTTCGGGCAATGAATGAAAAACTCCAGACTTATGTGAAGGCAGTGCAGGAACAGAACGAAGCACTCCAGGTGCGATTACAAAAGGTCGAGCAGGCCTCAGAAGAACAGCGAATTGCTATGGATAATCTAGATGCCCTTGCAAAGACCCTAACTCCTCAACAAATCGCTGCAATTACCGAAGTTATTGCACAAAAATCACGTCGTTCAGATTAATGGAGACCAATTTTTCGATAGAGTTCATTTATTCTGATGTTCTCCCTCAACAGCGCTTACACTCCTGATAATTAAAATATTATCAAAATAGTGCCTTTTCACTCATATCATATGATTTTTAAGTCATTAATCCACATTTAGGGAATGTATGAAATATTGTAAATCCCTTTCTTCAGGGATTTTTTTGATGGCATTCTTGACAATTTCCTTTTTTAACATTCCAGATTATTTTCCGTTTTTGTCAACAATGATAGGACTGTTATTTTCAGTGCCAATTAGTCTCTTTTGGTTTGAATATAAAAGTCCGATTCTTCATATTAATAAAAATCGTTTCACGGCAGAATTTGATATCCCCAAGTTGATAAAAGGAGAGGCCCCAACTCCCGAAAACATAAAATTACGATATAATTGTTATAGAATAGCTGTTGAGAATAAAGGACGAAGTGCTGCCAATAATTGCAAAGGATATTTAATTTATTTTGATAAGGAAACCCAACAAGAGATTATCTGGAGGATTAGTTGGATTATTGATAAAGAAAGACGGGAGGTAACAATTAACGTCCAAGATACCGAATTTCTTGACTGCATTGCTTTTTATGAAGGGGTAAAAAATAACGCTAATATCAACGTTCCTGATGCAATGCCCATTATCGCCCCTACTGAAGACGGATTCGTAAGTCCCCCAAGAAACGCGAGCAATATAAATATCTGCAAGATACTTATTACCGCAAAAAATGCGGATCCCATTTTCGTTAACGTTAGGATTGATAAAACCAATAAAGAGATTATATTTTTATGACATATTTTTTACTATTTTTTAGAGGGTTTACCGGAGTGTGTTCGGTGTAATTCTCCATAGCGGCACTTTATCACCGATGTTTCGCCCCCTACGTCAAAGTTAACAGAACCATATTTCGACATACATAAATAATACTTTTTACTAGCTAAAACATTATGTTAGAACGTCTGCTACGTCTGCTATTTGGACAGATTTCGGAAAATTGGCGATTACTACGCTCAAGTTTACAAGTAATCGTCATTTTAGGGATTATAAATTTTATTGCGTTCGAGCTAAAATCTTCACTAATATTTGCCTTAATTTGTTTAACATCGGCGATTTTATTGATTATTTCTGTTATACCACTTATCTTTGGTGTTATGCGAGTAATTTTTGGGAGTACAACTATGCAACCAGCGGAACGAAGTATTGTGGCGATAATCAGTATTTTCATCGTTTCGATGGCATATTTTGGGGGAATTTATGCGATGAACCTCCCTCGTTCAGAGATGTGGATTGCAGATTCCTCAACCGCTGTTTTTGGTGGAATTATTGGGGCTATTGCTTATGATGCAATAAGGTCTCTACATCAGTAAAAAAATTATTAATCAAAATACTCAATCCTTTTTCTAGAAGTTTCATCCATCCCAAATACTTCAGGTTGGCGCACTACTCGTTATTTCCGCTGTCGTTCGATTCCAGTGAACAAATTTATCCAGAATTGTTTAGTCACATACCCTTCAGGGCAGAGGTCATCTGGATCTTGTTCGGTTACTTGTTGCTCACCAAGAACCGGGAATGGAGTTCCATCATCACGAGACCAGACCGTGATTTCTGCTCTTGGTTTTAACAACTCGACAGTATCCCATCTCACTTCAGAATCCTTCTCCGGTTTTCGCATTACTTCAGTTAGTGCTTTGGATGCACCCCACATCCTGGTTCCTGTTGCCCATATCATGGCGTTAAACAGAAGCTCACCCTTTGTCCATGCTTGGTCGCCTGTACCGAATTGCTTGGTCATGTATTTCATGAGGTAATTACGGATTGAGTGTATCGCTTCATCAGACATTTTTGAAGTAACTTCGATACCCCGGTCAAAGGAACCGGCCTGATACTTCTCACTCCACAATTCTTTGATGAAAACCTGTTCGTCTTCAGAAAATTCTTGGAATACAACGAGATGACAATGAGGATATCCGGTCTCATGAGGTTCGAGAACCCAGACATAATCAATTCCGGGATACCTTCTGCGTAAGACGTTGAGAAATTTCGCGCGAGAGCCCTTTAACAGGTCAAAACACTCCAATTGGGTCATGTCATGTCCTTTTATCGTTCGACTGTATGAACCGTCATTAAACCGAGATTTTGAGCCTTGATAGGTGGTCAGGGTAAACATAGTGACCACTCCAGAATTATCTTTCATCCAATCATCAAGTTTGTAGAATTTTGCCAGTATCGATTTATGGTATATCGCCGTCCATCGGTGAATGTAGGGAACAATAACTACTACCTCACATTCGTTGTTAGTTCCAGTAAGCCGGAAACAGTATTCTTTAGTTGTTTTGAGATACTCTTTGAACTTCTTCACTGGGTTGGTGTGACTTATTCTATATGAGCCTAGGGAACTTGCCCCGCCCCCAACCCCCGCCCCCTTTGGGGCAGGGGGCTTTGCGAGGGCTCCCGTCCTCAGGGCCTGCACCGCAGGCACGGACGGGCAACCGGGGATCTGGCTATCGCTCCTATCAGTCAAAATGTATCCCTAAATCCAAGAGATACGCCCTTATTGGGGAGCGTCAACCTTTTCCGAAGGCTTTGTTATGATAACTCTGCCAGTTTCGGCAAAATACAGAGCCATAGCCCGGTAAAAGCGTGGGAGGTTATCCACAACATCCGAAGAAAGGATAATAGGATCTGAAGTTGATGTCATATTGCCCTCCTTAGGGATGTGGTGGCCGGTGCTTCTGACTTGGCGGAAAGGGCACTGGTCTTAGTTTTTTTCAGAGCTCGCAACACTGGATCGAGCAGCGATACCGGAAATGTTGATCCCGGCCCTATGTGCTTTTCCACGTAACCCGATTGGAAGAGTTATCGTGGTTCGTTCTTTTCTCATACGTGTGCATATTTTTCGGTTGTATTTAAATCTAGCCTTTACTGCCTCAAATCGCCAAACGAAACATAAATCAAGCGAAAATGGTGATGCATATCACTTTTAAAATGCAAAAATATGGAAAAATACAGTTTAACGAGTATTTGCCTGTCTTTACTAAAATTATGCTCAATTTATCGTGTAATTTTTCTCACATGCAGGTGATCTGCTCAATTCAGCGTGTAATTTTTTTGTACTTGCTCACAATTAGCGGTACTTTGCATTGTTTTAGCGAGTGCTCTAGGCTGTTGAACTTGTAACAATCAGCAATTAAACAGTATTGTCACGATTAATCATTGCTAATTGCAATGACCGCGAATGAATATACTGCATAATATTACATTACAACAGGTTCAAACTGCTAAAACGCAACAAATTTGGGTCTCAATACCAACTTTTTCATGCGCGTCCGGATCAGCCATAATACGCGGTCTTTCAGACATGATAAGATAAGCACACAGTTTGAGGGTTTACACTGTTAATTTATTTAAAAAACGATTTTTATCTCTGCACTGCACCAACGTTTGCCTGCTCCACCGTTTTTGCGTATCTGGCAAGGACACCGGTCAATGAACGGGCGACCGGTTGCCATGAATTCTTGCGGGACTGGATAATTTTTGGATCAACCAGAAGGTCGATCGTCTTCGCAAAGAGATCAACAGCTATCCGGTCTCCCTCCTGCACAAAGGCGATCGGCCCACCGACAGCAGCCTCCGGTGCAACATGCCCGATGCAGGGGCCCCGGGTTCCTCCCGAGAAACGTCCGTCAGTTATAAGCACCACGGTTCTGTACCCAAAACCCATCAGGGCCGATGTCGCAGAGAGCATTTCCGGCATGCCCGGGGCACCCCGTGGTCCTTCGTTCCTGATAATCACGACATCCCCTTCTTTGATCTGCCGGGAGAGGATCGCGTCCATCGCCATTTCTTCACCGTCAAAGACCCGGGCAGGACCGGTATGTTTCCACATCGCTTTTGGCACGGCTGCAGACTTGATGACTGCCCCGTCCGGTGCGAGGGACCCAAAGAGGATCCGTAGACCACCTGCAGGGCTCACAGGTGCATCCGGATTTTTGATCACCTCCTCATTTTGTATCACCGCATCGTGCGCAATCCGGTGGATGGATATACCGGAAACAGTCGGGCAGTTGTCAAGATGTTTTTCCAGACGCTTGAGGACAGCGGGAATTCCCCCGGCCCGGTACAGGGCCTGCATCGAATGGGGACCGGCAGGGAGCATATGGCAGATATGCGGGATCTCTTCTCCAATACGGTTAAAATCCGCAAGCGAGAGCGGGACGCCGGCCTCGGTTGCAATCGCCATGAGATGAAGTACAGTGTTAGTCGAACCACCAAGCGCCATATCCACCCGGATCGCATTTTCAAGGCTCTTTTTGGTGACGATGTCGCGGGGCGTGACATTCTTTTTTACAAGAGAAACCACCGCCTCGCCGCTTTCCCGGGCTATCCGCAGCTTTGCCGCGTCAACGGCAGGAATTGCGGCGCAGCCGGTCAGGGACATCCCCATGGTCTCGGTCATACAGGCCATCGTGTTCGCGGTATAGAGCCCTTGACAGCTCCCGCAGCCGGGCATGGCGCAGCACTCAAGGTCTTTTAGGGATTCCTCGCTCATATTCCCGGCAGCAACCTTCCCTACTCCCTCGAATACATCGATTAACGAGAGATCTTTGCCTTCCCTGTTTCCGGAGAGCATTGCCCCGCCGGTCACCACGACCGTCGGGATATTGGTCCTGACTGCAGCCATGAGCATGCCGGGCACGATCTTGTCACAGGTACCGACGCAAACAAGCCCGTCAAAACGATGTGCCTGCGCCATGAGTTCGATAGAATCAGCGATATTCTCCCGCGAGGGAAGTGAGTATTTCATCCCCTCGTGTCCCATTGCAATCCCATCGCAGATGCCGATAACACCAAATTCAAAAGGCACGCCCCCGGCAGCAGCAATTCCTTCACGAACCCTGTCAGAGAGCTGGCGCAGGTGGGTATGGCCGGGCACGATGGTATTGTACGCATTGGCAATACCGATAAACGGGAGTGCCATTTCCCGGTCGGTCACCCCCAGCGATCGCAGAAGCGAACGGTTTGGTGCCCGTTCGTACCCCTTCTTGACCCTGTCACTTCGCAGATCCGTCATTAACTGATGATTACCCCGCATGATTCATGAATCTGTTGCCAGCTGCCCACAATGTGGATGATGAAGTCAGAGAAATCCCGATACCAGTTTTTGTCCTTATGCACTGGAACAGGAGTACGGTTCTGGGAACAGACACAATATCATGAGACTCTGTATGTTTTGTAATTTTGAAAAAAACCAAAGCCTTCTGCAAAAGTCAACTTCACTTCTTTTTTCGGAGGTGATACACCGCATAGATTAAACCGATTATCACCGCAACCAGGACAGAAATGTAGAGCGGGTTGGATATAATTCCAGCGAAACCGGTCAGATTTTTCACGTCGATGGAGACTTTCATCGGGTCGGAGATGTAGGTATCGTCAAGAGCATCGCGGTACCTGATCTCAGAATCGAGTCCGTATTCCTTGAGGGTGGCATCGCTCGCGACGCTGATCTGGAATGACGCCACAGCGGACTGCCCGGGCTCGAGGTCGCCAAGGTAAGCAACATCGGAAGTGCTGGTGAACGGATCGACAATACTGATCCGTGCCTCTGCGCTTTCGATCGTGGAATTCCCGGTATTCTGGTATTCAACAAGGATCATCTGCTTGCTGCCCGGACTCATCTCTGCAGGGGAGGAAAGGATAGTAAAATCCACTTTATTCCCCACGTCAACACCCACGGTTTCGGTCTGTGAAGTAACAAAATCCCCTTCGTCATCCTGGTATACCACAACCACGTCAACAGGATAGGTTTTATTTTCTGCGTCCTTTGCGACCGTCACTTTATATTGGCAGGATACAGTTCCGCCCGCGGGGAAGGCTCCGATAAACACACTACTGTCAACGGGAGTGACCGGGCTGTCGTCGTCCTGGAGGATTTTTACGGTAGCCTTTGCCCCATCCAGCGACCCGGTATTTTTAATTGTCAGGTTAAGGTATCCATCTGCTCCTGCAATCAGCTGATCTGATGTCGCCGAGACAATCTCCGGAATTACCTCCGGTTTAATAACCAGGGGAATGGTGACCGTTACGTTGTCCTGCACGTAGTAATAGCGGAATGTATCGACCCCGAATTGATCAACGTAATAGAACTGGGTATAACTGATGTTCAGTGGAACGGGATAGGTGCCTGCCGGAGCATCTGCGTTCACCTTTGCATCAAAGGTCACGGTGTCCCGGGTCTGGCTGGCGAGATCGCCGATCATCTGGGGATCTGATTTTATGACGATAGGAGCATCTCCGGCAGACATGGCTACCGTGACAAACTTCGCCGTGGTCGGGACGTCAGCGCGATCGATAATATCAGGCGCCACCTGCACATTCGTGCTCATCCCGTCGTTCTCAATCACGACCGGGATCTGGATATCACCACCCGCTGAATATTCGTTGATTCCGGCAATATATGCGGTCAGGTTCGGGGTGCCATCAAGGTATTTTGTCCCGGCAAGAGCCGGCGCCACGAAACAGGCGGCTATTATTATCAGGATGGTTGCTTGGGCTTGTATCGATGCCATCTGAGGGTCTCCACTATTGTACATTAAAAATGTGTTTCTTTATTGTATGTTATTTGGTTATGTATTTTCTCCGGGTCACTGATGAAACCATTGGCAGAAAGGTATCCAATGCAAAAAATGACTGCCAACCTTTTTTCTATCCTGCAGGGTACTTTTAACGCAACCGGGGAAATATTGCTCATCAGACTTGGTACTTTAAGGGAGGATGCCATTTTTTATCGTTCCTGATAAACGCTTTTGTATACGAAGTATCTGAATTTTTTTAAATATACATAAATAACAGAAAAAACTGTACTCATCAGTAATGACAAAGCAGATATGTTTGACAGTTCTGGCGTTGTGCACCATCCTGATGATCTTGGTAGTTGGGTGTGTTACGCCCCCAAAGGGAACGACGACTTCAACAACGTCAGGCAGTTATTATGCCACCGAGACCACCTTCTCGGAAACACCCACACCCCCAGCGTATGTATCTGAGGTAACCCCCTTTACGACAAGCAATCCTGGTGCCCAGACGACTACAGGATATAACCCGTATGCGACACCTACGCCGATTGCTGCAGATCTGTCCTGCATTATCTATAATAACACGCAGTTTTTTTCCTATAACATAACCGCGGTCTCGTTCGATCTCAAAAATCCCCCGATGTATATAAGTTACTCGGTCGTTCCCTTCAATATTACCGTGAATAAGGTTGTCCGGTCACCTCAGGGTGGCGATAGTTGGATAACATTGCAGTACTCGGATTATGCCCCTTATTCGTGGTTTGAGGTTACCGTCCGGGACAATGCAACTGGAGAGGTCTATCTTGATAACGGGTTCGGACCGTACAAGACCCCCAATCCTCTCAGTATCTACACCAATGCAACTCTCGGCCCTATTCTCAATTCAGGCAATCTCCATATAGAGATGACCGGGAATAACATCACTGCAACCACGAACGTCTGGGTAAAACCGGTAGGTAATATTGACGATCCCCAGAATCAGACATTCTCCCAATGTCAATACTGGGGAAGCCATCCACAGAATTATCTGGCGTTACCGACAGCAACTGCAACTCCTACGTGGACGCCGGGAAGTGTGCAGACGCAATGATTGAAATACATAACTTTTCTTTTTTACAGGATAAGTACGCACTGTAATCCAGCCACAGTATGCAGATCCTTTTTCGGTGAGATATTTAAGCGATGAAAACGATGTAAGTAAGGCAGGCACTCACAAAAACGCAAGTCCCGGTGGGGTAGTGGACATCCTAGAAGCCTGCGGAGCTTTTGACCCGGGTTCAAGTCCCGGCCGGGGCGTACCTCTTTTCATCTAAACCATTTATCCATAAGATCCGGTTACGGTGATTTCTCTCATGGCAGTAATCGCTGGTGGTCAAAATTTTATTCCAACCAGAACATAATTAATAAGGGTATAGTGTCATTTTAACCACCAACTTTTTCAAAAGATACGACGGAAAAAACTGGATAATCAGATAACTAGAATTGTTTTCAAAAAAGTGAATCCTTGATGTGAAGTAACGTGAATTCAAAATTTGTTCACGGTACCCATTCTATCGCAATTTGGGGACGCCACAGCGGCGGGGACGAGCCTACGGCGAAGTCCCAAGAGCGTCTGAATGAGCAGTTTTATTCAATAAACACGAAATTTTTAGTCGCTAGAATGGAACTATACCCTTAATTATATCCCCGTAAACCCGGCAGTCTGATTTTTTTTAATTCGCTTTTACAGTCTGGGGAACAAGGTCTGCGAGAAAAGACAGGTAATAATCGCCCTAAAGGGAGGGATAAAAAATACCAACCGTGGCAAAAAGAAGACAGCGGGATAAAATTACAGTACGGGTTTTGTTTTAAGAGCCGCAACCAGTAGATTCACACCGCCTTCAATATCCCGGATGTCCAGCACCTCGACCGGTGAGTGGATGTACCGGGTTGGTGGGCTGATTGTGGTGCTCGGAACACCGCCACGGGTCAGGTGAATAGTCTGTCGCATCGGTTGTTCCCCCTGTACCGACCTCGAACTGCACCGGGATATTGTGGGACTCGGCAGTGTTTTTCAGCCACTGGACAACCTTACGGTTTGCGATCAGGCCTCTCCCGCTGCTGTCAACAATCGTGATGACCGGCCCTTTCCCCATCTCGACTGCTGCGTCTTTCATATCGATGCCCGGGTGATCACCAGGGATCGTGACATCGGTAGCGACTGCCCAGTCGGGATCGATCGTAAAGGCACTAGTCTTTGCCCCTTTAAGACCGACTTCTTCCTGTACAGTAAAGACCGCGTAGACGGTGAAGGGGGATTTCATTTTCTGCATGGTTTTAATCAGCATTGCAACACCGGCGCGGTTATCGAATGCCTTCCCGGTCACCCGATTGTTGGAAATCTCGGTGAACTCCCGGTCGATCGTTATGGGCGTCCCGATCTCGATGCCGAGTTCCTCAACATCGTCCCTGTTCTGGGCCCCGACATCGATAAACATATCGTCAGTTTTCACGCCTTTTTTTCGCTCCTCATCGTCCATCATATGCGGGGGCTTGCCGCCAATAACACCGATCCGGTCACCGTTTATCCCGTGGATGATGACACGCTGATTATAAAGGGTCGGCGCATACCAGCCTCCCAGCGTAATAAACCGGAGAAAACCCTTGTCGTCGATGTACTTTACCATGAGCCCGATCTCGTCCATGTGGGCCGCAAGCATCACTTTTGATTTGTTTCCATGCTTTACTGCAATGAGATTTCCCATGGAATCCTCAGTGATCTCATCGACATATCCTTTGAGTTCCTTTTTTATTACGGCAAACACGCTGCCTTCACTGCCCGATACCCCATGGGTATTGGACAATTTCCGTAAAAGTTCCTTGACCATATTAATCACCTGTTGCCTCTTTGATCCTATCAAGGGCTTGCTTGAGGTTTTCGCGGGATGAGGCATAGCTCATGCGGGCGTAGTCTTGCGCATTTGCCCCGAACGCCGAACCCGGTGTGAGAATGACGCCGTTATCGATGATCTTCTGAACGAGCACAGGCTTCATCGGCACAAACGCGTAAAATGCCCCCTCCGGCACCGGGAATTTAAACCCGATATCAGAAAGTCCTTTACAGAACAGGTCGCGGCGTGCACGATATTCATCCCGCATCTGCCGTACCGGTGCCTGATCCCCGGTATAGGCAGCGAGCGCCGCGTACTGGGAGATCGATGTCGCACAGGCCTGGCAGTACTGGTGCACCTTGAGGCACTGGCCGACAATCTCGGGGGATGCGGCAAGATACCCCAGTCTCCAGCCGGTCATCGCGTAGGTCTTGCTAGCCGCGTTTACCGTGATCACGTTGTCACCGAACCGGGCAGCACTCCAGTGCTCCTTGCCGTAGATGAAATGTTCGTAGACTTCATCGCTGACGATGGTAACTCCTGCATCGCTCGCATACTCGACAAGCGCTTTGATTGATTCCCTGCTCTCCACGGCTCCAGTCGGGTTCGCCGGGGAGTTGAGGACAAAGAGGTGGGAATTGTCCATAAGTTTTTGGGCCTGTCCGATGTCGATGTGGAACGTTTCATCCAGAGGGACGCCGACCGGCCGGCCACCGGCCAATGTTGCGAGTGCCGCATAGGAAACAAAGCCTGGGTCGGCACAGAGCACCCGGTCCCCTTCACTTACCAGCGCCTGCATAACGATATGGAGCGCCTCGCTCGCGCCTGCTGTGACGATGATCTGGTCGGGAGAACAGGAAACGCCGTTCTCTTTTTTGAATTTGGCGCTGATCGCATCCCTGAGTTCGGGGATTCCCGTGTTGGGGGTGTAGCCGGTCTTTCCAGCCCGGATCGCGGCAATGGCGGCGTCTTTGATATATTGCGGTGTGTCAAAATCCGGCTGGCCCAGGCCGAGGTTTATCGAGCCCGGACCTGCCGCTTCAAAGATCTTTCGTATCCCGGAAATCTCTAATCCCTTCACCCGGGGCGAGAACTGCTCTGTCACTTTTTCCCTCCATACCAGATATTATTCAATATTTGCATGCCGGTTCTTGAGTGCGGATTCATCGGTCTTGGTAATCTCCATAAGCCGTGAGATCACGGCATCGGAAAAGATCATCGAGGCTGTTTCAAAGAGTGTACCGAGCGGCGCAAATGATTTATGATCGCCAAGAACCTGCCGGATTTCGAACTCTGCCGCATCATCATCAACATCGTCCCGCTGGTGTTCGATGATCACTCTGCAGTCAGCAATTTTGCCGATACGAGAATCCGCGTTTGCGGTGATCAGGCAGATGTGTGCACCGATGTCTTTACCTGTCTCTGCAATATCGGCAACGGTCTTGGTCCTGCCGGACCCCGAAAAGATCACCATAACATCACCTTTCTGGAGTGCCGGCGTAATCGTCTCACCGACAACGTACGACTGGAGGCCGAGGTGCATCAGGCGCATCGCAAAGCCTTTTGCGACAAGTCCCGACCGTCCTGCTCCCATGACATAAATACGCCGGGCATGCAGGATCTCGGTAATGAACGTATCAACATCATTATCAGATAGCGAAGATGCGATCACCCGAATCATTGATGCCATCAGCTGCATCATTTCCTGAACTCTGTGGTTTTCCATCCTTCTCGCACAATGATGCTATCCCATAGTAGATGAGAATTTCGTACCTGCCCGGTTGCTGGAACCGTATGGGTTAACCCGGTGAGTGAACCGGGAAACAATCTATACCGGAAGTGTTTTTGGCGTTAGAGATTTTAATAGAGATTCTTCTGACGCTATCGGAGGTGATCGAGACGGTTTCTATTTTCCCCGGCACCTTTGTGGTGTCTCTTACAGTGCAATGGTTTCCAAGAAAGATTTCTAAAAAAATTCCCGGGAAGCAAAATGTTACGGTAAACTCCAGAAAGCGAATGATATCGGGGTCATGGGGATGCTTCCATTGGGCTGCCTCCCTCTTTGGGGGAGAGAAAGGTGTCACCCGCATAACATATCTAATAGATTTTTTAAGGTGATTGCTTAATTAAAGCCACTAGGAATCAGGTACTTTTATGGAAAAAATTCAAAGAATCTCATTTATTTTCCAATATGGAGACGTTCTTGGGGGCTTCGCCCCCGCCACTGTGGCATCCCCCATAGTGCGATAACGCTGAATTACCCCATCACACGAAATAATCAGAATTTTTTTGATCTGACGCTAATTTCATGTTGAATAACAAGCACATGAAAATTTTTAGTGGCGCCAAATGATGAATCACCTTTTTTAAAATTGCATGAGTGCAGATTTTCTCCAGAGCCATTTCTTTTATTTTTTAGGGATTCGTCATGCTGTACCGTGTTATCTCACCAAAGGGCACCAGTTTCCCCTTTTCCAGGTACCTGATACGGCACCGTGCCCGCCGCAGATCCAACAGCGTTTCTTCCGGGGTGCAAGGTTTTGATCTGTTTCTGCCGCAAGTTCGAGGAGTGCCCTGCGCTCTTCGCGTGCGAGTTCACTGTCGACATTCACTGAAGTGACAAGGAAATCAGCCAATGAATTATAAGCCGCCCGCTCCGGTGTAAGACTGGAAAAATTAATAACAGCATCAGCGGTAAAGAGCAGACCGTCCGACCGCGCATACAGGTAGATCTGACCAAAAGTATGTCCCCCCAGTCCTTCGAGCACTTCAAGTTCAAGATCGCCAATCCGTACTGCCCCGAGAATTGGAAAGATACTACGTGTTGCTGTACCTGCTGGTGGCAGGCAGGTGATATCCTTCGAAGGACTGAACTGGGAGAAGAGATTAATCATTTTGGTATAGAACGCTTCGAGGACAGAATGCTCGCTTCGCGAGCCGTATGCACGGTTGTTTGTTTTCATTATATCCCTAGTCCCTGTATGCATGAGCGCCCCGGTAGGGAAAAATCCCCCGGCGCCGCAATGATCCGCATCTGCATGGGAGATAATCAGCTGACCGAAACGCCGCTCGTCTCCAAGACCGTACTGTGAGAGCATCCTCATGACATCCTTATGGTAGATGCCGTATCCGGTGTCGATCATCATAGTCTCTTCACCGGTGGCCAAGACATAGACACTCCCCCCGCAGGGCATCTGGAAGCAGAAAAGGGCGACCTTGTCGGTTACCGGAATCTGCTGGATGTCGGCATAGAAATTCACACCGGTTGTGGCTCGCATCGTCCGCCCTGTCAGGAGCACGCTGTCAAAGACCTGCCGGGGATTCTACCCCCGGTTCATCAGTTCCTGGGCAATATGGTTGGTGTCGGCAAGAAACGAGAGCAGGAACGTATTTTCAGATTCACCGATCAACTCCCGGATTTCCTGGGCAAATCGCACATAGAAGATTGTATCATCGAGATGTTTCCCCATCGTATCGTATTCGAGGATCTCGAGCGGGTAACGTGATTTCAGCTTATCGAGGAGTTGTTCAACGGACGCCCTATCTTCAAGGTTTAGGCTGACCGTCAGCCGGTCCGGGTGCCGTCCGGTATCATCAAAATCGATAAACCCGATATTTGCACCGGAATCTGTTGTATATTTCAGGAACCGGCTGAGTGAACCAGCCGTATGAGGAGGGTGAACGGAAAACTTAAGAAAATTCTGTGGGTTTAAGGAGGTCTGGAGGTATCCGATAGATTCAAGATCACTTGTGATCCGTGCATAAGAATTTAAAGAGGCAGTAACCTCGTAAAAGACCGTGCAGGGATCAATCCTCCGATCATACTGGATACGGTTGATATTACCTTCATATTTCTTGATAATGCCGGCAGCCCTCTCAAGAGAGCCGGGTTCATCCGGCATATGTGCGATAAAACCAAATTTCTTCACCATTACCGGCCTCATGCGCAGGATTAAAATTTGTCCTTGTTTTCATTATAGATTACGGTGATAAAAAAGGAACATAAAAAAATCCGGCGCAGGTCTCTGGCTGGCATCCGGTGGATTATGGTTGTTGTTTTCTCTGCCGTGCGGCCAGGACCAATGTCATCGCCCCGAGAAAGCCCGCGATTGCGGTCAATGGTGAAAGCGGGAGGCCAAATGGTGTTTTCACCAGTTCCGGTGCAATTTCTGTCGGCTTGTCTTCGGCAACGACAATATCGATCGAAACAGGCAGGTATCCGGAAGATTTGATCTCCACCGTGTGTGTCCCGGGTTTCACCGTATTCAGCGTTAAAGGTGTTTTTCCCACCATTACTGAATCGAGATATACGGATGCACCTGCTGGCGTGGATGAAACGACAAGGGTACCATTATATGGTGAAACGTTAGGTGTCACCTCAGGGGTGACTGAGATCCCGGTCGTATTTGATCCAGGGACCGTGACCGTTGTTGTACTGGCAGTTTCTGCGATAGTAGCATTTGGATTCGTCGCAGAAACCGTCAGAGTCTTTGTGAGCCCTTCCGGAATTGACGGGCTGTTGATGGTGACAGTATAGAGGCCTGGTGGCATGTCTACATGGAACCCATACTGGAAGTAACCCCCGGCACTCACCGGCGAGTTGTACGTATGCACCTTGTTACCGGATACGTCCATAACGTTGATCTCCATGGAGTCTGACGCGATTTCCACCTTCCCCACCAGTTGGACATAATCGTTAAGGGCTGCGGGATTTGGTGACATCGTGACATAAAATTCCGGTTTCCTGAGATAAACTGAAGAAGAGGCGGTATCCTGCGGATTACTCAGATCAAATACTGTAAACGTGTACCGCGCAGTGTACAGGTTTTCAGTTCCCACTGCCCAGGAGGAATCCCAATAAAATGACCACGTTCCCGATGCGTCTGTGACCACAGTGTTCCCGGTCCCCGGTGCATCGGTCAGGTTATACGGCGGGACACCTTCAGCCGGCAGGCCAGGACCGGTAATCTTTATCACAGTCGTGTTCCCGATTGTGTTCTTCCCGTCAAATATGATGCTGTCACCAACGTAGTAGCCACCGGCACCCCGGTATGAAATGGATACGGTACCATTCTGGGCATACGCCGGTACGATACATAGTGTCAGAATGATCAAAATAAGAACAGCAGGAAAAATTTCCGGGATTTTTTCAGAATGCATTTTTTTCTCTCACCTTAAAGAGGATATATTTATGAGGGAATAAATATTGTCGTTAATTTTTAAAAAACCTCTGATAATTACCCGCGTATACGTATAAGAAAGGTTATGGGTCGAGAATTGCACCAATAACGAAACTATATGTATGGATGCGCAGTAACCCATTATCAGGAGGGATAATAGTGACCGACGTTACGCTGGCCAAAAAAACCGGAAATGAGCAGCTTAAAAGTAAAATAACCTCAATATCGCAGGAATTTTCCTACGAAGAGACTGCATACCACCTTCCCGTATCGTTTGCACTAACCGGAATTGCGGTACATGATCACACCACCGCTGCAGAGGTCTTTGCAAAGACAAACGAAAACCCGCTGGTGGCAGCCGAATGCCTGCTTGCAGCGACGACCGCAGCCGAGGGGAGAGAACCTGCCCCTTTTACAGGATTTATCAGCGATACGGTGATCCGGAAACTCGGTTATTCGCTTGTTGACGGAAGCATTCTCGGTCTTGCACTCATTGTCGGAACTCCGAAAAGCGCCGGAAGTGCTGCTGCGATCTGCCGGGAGCTTCAGGAAAAATATATGCTTACCTTTCTTGCCGGCGGGGTCATTCCATCCCTCTCTTCCTCCGGTGTGAAACTTGGCCTCGATTACCGGCTTATCCCTCTTGGCTCAAAACCCCTGCACAGCGTTCATTTTGTCGATATCATTGCACGTGTCGCGATGATGTTCGGGGGTGTCTCCCCGGGTGATATTCACCGTCTGCTAGCTTACGCGGCAGAAAGGGCAAAAGCAATTGTGATTGTGTTTCCCGGCCTGTCAGATGCCGAGATCGCATTTATTGATGGTATGCATGTATTGGGATTCCCAATCCTCTCGCTCGGCGATTATGAAGGGGGGGACTGGACGACTGCCGCACCTGACGAAGTCGTGCGCACCGGCATGGAGATGAAAGGGATCCGGGTCACGGTGACTGCCATACCCATACCTATGGGCTGTTCCCCAGCCTTTGAAGGAAAGAGCATAAGAAAAGAGGAGATGCAGGTTGAGTTCGGGGGTGGGCGTTCTCCCGCATTTGAACTTCTGCAGATGCGAAATCCCGGCGAGATCGAAGATGGGAAAGTAACTGTGATCGGACCGGAGATCGGTTCCATGAAGGAAGGCGCCGCATATCCTCTGGGCATCCACATCGAGGTTGCCGGTAAGACGATGAAGAAGGATTACGAGCCTGTTCTCGAACGCCGGATCCACAATTTTATTAATTACGGCGAGGGATCATGGCACGTCGCCCAGCGGGATCTTATCTGGGTGCGCATATCGAAGGAAGCGTTTGCAAAAGGGGTAAAGATTGAGCACCTGGGAAAACTTCTCGCAAGCAAGTTCCGGATGGATTTTCCCCAACTCCTCGATGCGGTTGCAGTGACGCTTATTACCGATCAGGAAAAGGTGCTTGCAGGGAAAAAGGAGGCCGAGAAAATTTATGTGGAGCGCGATGCCCGCATCAAGGGGATGCGTGATAACGATGTCGGTATGTATTATTCCTGCACGCTCTGCCAGACATTCGCCCCCAACCACGTCTGCGTAATTACGCCCGAACGGCCGGCCCTCTGTGGGGCGATCAGCTGGCTTGACGGGAAGATCGCTTACGAGATGTCCCCTGCAGGTGCAAACCAGCCGGTCGAGAAAGGGACGCTCATCAACGCCCAGAACGGTGAGTTCGAAGGGGTGAACAGGTTCGTGAAAAAAGCCAGCCACGGTGAGATCGAACGGTGCTCACTCTACAGCGTGATGGAATTTCCGATGACCTGCTGCGGGTGCTTTGAGGCAATAGCTCTGATGCTCCCTGAGGTCAACGGGATTATGATCGTCAACCGGGAATACAAAGGCATGACTCCATCCGGCATGACATTCTCAACCCTCGCCGGTACCATCGGTGGAGGGGCCCAAACGCCGGGCTTTGCCGGCATCTCGAAAAACTTTATCCTTTCAGACCGGTTCCTGCAGGGGGAAGGAGGAATTGAGCGTCTTGTATGGATGCCCTCGCAACTGAAAGAGGAGATGAAGCCCCGGCTGACAGCACTGCTCGCGGCCAGGGGACACCCGGATCTTTTTGATAAGATCGCAGATGAAAACACGGCTGCAACCCTAGAAGACCTGACTGCGTTCCTCGCCCATGTCAGCCACCCGGCGCTTGCGATGAAATCCCTGATGTGAGGTGAGGCATGGAACCTGAACCGAGTTATGGCTGGACCAGCACGGTGGGAGAGGTGATCCTCGGCGCAACCCGTTCAGAGGGCGGTACCGGTCCCGGCCCTACCGGATCGGCGGGGGTTCGACGCTCCCGTTCATGGAAAAGGAGACCACCTCGCCTTCCCCTCTGATCGCCTTTGAGT
>CAWEFI010000045.1:0-36642 GCA_963808285.1 uncultured Methanoregulaceae archaeon
TTATTCTCAGGAGATTTATCGTATTGGCAAGGCACCCGTCCCCCTCTGACCGGGATACCCAACCGTGTCTGTTCCATTAACCAGTACACAGTTTTTTGAAAGTTTCTCCCCCGGTTCTTTCCACGTTCTCCCGGAGTTCAGGTACCTGGCCGATGTACCGGGTAGGAATGAGGATCTTGAGGGTATAGGAGTTGATGTACTGTGAATTGATGACAAAATAATAGCCCCGCTGGCCTTCGAAGAATTTTTCAAGCCACGGGCGGGGGTCGGTCGAGCTTGGTGTCGGCGTGGGCTGAATCGCAGCGTACTTCACGGGAGTCTGGCTTACCGCCGGTGTTGCCTGGGTGATACCTTCCCAGAGGTCGGGATCGATCCCCCCCGGGGGTGAGATAGTCCGGACAATACGGTTGGGATTGGATGCATCCATGACCTGGATCGAGAATTGCGGGCTCACGCTGCCATACGATCCCTGTATGCCGCTGTACGACACCCCCTGCCCCAGTGTGGGTGTGATCGCGATGGACTGTATTGCGGGTCCGGACATGGGGCCCATCATCGGGTCGATCGTGTAGGATAATTCCCAGTAGGGAAACGGGATATTGATAACCTGGGTGGTCCCGCTGTATTTTCCCGATATGGTTGCATAAACGGTCCGCCGGTTATCCGGCTGGGTCGCGTTGATCTGAGTCCCCTGGGGCAGGGACTGGTTTGCGGGGAGTCGAGAAGGACCTGGATTAACAAACCCGACGGTCTGCGCCTTGCCGTTCCAGGTCGGCACCGGGGTAGGCGGGGTTGTGGTTGGAATTATGGGTGGGGTTGTTGTCGGGATCGTGGTAATATTTGCGTATACCACAAGGGGGGTGACCGTCACGGATGGTGCCGGTGTCGCAAAGGAGAGACCGGTATTGACCGGCTGGCCGGTAGCTATTGGTTTGATGACAAATGCAACAACGAGTATGATGCAGAACGCCGCGAGAATCCAGGTGATATCTTTTTTGTCCATACCTTCTGCTACCGTTTCCTATTGAGGCGTTCATAAATAAAAAGGAGTGATGTCCAAAAACCCCGGGAGATGATGGATTTACCGGCCCCGGGGCTGCGATTGTGCGGCTTGCTCTCGTTCCCGTTGCGGCGATGTTCTCAGAAGTAGTGCACGGTGAGTTCAACCATTTCCCGGTAACCTTTGACAAGGAACTCTTTTTAAAAAATCCGGCAACCGTGCCGGAATTTTTTGGAGAGGTTCACGCGGAATCGCACCAAAAAAATACAAAGTAAACCACATTACGAGAATCCCCATCAACGTAATTGATAACCGCTCCATGAAATCCCCCATATTTTTGGAATATTCTTTTGTCCGTATAGAGAGATGTATGATAATTGTTCTGTTGCTTTGGCGGGGGGAATCTGTTATATGCAAAATCTTTTTATAAAATGGGATATATCCTCTAGTTGTTCCTATTCATAAGTCCAGGAAATAGGGGCTATGGCAATTCCTTAGAATCGGAGCACGTTGGTACGTAAGGGAGATGAACGATGATTCTCATTGGAGATAGTGCGATTGAAGCCACAAATGCCACCGCAACCACAAATATGGTATATAATTTGCAAGATCTCTATATTGCCTTAATAATTATTGCAATATTTGCGTTGTTTGTCGGTGTTATCTACCTGTACGAGATCAAAAGAGCATATGATCTCGTCAAGGGGCGTAAAACCGATGATGTCGTTAACGCTCTCATCAGGAGCGTCCAAGACTTGACAGAAAAGGTGAAGGGTCAGCCAACGATAACTACCTCGGATATCACCCAGCTCAGTACTGTCATTGATTCACTCAAAGATCTCACGCAGGCAACAGGAATTTCGGGTTTTACCCGTGGTCAGATTTCGATGACAGTTATATTCATTCTTGGAATAGCTGTCATCCTGGTTCTGTTTGCCTTCCAGGCTGATACCGCGATTGTGAGCAACGTTGTCAGTATGCTCGGGGCTACTCTTGCTGCTGTCGTCGGTTTCTACTTTGGGGAAAAAGGTAGTTCACAAGGTAAATGAAAGGATTTCCCCAAAAAAACTTTTTTAAAAATCTGATTGCCCGCGGGCTGTTGGTATGCATCCATGAAAAGAAAACGTTATCTGGAGGTTATTGGTGAAACTTAATGAAAAAACTCCCCTGAATCGGGGCTGAAACTCCTTTTTTTATTTTTCACAGTTAACAGTGTGTTAATCCGGAATGTCCGGTATCCCTTATGGGCTTTTTGTAAAAAGTCTTTCAACCTTATCAAACTTTATTTGAAAAGTTCACCAGCCTTCCCGGACTTTTTTATAAAATAGTTTAGCTGTCAAGCCGGACATTTTCCGGAATCCTCAGCTCATGACCCGTTCCTTTTTTAAAATCTCAATAGTTGAGCAGGTCTTTTTTTAATGACTAAACCCCAGGATCCCCTCATTGGAGCACGTGCTGATAGGGATCACGCAGCGTCCGGGCCGGGCGATCATGATGACAGGGGCTGATGTCCCCCCCGCGAGCGAGAGGTACCGCCACTCCCGACGGGACGCCACCGCACATCCCATTCAACTGTAGTGAGGTATCATCGCAACCGGGGGATGCCCGTGCGGCGGGGAGTGTGATCCCCCAGGAGCACGCTCTCTGCTCGAAAAATCCTCGCAGCAGCAGGGAAGCCGGAGAAAAAATGCAAAATCAGCAAATCCCGGTGGCGCATCTTTGGCAGGAACCTTGCCTGTCTTCGACGGTAAAAACCCCTTAAAACCATCGTATCATACCATCCGGATGCCCCTGTTTCCATCATATGAGGCCGATGGAGGCGGATCCCGGGTGTTTTCCCTAAAAAACCGGGTCGTTTTTTCCCGATCAGGAACCCCCTTTATTTTTCGGCCGTAATGCCCCTCCGGACATATCCGGAGTGCCGCATAACCTGTTGGACCTTCAGTTATTCACGATCAAAGGAACGCCTCTAAATTGCACGGTTTTTTCCCGTTTAAAACAGTCCGTTTCCAAAAATACCGGTTTAAAAAGAGAATTGTAGAGAGGATTGGCACCATTTCCACTGGAGCTTCCGGGACACCGTTCCGGCCTGGCAACCCTCCGTCGGAGAATCGATCATGGGAGAGCGTAGGTCCCGCCATCCTCCCTTTATAAAGGGGGATGCCCTTAGAGGAGGGGATACCTACCGGGTGTGCGGGTTCGTGTAATCGTCCGGGCACCACATCCTGACACTCGAAAGCCACAACCCGGTCCCGGTAGAGATTATCTCCAATCAACGCCAACCCGGTTATCAATGATCCTCGTGGACTGGCAGCTCCGGGACCGCATCGCCCGGGGCCACATCAAAATCGACCCTTTCGATCCCACCTTCGTACAGCCAAACTCGGTCGACATCAGGCTCGGCAACCACTTTGTCTGGTACACCCCGGGCACGCGGGTCATCGACCCGTACGACAAGACGAGCGTGACTGCCGAGGTGGGAGAAACGCACGCCGACTCCTTTGTCCTGATGCCGGGACAGTTCGTGCTCGCCGAGACGCTCGAGATTATCGCCCTGCCGGACAACATCGTTGCCACCATCGAGGGCAAGTCAAGCATCGCCCGGCTCGGCGTCACCCTCCACCAGACCGGCGGCTGGATCGATGCCGGGTTCCGGGGCACCATCACGTTAGAGATGGCGAACGTGAACGCACGGCCGGTCAGGGTCTACGCCGGCATGCCCATCGGCCAGCTCGTCTTTTACACGACTGAGCGGGCAGAGAACCCGTACGACAAAAAGACCGGTGCCAAGTACCCTCGACCAGAGGCAGGCGACCCTCTCCCGGTATCACGAGAACCGAAAGTAGAGTGGAGTGCCAAAAAAACCCCGTCCCGGACGCGTGTCGGGGGGCAATGAGGGTATATACCTTAAGATCCCATTTTATACGGATAATCGTTCCGGAGTGGAGATGAAGCAATGCGACTTCTTCTGATACATTCAGATTACATTGAATACGAAGCAAAAAAGAAGACAAAGATGGCAGAGGAGGGAGCCGTCCTGGCGGATCGCGAAGAGGACGCGCTTACGGTCTTTGCTGCGGTTGAGTCCGTTGATGAAGAGGACATGGAGGGCGTTATCCTCCAGGCCATCGAAGAGGTAAAAAAGACCGCCGGTCAGGTGCACACCGACAAGATCCTCATCTACCCGTATGCCCACCTCTCAAATGACCTTGCCCGGCCCGATGTGGCCGTACCTGCGTTGAACGCCCTCAGGGAAGGCCTCGCAGCAGAAGGCTTTGCCGTGAAACGTGCGCCGTTTGGCTGGTACAAGTCCTTCAAGATCTCCTGCAAGGGCCATCCGCTCTCCGAACTCTCAAAGACTATCGTGCCCGGCGGCGAAGAAGGAGCGGTCGTCTCGAAAAAGCTCGGCAAGAAAGAGGCCACCCATGACTGGTTTGTCATGACCCCGGACGGGATGACCCATGACTACCACCAGTATCTCGATAATACCCCGTTCGGCTGCCTTGTCAAAAAGGAGCTGGGCGTCGCGGAGCCGACCGGCGGCGAACCGGCTCATGTGGACCTGATGCGCTCAAAGGAGCTCGTCGATTACGAACCTGCAAGTGACGTCGGCTGCCTGCGCTGGATGCCCAAGGGTAAGCTCATCCGCGACCTGCTGGCTGATTATGTCCTTGCCATCCTGCTCCCCTACGGTGCAACGCCGGTTGAGACTCCTGTCATGTATGACCTTGGTGATAAAGCAATTTGTGAGCACGCGGCCAAGTTCGGCGAGCGGCAGTACCGGTTCAAGAGCAACAACCGGGACATGATGCTCAGGTTTGCTGCCTGCTTTGGCATGTTCTCGATCATGCGGGACATGCACATCTCGAAAAACACCCTCCCCTTAAAGATGTACGAGCTCTCCACCTATTCCTTCCGGCACGAACAGAAGGGCGAGGTGATCGGCTTAAAGCGCCTGCGTGCATTTACGATGCCCGACATGCACTCTCTCTGTACCGATATGCCCGAGGCGATGAAATGCTTCGAGGAGCAGCTCGCCATCGGTTGGCAGACCGGCCGGGACTTTGAGACAAAACTCGTCGCCGCATTCCGGTGCACAAAGAAGTTCTACGATGAGAACGAGGCATGGGTGAAAAAGCTCGTGAAAAAATCCGACTGCCCGATGCTGATCGAGATTCTCTCCGAACGTGTCCACTATTGGGAGGCAAAGATAGACCTTGCGGCCATCGACGGACAGAACCGCCCGATCGAGAACCCTACCGTCCAGATAGATGTCGAGAGTTCGACCCGTTTTAATATCAGGTACTTCATGGACGACGGCACCCCGGTATACCCGCCCATCCTCCACTGCTCCCCGACCGGGAGTGTCGAGCGGGTGATCTGCGCGATCCTCGAGAACATCTCGACCCAGAAGGTTCCGGCCCTGCCAACCTGGCTCTCGCCGGTCCAGGTACGTATCGTGCCGGTTGCCGAGCGCCACACCGCGTATGCGCAGGAAGTCTGCGATACTCTCAATGCGCTGAGCCTCCGGTGTGATCTTGATGACCGTGAGGAGAGCGTGGGCAAGAAAATCCGGGAAGCCGGCATGGACTGGGTGCCCTACGTGATCGTTATCGGTGACGAGGAAGTGGCCAGTAAGAAACTCACCGTTACCATCCGCCGGATGTCCGAGCCCGGCAAGCCCCACAAGGAGCAGATGACCGTGGACAGCCTTACCGCCGCCGTCAAAAAGGAGACTGCGGGCAAGCCGTTCCGTCCGCTCTATACCCCGCGCAAACTCTCATTAAAAGCGCGGTATATCTGAACCATTCTCTCTCTTTTTCGTGTGGAACGTGTGTTCTGAAGCCCCCCGAGGCTTGAACGTGTGGGGGTCAGGATTGTGCAGGATCAGTTCAGTCAGTCGGTGCCATTTCCCCCGCAGACATTGGTATAGAGGAACGGCACCATTCACAGCCCGGAATATCCTCATGAAAAAGCCCGGCAGTAATTATTCTTTCTCCCCGCCCCTCCATTTCCCCGGAGGAATGATCATCTCAAACCGCGAGCCAATCCCGGGCGCTCCGGTCTCTTTTATGGTGATGCCGGTGATGGCAAGGATGTCACGGGCCAGGAACAGGCCAAGGCCTGACGATTTTACGGGATCGGACGAGGTGGTAAAACCGCGTTCGAATATCAGTTCTTTCTTGTCCTGTGGGATACCTACACCGTCGTCCTCATAGATGAGCATGCACCCGGTCTCATGAGGTTCGCTCCGTATCCGTATATGCCGGACATGCACCCCGTGGCGCAGCGAGTTGTCGCAGAGGTTGGAGAGCACCTTGGCAAACATAGGGTCGGCAAAGACGGCAAAACCCGGTGCAGGCTCATCAAAGGCTATCCCACCCAGATCAAAGTGCGACCTGACCTCGGCAAGGATGGGCGTGATCTCCTGCCAGACCGGGGCAGTACCACCAAGCGACTCGTAGTCCTTCGTAAAGTCGATGTGATGCCGGATGGCTTCTGCCGAAGTTTCTGCCTTGTCAAGGAGAGCGATCAGCTGCGGGTCACGCAGGGATCCCTGAAGCAGATCGAGATACCCGAGCATCCCGGTAAGTTTGTTCTGGATATCGTGACGGGTGATACTCGTGAGGATGCCCAGTTTGTGGTTGGCATATGCGAGCGCTTCCATTGCCTGGACCCGGTCGGTGATGTCGTAGGCATATATCCTGAGGGGGACGTGACCCGGGGCAGCGCAGATCGATTCGTGGAATGATCGCTCCTTGATCTGCACCACGCGAATCGTCATCATCGGCTGCGCCGGATTGATCGTTCCTGCGATCTCATCGAAATCTGCCGGCAAAAACGCCGCCGGGTCATCGGGCAGCCCGAGTGATTTGAGCACCACAGCGGTTGCCGGGTTGGCATACGTTATTGTCCGGTCCGGCTGGATCTCGATGACCGGATTGGGATTCATCTGCGGGTAGGCGGCAAGCCTCCGGATCTCGCGCTCCGTCCGGTTTTGTTCCGTCACATCGTCAATAACGGCAAATACCCGCCGCTCCCCGTGGATGTCCAGCGCGGTCAGGGTGACGTGGGTCTCGACAGTCGTACCATCGCTTGTCGTGCTGACCCAGGGGAATACCTGTGGCGTTCCTCTGCGGGCAGCCTCGAGATACTCCCGCGCGGCATCGGCAGATACCCTCCCGTCCGGTTGGTAAGGGGGGGAATGATCCAGCGGGCCATGCCCGATGAGGTCTTCGCGGGTGCAGGCAAACAGCCGCGTCGCCGCCGCATTGCAGTCCAGGGTCCTGTCGCTTACGAGAAGTGTGGCATCTTCCGTGCTCTCAAAAACGGCCCGGTACTGCGCCCTTCCCTTATTGAGCATCTCTTCTGCCTGGCGGCACGTGTGGATATCGTAACAGAAATGCATGACGCCGGCCCCTGTCTCGTCGGAAGCAGCATCGGGCAAGCGGACCTCACGGATCCACCGGTATTCGCCGGAATGATGCCGGAGACGGTACTCCACCTCAGCCGGGCCCCCTGCATCACCCTGTACGCGGATGAATTCCCGGTAACGGTCGCGATCAT
Source organism: uncultured Methanoregulaceae archaeon (assembly GCA_963808285.1). GTDB lineage: Archaea > Halobacteriota > Methanomicrobia > Methanomicrobiales > Methanospirillaceae > Methanoregula. The sequence goes on from CAWEFI010000045.1 coordinate 7,568, forward strand.
CGGGATGGATGCCCCCCATCCATCCTTCACCCTGTTCATCGGCAGCAGTCCTTCCGGTGAACGCGAGCCACGCCCGGTTGCAGAAGATACATGCACCGGTGGGATCGGTTTTCCGGATCGGATTGGGCAGCCTGTCGAGAATGGCCGCGGCCATATCCTGTTCCCGCATCAGGGCCTTTTTGGCCTTTTTTTGTCCGGTGATATCCCGGAGGACCAGGTTCAGGGCTGGGTTACCGTCCTTACCGGTAAACCGGGCTGCCTGGACCGTTACATCAAGGGTCGTACCATCCCCCCGGATGAGCCGCAGTTCCCCTTCAGCGTTTCCTTCCTGCCCGCACGTCCGCGCGAGTTCGACAAACCGGGGATCTCCGGATCCTGCGAACCCTCCCCCCCGGCCGAACGCAGAGCCTCTTCGGTCCGGCCGAGCAACCGGCACGCAGCCGGATTTGCGGCAAGGATGTCGCCCCCGGACGATGTGATCAGCATGGCGGCGCTGCTGGTCTCAAAGAACGTGCGGTAATTCAGGCTCTCTTCTTCGATACACCTGTCCGCCGTTTCCGGTCTGCAATGTCGGTGATAAAAATGCCGATACATTGCTGGCCGCTGGTCTCGTCGGGGATGGACTGGAGGAAGATCTCGACCGGCAGGAGGGTACCGTCCTTTTTCCGGAGGGTGCTCTCGTAACGATCAGGTTTTTTTGTGGCAAGAACCCGGAGGAACCGCTCCTCCTCCTCTTCAGGCGTACCGAGAAGGCTGGTTAAGGGGAGCGCGAGCAGCTCGTCCTCGGTGGAACCCAGCAGGGCGCAGAGTGCTGCGTTTACCGCCCCGGTGCTTCCATCGGGAAAAACCGCAGCAAACGGGACAGCGGCAGACTCGATCCCGCCGGCGAGGAACCGGGTGCGTTCCCAGCTGCCGTGGGTATCCCTGCCGGCCCGGCGCTGGAGCGTTTTTTTATCGAGGAGATCGAGTGCGGACGACAGCGTGGTGCCCAGGAGCAGAAGCTGCTCTGACTCTGCCTCCGAAAACGCATCGGGTTCACCGGAGCAGAGAGTGACGGCACCCACAACCTCACCGTTGAGCCGGAACGGTACGGCTGCCAAGGACCGGTACCCGTGCCGGAATGCATCCTGTATCCACGGTTGAGCGGCGGGCCCGGTTCCGGTGCAGCGGCAGACTACAGAGCCCCCCGTGCGGATGGCCTCACCGGGCAAGCCCTTCTTCCCGATCACGACCAGCGACATGGTACCCCTCTTTGGGCAGATCCTCCCCATTCCCGGTGTGTGCCACCGGCCAGAGGATGCCTGCCGCCCGATCGAAGAGGCCGATCCACGCCATGCAAACGGCGTCTTCTTCCGTCGCGATACGGCAGGTGCTGGCAAGCAGCGCCTCCAGGTCATGGACACTTGCAGCCACAGCGCTGACCCGGGAGCTAATCGTATAGAGCCGGTTTGCAGCCCGCATCCGCTGCACGGCAGATGTGCGGGCAGTGATCTCCTGCACCACCCCGATAATCCCCTCAATATTCCCATGAGTGTTCCGCAGGGGAGAAAATATCATTCTTACCCATCCACGTTTCCCGGTCCGGTAGACTCGGTACCGGGTGTCGGGTGTGGCAACAATTTCACCGGCCAGTGCACGCACCGGTGGCGCTTCGGGCCCCATCCCGTGCAGGAAGGGCAGCATGTCCTCAAGCTTTTTTCCGAGAGCATCCCGGGAAGTAATCCCGGTAATGTCCTCCATTGCAGGGTTCCAGCCGGTGAGGACCTGATCCGGGGTGCAGACAAAGATTCCCTCGCGGGCTCCGGCAATAACGCTCTCTGCGGATGCAGCGGCAGCCTGAAGGGTCGAAGTATTCTTCACCTGCCCGGTGATATCGGTGAGCGTGACCAGCAGCAGACCGGCCTTCCCTTCGGGGTCGCAGATGGCAGAGCCGTCAAGGGAAACAAAGGCGATGCGGTTATCGCGGAGAGCGAGGGAAAACGTCGCTGCCTGGATGCTGCCGGATCGCCCCAGTTCCCGTATTCCGTCAGAGAACCGTGGCTGTTCATTTTGGGCGATAAAATCAGCAAGGGATCTCCCGATCGCCTCGTTTTTTGGGCAGCCCAGCAGTGCCATGCCTGCCCGGTTGATACCCGTCACACGGCCATCCGGGGAGAGCGTCAGGTGTGCAAGCGGTGCCTGCTCGAATAATTCCCCGAATCCGTGAGCCTGCTGCTCAAGGGTCCGCCTCACCTCGGTCTCATCTGTGGCGTCATGGAAGATTGCGCCGATCCATTTTGTGGTGCCATCATCGAGAACCCGTGCGGTTACGACCACCTCCCGGATCCTGCCGTCTTTTGTCCGGTGCCGTGTCCCAAAGGTTGCCCGGCCAGTGCGCAGGATCTCAGGGATATTTTCCCGGAGATTCTGTGGTGCTTCCGCAACCTCCCAGTCCTGAAGGCTGAGAACGGCAAACTCCTCCCGGGAATAGCCCAGCTGGCGGCAGGCTTCTTCGTTGAACTCAACGGGTATACCGGTTTTGGGATCGATAATGAGCATTCCGTCGGTGGCAGAATCAAGCAGCAGCAGATGCAGGACCTCGCGTCCGCGCAGCGTTGTATCATCTTTTTTTGGTCCGGTTATATCAGTAAGCAAGCCCTGCCCGCCCGTAACCTTTCCATTATCCGTCCGCGGGGAGCACGATGCACGCACCCAGCATGACTGCCCGCCCGTATTGGTTATCCTGAACTCGAACGATGATGAAATACCCTGAGCCATATCGGCGAAATGGCGGGCGACTGACGGAATATCTTCCGCACAGACCAGCATGGCAAAATCCTTTCCGATAAGATCTTCCGGATTGTAACCGAACCTGGTGATGCCGGGGCTGGTATAGGTGATTATCCCCTCTCCATTGACTTCGTAGACAACATCCGTGAGGTTTTCCACAAGCGAACGGTAATTCCGTTCGGATTGACTGAGAGCCTGCTCGCTCTGCCGCCGTGACACGGCAGATCGTATTTTTGTCTCGAGTTCCGCGAACTGGGTCCGGGGCGAACCCATTTTCCGGATATAAAAGTCTGCACCGGAGTTAAGTGCTTCAATTGCAACATCTTCTCCTCCTTTCCCGGTAAAAAGGATGAAGGGCATCCCGTTACAGCGTGGGCGGAGGTATTTCAGGAGCTCAAGCCCGTCCATTTCAGGCATCTGGTAATCCGAGACCAGCGCATCGTACCGTCCTGCCTTGAGCTTTTCTATGGTTTCGCGTGCCGAGGTGGCTGTGTCTACCCTGAACTCACCCCCCCGTTCCAGAAAAAGCCTGGTCACTTCAAGGAGCGCTGATTCGTCATCAACATATAAGACTGAGATCATGGCTGCCTCCGGTGGAGCTGGGTCGAAACCTTAGTATATTCCCATCGTTTTTCAACATAGATAATGGTGTATGTCCCCGCCCACTCCACGATCCAGGGAAATAGTATGCAGGAAATTGCCAGACAGGAGGTTTGAGTTCATCAAAGGTGGCCGGTTTCTGGAGGATTCCCCGTGATGGATCATGGGGTCTCGCCATCTTCCCGGTAAGCATGGGTGGGGCCGGAAAGAATGATGCCACGACAGGGATGGAAACAGGTCGCATACAGGATGGAAAAGGATAAAATCCGGGGATAGATGGCTCCTGCCTTCTTGTCAAGGGCGATCGCCATAATCAATGGGGTGGAAAGGGTAAGCGGTGCGATGGCGGAGAAGCGGACACTATCCGTGGGGGGAACGGTGTCCCCGAACGGTGATATGCCGCTCCGTTGACGGTTCGAATTAACGCCGGTACCGGGTAAACCGGTCATTACCATTGCCGGACTTTTTATAGAAATAATTCCCAAAAATTAACGTACGAGGGGGGAGAGTTTTTTAATCACCCGGTTGACCTGCGCCACCGAGGTGCCGATATATGCATCCGGGGCCAGAAGGGTAACGAGATCGCCCCGCGAACAGAACCGCACCACCTCGGGGTCTTCCCCGAGCACATCCGCCAGCGGCCGGCTTTCGGCAAGTGCCTGCATGCTTGCCATCCTCACCCGTTCATGGGCGTCCTGACGGTTCATGCCGCGCCGGGTGAGCTCGATCATGACGGACTCCGCCATATTGATCCCGTGGAGGAACGCAAGGTTGCGCCGGATCGCTGCACGGTTAATTTCCAGACCATCGAGCACGATTGTCATGAGCCGGAGACAGTGATCAGCAAGAATGGATGCTTCGGGAAAGAGCACCCTTTCGCAGGATGAGTTGGTGAGATCCCGTTCATCCCAGAGGGTGTTGTTGAGGAGCGCCGGCTCGACGGAGGCTCTCACGATCCGGGCAAGGCCGCATACCTGCTCGGATTTTATGGGGTTCCGTTTGTGCGGCATCGTGGACGAGCCTACCTGTTTTGAACCAAACGCCTCCTCCACTTCGCCGATCTCTGTGCGCTGGAGCGAACGGATCTCGACACCAATCTTGTCGAGCGTTGTTGCGATGTTCGCGAGGAACATGAAGTACTCCGCGTACCGGTCCCGTGAGATCACCTGGTTTGAGACATCCACGGAGGAGAGGTGCAGGATCTGCATCATCGTCGCCTGCACATCCATGCCTTTTGGCCCGATCGCCGCCTGTGTCCCCACCGCGCCGGTCATCTGCCCCACCGCGACCCGGGGGCGCAGCTGTTCCAGCCGTTCGATATGCCGGCCCACTTCGCTCGCCCAGATGGCAAACCTGAGGCCATACGTGGTCGGGACACCCTGCTGCCCGTGTGTCCGGCCTACGGCGACAAGTGCTATGGTCTCACCGGCCCTTTGTACCAGCACCCCGAGGAGTTTGCGCAGCTTTGCATCGGTAAGGTCCAGCGCCTGGGCCAGCTGGAGCCCGGTCGCCGTATCAAGGATGTCGTTTGAGGTGGCACCGTAATGCACCCACCGGCCCGATTCGCCGCAGACCTCGGAGATCGCCTTCACGATCGCCATCATGTCGTGGCTGATCTCAGATTCGATCTCCTTTGCACGGGCAAGGGATGCCTTCGGTGCATTCTGTGCGATCTCCCCGGCCGCGTCCCCGGGGATCAGGCCATGCACCGCCTCCGCCTGTGCGAGCGCGACTTCCACAGCAACGACGCAGGCGAACCGGTTTTCCTCGCTCCAGACTGCTCTCATCTCCGGTGTGCCGTACCGGTACTCGATGGGGTGGACTGCCATGAGAACAGATGGGTTGTACGGGAATATTAGCATTGAGCCTTTTCCCGTGCAACATCATGCACCTCCTATCCGACGCCCATAAAACCCCAGAGCGCCAATCATATGACACCAATGGATAGTTTCGATCCCTTCTTCCCCTATGAGGAATACCGCCCCCACCAGCGCGAGATGCTCGCATTTGCCGCAGAGGTCGCCCGGGATGGCGGGATCGGGATGATCGACGCCCCGACCGGGAGCGGGAAGTCAAGCGTTGTTGCGTCCCTTCTTGCCGAACGCAAAAACCGGAAAATTGTGATCGCAGTCCGGACGATCAGCCAGCTCACCACCTTTATACGGGAGCTGGCGCTTGTCAAAAAGAAACAACCGAAGTTAAAGATCGTGTACCTGGTCGGGAAAAAGAGCATGTGCCCCCTCGGCGGTGAAGGGGATGTGTACCGGCGCTGCGAGGGAGTCAAGACCTTCTCTTCGGCACTCATGCGCGAGCGTGCTGAGCGCGGTGCCCTTATCCCTTCAAAAGACCCCTTCATCGTCCAGCAGATCCGGAGAATGGACCGGGAACACCCGATCATCTGCCCGTATTTTATCGCGAGCCGTGTGTTTGTACCCGGGGATACCGGCGGCGTGAAGATGGTACCTTCGGCATCTGTGCGCTCGAAGTCAGAGCGGGTGCTTGCCGATCCTGTCCGGCCGCAGGAACTGGCCGGTTTTGCCGGTGATATCTGCCCATACGAACTGATGATGCACGCGGCAAAGAATGCAGATGTGATCATCCTCAATTATCACCATCTCTTCGACCGCGAGATCCGGGAGCAGCTCTATGCGAACCTCAATGTCGAGGACCGGGACGTGATGCTCCTGATTGACGAGGCTCATAACTGCGGGGATGTTATCCAGTCGATCGAGAGCGTCAGCCTTGCACAAAAAGATCTCGAACAGGCGATCCGCGAGCTTTCAGGAATGAAGCGGCTGCACAAGGGGGCAGAAGCGGTGCAGCACGTCCTCCCCCGGCTTACGGAGTTCATGGCAGGACTGGCGAATTCGACCGAGGGGGAAGACTGGTTCGATCCCGGGATATTCGACCGGACGATCGTCCGCGGCTCGCTCTGGAAAGACATGGGCGATATCGTCGACGAACTCATGGGACTTGCCGAGACGATCCGGGATCGGAACCAGAAAGCCGGGGAATTCCGCGAGACGGCGATCGAGCGCCTGACCGTCTTCCTGTACCGGCTCTCGCAGTCCGCCCATAATCCAGCGTATCTCACGATCTACAAAAAGACCGAGGAAGGAATTCACCTCGAGGTCCGGAATATCGACCCTTCCGCCCCCCTTTCGGAGATCTGTTTCTCCCATGCCTGCTGCATCATGATCTCGGGCACGCTTTCTCCGGTCGAGAGCTTCCGGCGCCTGTACTTTAACGATGCAAAGGTCGCTGTCCTCGCGCTGCCCAACTCGTTCCCGAAAGAGAACCGTCTCATCTGCTGTGCGACTGATATCACCACGGCGTACTCGCTCCGGCAGAACCGGGAGAATACGGAAAAGATCGTCCACTATATCACCGCGTTCGCCACGCTCAGGAAAAACCGCGCCATCTATTTCCCGAGTTACCAGATCCTTGAATCCTACGCAGCGCTCGCATCGCCTCACATCAGCAGGAGAAAAGTCTTTATCGAGCCCCGGGATGCAGCAGGTGCCGGGGCCGCGCTCAACGAGTTTCTCACTCTCCCTTCGCAGGGGGAATCAGGGATCATGTTTGCCGTCTGCGGCGGGAAGTGGAGCGAGGGCCTCGACTACCGGGGCGAGATGCTCTCCGGGGCGATGGTGGTAGGCCTTCCGCTCGCACCTTTTACCCGGGTCAGAAAGATGGTGATCGAGTATTTCCGGCACAAGTACGGGGAGGAGGGCGAGTTCCTCTGCTACACGCTGCCGGCGATTAACCGGGCGCTCCAGGCGATCGGGCGCGTGCTGCGGACACCCGAGGATCGCGGCGTCCTTGTGTTCGGTGAGTGGAGGTTCCTGGAAAAAAGGGTGCGCTCAGCGCTGCCGGCGTGGATTCAGGACGAGATGATCGAGTGCGACAGCGCGCAGTTCCGCGAGGTGATAGCGAAATGGAAATGATGGGGGGATCATGCAGGCTCGGGCTCTGGCATGTCCATGTCTGGTGGAGCGGGGATACGATCTACCGTGTCAGGTTCGCGCCCACGGGTATTCCCGGCCCGGTACCGGCCCCGATCCTGAAATACTGTGCCGGCCATGCCGTGGACCTGTCGGGGCTAAAAACGGTCGCCTGTGAAGGAGAGCACATCTCCGCCCGGATCTATCAGGCCGTCCGGGAGGTGCCCTATGGCAGCACCGCAACTGTACGGGGAGATCGCGGCACAGGTGGGCACCTCTCCGCGTGCGGTGGGGCGTGCGATGGCACGCAACCCGACGCCGCTTGTCGTGCCCTGCCACCGGATCGTCGCGGCAAACGGTATCGGCGGTTTCTCTCCGGCACTTGAGATCAAGGAACTGCTCCTTGTGCAGGAACGGAAAGGCAGAAAACGGGCGGTGCGGTGAACAGAATGCGGGGCCAGCTGCATGAACTTTCCGGAATCTCTAATTGCCATCCGGGAAAATACAGTAATGATTCCGGGGATATACGATGAAGATACTGGTGCTGGGTGCCGGGGCGGTAGGGCTGTCGGTTGCCGCAAAACTCTCCGGCGTCTGCGACGTCCATGCAGTCACCCGGAAACCAACCGCCGATGCCATCAACGCCGGTGGGCTCAGGCTGACCGGTATCTGGGGCACCGGGCTGTTCCGGTTCAGTGTTTCTCCTGACATTCCCAAAGGCGCCCGGTATGATTATATCATTATCACCGCAAAGTCCCGGGATACTGAAGCCCTATGCCAGCAGTACGCAGCTGCCATCCGGGATACTGAAACCGTCAGTCTCCAGAACGGGATCGGGAACGAGGAGATCATCAGCTCGTTATACGGACAGGGTGATCGGGGGGATGATCATCACCGGCTTTGAATGGCAGGGGAATGCCGGCGTGCACGTCTCGGTCGAGGCCGGGGCGGCAAAACTCGGCCGGTTCCCGGCAGGGCTCGATGGGCCGGTACAACGGCTCGTGGACTGCATGGCGCAGGCAGGCATACGTGTCGAAGGAAGTGCGGATGTGCGTGCTGATCTCTGGGGAAAGACCCTCTATAACTGTGCCTTAAACCCGCTCGGCGCCGTGATGGGTGTACCGTACGGGAAACTCGCGCAACCTGCGGCGTGGCACATCATCGATCAGATCGTCCGTGAGGGTTTTTCGGTCATCCATGCCGAAGGGATCCGCCTTCCCTGGGCGTCTGCCGACGAATACCTGACGTACCTCTCTGGGGTACAGCTCCCTGCCACTGCCCGGCACCACTCGTCCATGCTCCAGGACATCAACCGTGGCCGGCCCACCGAGATCGATTTTCTCAACGGCGCCATTGTCGCAAAAGGAGCCGCGCATGGCATTCCCACCCCGGTAAATTCCTGTATGGTCGACCTTGTAAAATTCCGCGAGTCCCTGAAAACGGCCGGAGCGCCACCATGAGGTCTGCGGTAGTGCTCGCCGGGGGCGAGGCACGGCGGGCAAACGGCCAGGAAAAATACTTCTTCACCTACGAAGGAAAAACCTTCATCGAACGGCTCGTCGGCTCACTTTCAGGAGTCGTTGATGAGATTGTTATCGTCGCCAGGGACCCGGTGCAGTGCACCCGTTTTGAAAAGATCAGCAATGTCACCTGCATCAGCGATATCCGGCAGGGCCTCGGCCCGATTGGCGGGCTCCATGCCGGTTCCCTTGCAGCAGGAGGGGATCTTATTTTCGTTTCGGCCTGCGATATGCCCAGCGTCAATGCCGGTGTGGTTTCGTATCTCTTCAGAGCAATCGGTCAGTACGATGCTGCTATACCCCGGTGGAACGAGCAGATGCTTGAACCCCTGCATGCGGTGTACCGGCGGACTGCCCTCCTCGCGTATCTCGAAAACCACACATCCCTCTCGCTGCGTACCATGATCCAGACCCTCAACACCCGCTACATCCCGGTGGATGAGCTGCGGGCATTCGATCCGGATCTCATGACGTTCACGAACATCAACAAGCTCGAGGAGCTGGAACACATCAACCTCACCTCGTCAAAAGAGGACGAAGAACCGGTCCCGTAAGTACCCGGAAGGAGCCGGCTGGCTGATATTCACCGGAATGCGGGAGATCTTCTGCGGTAATCCTGATATTTTCAGATTCGGTCGTCTGAAAGTATTTATACAATAAAACAACTCTAAAACAATGAAAGTACCGCGACAGCGGGCGCGTCAGCCCTCTCATCCGGGAGAATGCAAATAAATGGGACAGCAGTCATGCGATAGTGAGGCGGTCATCCGGCTCTTTATTGTGGTTATTGCATCGATCAGTGCTATTCTCTGTACCATCTTTTCCCTCACCCATGGCATCTCTGCGGCATTTTCGTTCCTCTATATCCTTCCCATCATCTGTGTCGTCTATTTTTATCCGGGTCGTGCCGTCCTCTTCGCGCTTGGCATCAGCATTGTCTATATCAGCCTCGTGTACTCTCTGGTGGGGGCGATCGATCCGTTCCTTATTGCCGTTTCCACCGCATGGTTTGCCATATTTATCACCCTCGCCGTGGTAGCTTCTTCCTATGCGAACGGTTTTGTCGAAGAGAAAGCGCGGATCCGGTATATCATGGAAAATACCCTTGAGGGTATCTTCTGTTTTGACCCTGTCAGCTGGCGTATAAGAGAAGTTAACCAGAAATGCGCAGGGTGGCTCCTGTATCCCCGAAATGAACTGAAAGGCAGTCCGGTCAGTACGGTATTGACGGATGCGGATGCACAACGGCGGTTCATGGGTGAGATAAAAGAGAGAAAAACCGGCATGATATCCGAATCTCTCTTCCGGCAGAAAAGCGGGGGTATCATCAGGTTTGTCCTCTCTCCCCTTTACGTTACGAAGGATACGGTGCTCTGTTCTGTCACAAACGTGACAGATGCAAACGTTGCCGATGATGAGATCCGCCAGACGCTCGAAGACCTTGCACGCCAGGTACGGGAACGCACGGCGCATCTCGAACGGATAAATGAGGAACTGCGGGCCGAGATTACCGAGCGCCGCAGGCTTGAAGATGCCCTCCTGTCCGGAGTTAGTAACAATAACCCCGAAAACGGGAAGGAGATACGGTCATGATCGTTCGTATCGCCCCGGAAAAAAGGCAGCAGATCTACTGGACGGTCACGCTTCTTGTGACGGTTATCATCACCATATCCTCAACCATCTACTCCCTCTCCCTCGGCATTTACGAGGTTTTCCCGTTCATCTATTTCCTTCCCATAATCCTGTTTGTTTATTTCTATCCGGAGAAAGGGGTGTATTTCTCCGTCGCATTGAGTTCGGTTTACATCCTGCTCGTCTACACGTACAGCGGTTTCAATCCAAAGGACGTGGCAATCTCCACTGCGTGGTTTGTGATCTTTGTTACCATTGGCGTCGTCACGTCGTCGTTTGCCGGGGGACTGCGCGAGGAGGAGCGGAAGTACCGGGGAATCTTTGAGAACTCCCAGGCCGGGATATTTACCTTCGATCTGGATACCCTGCGGCTCACCGAAATAAACGGGAAATGCACGCAGATGCTCAGGTACGGACGCACGGAACTCACCGGTGCAGACTTGTCCCTCATTATGGATGGTGAAGAGAGCCGCGACCGGTTTATCCGGCAGGTCCGGGAACGCCGGGAGACCGGGGACCTTGAACTCCCCTTTACTTCCCGTGAAGGTACGATACGCCAGTTCCTGGTCTCTGCATCGGTCACTTCGGGTAACATGGTGATCTGTTCTGCGATCGATATCACTGCCCGCAAACTGGCAGAGCAGGTGATAGAAAGAGCCCGTGACGATCTGGAGCGGAGGGTGGACGAGCGGACCGCGGAACTCATGCGGGTGAACAGGGAACTTACGGCAGAAATCGAGGAACGCAAACGTTTCGAGGCAGCAATCCGGCTCGCCAACCACAAGATCAACACCCTCACCGGCATCACCCGGCATGATATCCTCAATCAGATTACGGCAGTAGTGATGTACCTCTCGCTCATTCAGGAATCAATGACCGATCCGGTCGTTACCGCGTATCTTGAAAAGATTGGCAATGTCACCAGCATGATCCAGAAACAGATACAGTTTACGTCAGACTACCAGAGCATCGGGGCGAGCGAACCCCGCTGGCACAATGTCAGTGCGGAGATCGGCGAGGCAGCGGCGACCGTCGATCACAAAGATGTGATGATCGACTGGAAGGTTGATGATCTCGAGATTTTTGCAGATTCGGGTTTCCCGAAAGTGTTTCTCAAACTGATCGAAAACGCGGTCATCCACGGGAAGCATGCAACCCTGATCCGGTTCTCTTACCGGGAGACAGAAAACGAGCTCGTCCTTTCCTGCGAGGATAACGGGGTCGGCATCCCTGATGACTCAAAGGAGTGGATATTCAGGCGTAAATATCTTCGCAATACGGGCTACGGGCTGTTTTTGATCGTCGAGATCCTGAGTATTTACCGGACTGTCCATCAGGGAAACCGGCACCCCCGGCAGCGGGGCACGGTTCGAAATCCATGCCCCCAGGGGGTCTTACCGGGTGACCCGGAAGACCGGCGGGCCTGAATCCGGCCAGTAAGGTGCCTTGCAGTATCCCTCACGGATCAGGCAGGAAACCAGCCCAGCCCCGGTATCCCGGGTTCGGCCGTTCGAAGCAGTTCCCGTTTTAGATATTTTTCTTCCTGCCGCTTGCATCCCGCATGTAGTGCCCGAACTCGCTTTTTTTCAGAAGATCGCCGGAAAAGACCGGCCCATCCCTGCAGACACGCAACCCATCCGGGTCGATGCAGCAGGAGCCGCAGATACCCACGCCGCATTTCATGTACCGGTGGAGCGAGAATTCCGTTATTGACGCACCACCGAGGCTGTCAATCTTTGCAAGCACCGCCCGCATCATCGGCTCCGGCCCGCAGACCGCGATCCGGTCGTAGGCTGCAAGGCTGATGTCGTTCATGAGCTCGGTTACGAACCCCCGCTGCCCCAGCGTCCCGTCATCGGTTGCGATCAGGACATCGGTGCTTTCGTCCAGCTGGTCGACAAAGAGGAGTTCCTTCTCGGTCCGTGCCCCCAGGAGCATCGTCATCACGCAGTCTGAGCGGGCCAGCGGCAGGAGAGGAGCCGCCCCGACACCGCCGGCGATGGCAAGCATCTTCTCACCCCGGGTAAACCCGTTCCCGAAGGGGCCCCTGATACCCAGCGAAGCACCCGCCTCAAGGCCGAACATGGCGCCGGTTGCATCACCTACGTTCTGGACGGTGATGCTGTTTGGGGAAGAGAGTGCCATAGGGACTTCGTCAACGCCCGGGATCCATACCATTAGAAACTGTCCCGGTTCAAAGGAGAAACCGGGGTCAAAGAAGAAGGTCTTTACCGATGGCGTCTCGTTCTTGATCTCCTTGATGGAAACCTGTACCGGGAAGCTGGTCATCCATGGGCACACCCCACGATCTCTTCGGGCGCGATCCCCTTTTTCGCGTACAGGCTGTTTTTTATGGACCCAAAGATCCCGATATCCCGCTGTACCGCGCTGCCAATCTCGACAGCACGGGCGCCTGCCATCATCATCTCTATTACGTTGTCAGCGGTGGAGATCCCCCCGCACCCGATGATGGGAATTGTGCAGGCCTCATAGAGCTCGTAGACGCAGCGGACAGCGACCGGGAAGATTGCATCTCCCGAGAGCCCTCCATACCTGTTTCCAAGTACCCGGGCGCCTGAGCAAGGTCGAGATGCGCATGGCTTTTACCGTGTTGATGGCGACGATCGCGGTCGCTCCTCCCCGCTCCGCCGCCTTCCCGATTGCGGTGATATCGGTCACGTTCGGTGTCAGTTTCACCCACGTGGGCATTCCCAGGGCACTCACTGCCCGGGTGCACGCCTCCACGAGCGCAGGATCGACGCCGATTGCCGCCCCGTACCCCTCCGCATGGGGACAGGAGAGGTTAAGTTCAAACCCGGCAGCCTTCCCTTTAAACCACCCGGCGACTTCGGCAAATTCCCCGGGGTTTCCGCCAAAGATACTCACGATCACCGGCCTATGCTCAAGCAGTTGTAGTTCGTCTGTAAATTCCCGGGACGGGTTCGGGAGCCCCATCGCATTTAAGATGCCGTTATCGAGCACCGCAACACAGGGACCGGCATGTCCGTCCTTTGGCTGCGGGCCAATCGACTTGGTCACCACGCCACCGGCGCCGCGGGCAAGCATCCGTGACAGGGATGCCCCGGTTGTTCCGAGAACCCCGGCGGCAAGGATGAGGTGGTTATCGAGTGCCACGCCACCAACCGTAACCGGGCCCGTCCTGAGTTACGACCATCCATCACAAGATGGACGTGATGTATTATAAAAGGCATCTTTTTTAAAGGACGGGCCGTCTGCGCGTGGGTAGTCACTTAAATTCAGGAGGTGAATACCTAGTACTGGACGAAAAAATGGTGCGGCTTGCAGTGGTGGGGGTCGGGAGGATCGGCGGGGAGGTTGCCTTTCTTGCCACTGCCCTGGGACTCGTGGACGAGCTTGTCCTGTACGATCAATCCGGAAGACTGCTCAGGGCGCAGGTGCTTGATATCCGGCATACCAGCCTTCCGGTTACCATCACTACCGATGTCCGCGATATCCGGGACGCCGACATCTGCGTCTTTGCGGCCGGCAGGCCCCGGACACCGGCGGTGAAGACCCGGGCGGATCTTCTTGCGGTAAACCTTCCCGTGATCCGGAAGTGCGCCCGGCTGCTTTGCGGATTTTCCGGCATCCTTATCACGGTGACAAACCCTATGGACGTGAACAATTTTGTCCTGCACCGCCTCACGGGCATTCCCCGGGAACGGTGCATCGGGTTCGGCGGTCAGCTGGACAGTGCACGGTTCACCCTTGCCCTCCGGCAGCGGGACCTGAAAGGCACGGCGTATGTCCTTGGCGAACACGGGGAGTACCAGGTGCCGGTCTTTTCCCGGCTTCCCCGCCCGGTTGCGATCAGCCGGCGTGAAGAGATCCTCCACGAACTCAAAGGTGTAAGCATGGAAGTGATCAAAGGCAAGGGCGGTACGGTCTTTGGCCCGGCATATCACATCGTATCCCTCATACAGATGCTGCTTCGCGATACGCGGGATACGGTTCCCTGCTCTGCGGTGCTGGAGGGGGAATATGGTGTTTCCGATTGCTCGCTTGGCGTGCCGGTCCGGGTCGGGCATGCCGGTATCCACGACGTCGTGCAATGGGATCTCGATGCCTGGGAAGATGCAGGAATGGCACAGGCCGGGACCTTTGTCCGGGATCTCTGTTGTACGGCGGTGCCATAAGATCATGCCCGCCCAGGTCATGCGGTCCTCGGAAACGCTGACGGTTTCCCGCACCTTCGAGGAGTCCGGTGCGCTGACGATCGCCATCAACCAGGTGGAGTACAGCAACACGCCCGGAGGGCCGATCATTCACGTCTTCGGGCGGGACCCGGGAGGCCTGGCTCACCGGATCGACGTGACCGGCTTTCTGCCGTACTTCTATGTCCCAGAGGAGCAGGTCGGCCAGACGCACCCGGATCAGGTGACGGTCGAGCCCGACACGATATACCGCTCGATCCGGGGAGAGAAACTCAAACGGCTGTATACCGTCAGGCCGGGCGACGTACGTGATATGAGAGAACGGTACCGGCATTTCGAGGCAGATATACCCTTTGCGACCCGGTTCATGATCGATTGCGGACTCACCGGGGCCGTCTCTGTACCTGCGACAACGGCGGATTACCATGAACTGGTGCCTGCCGAGGTGGATGCACCGGCCCGGGTCTGCATGATCGATATCGAATGCGAAGACGAGCGGGGCTTCCCGGATACCCAGCGGGATGCGATCATCTGCATCACCTGCCACGATTCTTTTGATAACGACTACACCACATTTCTGTTCGGTGGCGGCATAATGCCCACCGGGATCTCGGAAAAGGAGATGGCCGGCGGACTCGCGAACGGCTGTTTCAGAAAAGGCGCCCACACGATCTGTTCCTATGCAGACGAAGTGTCCTTGCTCAGGGCATTTGGCGCATATATCACCAGCCGCGATCCCGATATTCTCTCGGGCTGGAACTTTGTAGAGTTCGATATGCCCTACATCATGGGCCGGATGGAGAAACTGGGGCTCTCGCCGGTCATGCTCGCCCGCCTCCCCGGCATGACCGAGAGAAACGCGCTCCGGGGCAGGGCGCTCTTCGATCTTCTCACCGGCTACAAGAAGATGCATTCAACACAGAAGGAGTCCTACCGTCTCGATGCGATTGCGCAGGAGGAGGTGGGAGAGAGTAAGGTGAGGTATACCGGTACGGTCTCCGATCTCTGGAAGAAACAACCGGTGCTCCTTGTTGAATACAATTACAAGGATGTCGAGCTTTGCGTTGCGATCAACAAGAAGGACAACATTGTCGGTTTCTACCGGGAGATCGCCCGCTATGTCGGCTGCCCCCTGGACAAGACGCTGAATTCCTCGAGCGTGATCGATGTCTACATCTTAAGGAAAGCACACGGGAAGTACGTCCTTCCCTCGAAAGGCTTTGCGAATGCCGAGGAGTTCGAAGGCGCGACGGTCTTCGAGCCGAGCAAAGGCGTGCGGGAGAACGTGGTGGTGCTCGACTTAAAATCGCTCTACCCGATGGCGATGATGACGATCAACGCATCACCTGAGACAAAAGACCCTGACGGCGAACTTAAAGCCCCGAACGGCATCCGGTTCAGGAAACAGCCTGACGGGCTGACCCGGAGTATCCTCTCGGAACTTCTCAAGGAACGGGATGCGAGAAAAAACCTGCGCAACACCTTCCCCTACGGTTCGCCGCAGTATCTCCTCTACGACATGCAGCAGAACGTGCTCAAGGTGATCATGAACACCTATTACGGGGTTTCGGGCTACACCCGGTTCCGGCTCTTCGACCGGGAGATCGGGGCCGCGGTCACCTCCGTGGGCCGGGCGATCATCGAGCACACCCGGCGCGTGATCGAGCAGCAGGGTTACAAGGTCATCTACGGCGATACGGATTCCTGCATAGTGCAGATCCCGCCGCTTGACCGGGAAAAAACCATCGAGACCGCCCGCATGCTTGAGAAACAGCTCAATGCGAGTTACCAGGAATTCTCCCGGCGCGAGCTGAATGCCGAGACCCATTATTTCTCGATCAAGTTCGAAAAGATCTATGCCCGTTTCTTCCAGGCGGGAAAGAAGAAGCGGTACGCGGGCCAGCTCGTCTGGAAGGAGGGAAAAGATGCCGACCAGATGGATATCGTCGGTTTCGAGATCCGGCGCAGCGATACGCCGCAGATCACCAAGATCGTCCAGTCAAGGGTGATGGAGATGATCCTTGCCGGTGCGGAATATGCAGAGATTAAGACATACCTTGGCGGGATCATTACCCGGTACCGTGCCGGGAAGTTCTCGCTTGACGAGGTGGGTATACCGGGCGGGATCGGCAAATCCCTTGATGATTACGAGACCGACGATGCTCAGGTGCGGGGCGCCCGGTATGCCAACCAGCACCTGCACACGGAGTTCGGGAAGGGCAGCAAGCCAAAGCGTATCTACATAAAAAACGTGACCGGGAAATACCCCAAGACCGACGTGCTCTGTTTCGAGTATGCCGATCAGGTGCCACAGGAGTTTGTCCCTGACTGGGAACTGATGCTCGAAAAGACCATTGAACAGCCAATCTCCCGGATCATCGAGGCACTCGGCTGGACATGGAAGGATATCGATCCCTCACACACGACGCTTGCCCAGTGGGGGTTCGGGTAAGATCGTAACCGCGAACGGTCAGTTCCTGTCGTATCCTTTTTCCGGCATTGTTGCCATGTATGCCGACAGGCTCTGTGAACCGGTGCAATGCCAGGTATCGCCCGGTGATGGGGCGAATACCCGAAAATACGGTTGTCTATGAACCCCCCCGTCGAAATGCTGCTCTCATAATATGTCTATGGTAAGACTGTAAACCAATAATTATTAATGTCCATTTGTGCAATGAGGAAACATAGACGGGGAAGGAACGAAGGAGAGCATGCGCAGGGCTTTTCCGGACACCATGGTTCCTACCCGGTGGTGTGAATTTATGACAGAACAACCATTTCTCTCGGGAGAACGCGAAGAAAGTTTAGAGGATCTCTGGTTGTTTATTATCGTCAACACGACCATCCTTGCGCTCCTTGTCAATATTCTCGCACTCCATTACGGCACCACGATGGTCGCCACGAACCTGCTCTATATACCGATCGTGATCGCGGCGTACTGGTATCCCCGCCAGGGCGTTACGTATGCAGCCGTGGTCTCCGCACTCTACATCGGGTTTGTTGCGGTCATCACCGGAGGGGCTCTGGGAGACCTTGTTGCCGCGTTTGTTACCTGTATTGTCGTGATAGGTGTTGCTGCCGTTGTCACAAGCCTTGCCATTCACATGCGCAGGAACGAAGTAAAATACCGGGGCATTTTCAACCACTCTGAAGCCGGGATCGGCCTCGTGAACAGCACAGACAAAATGATAAAGGAAGTAAACCGGCGCTTCGCCGACACGCTGGGCTACAATCCTGCCGACATTGAATCCGTACCCTTCCCGCGGATCTGGTCAGACGAGGCCGACCGGGAACGTTTTTTCCAGATCCTTGCTTCCAAGGGAAACGTGGAGAATTTTGAGACCCGTTTTTTGACAAAGACCGGTATGCCCCGGTGGGTCCTGCTCTCCGCCGGTATGCTTACGGACGAACAGTTTGTCTGTACCATCGTGGACATCACGACACGAAAGCAGGCAGAGGAGGCGCTCATCATACGGGATCATGCAATCAGTTCCTCCATCAATGCGATTGCCATTATGGACCTCGACTTTGCGATCACCTATGTAAACCACTCCCTTGTGACGATGATGAATTACCCTGACCAGCAGGAATTCTCTCATAAACCCCTGTGGGATTATGTCGTATCCAAAGATGGAATTGAAGCGATAAAGGATGCTCTCCAGAGAAAACACAGCTGGTTCGGGGAGATCCTTCTCAATAAAGCGGACCAGACGCCGTTTTATATCCAGCTCTGGATCAACCTGGTGAAAAATGAAACGGGTAATCCTGTCTGCATCATGGCTTCGTTTATTGATATTACCGATAAGAAACAGAATGAGACCGTAAAGAGAAAAGCGCTCGAACAGATCGAAAAGAATATCGAGCAGTTTGCCATCCTTGGCGACCATATCAGGAACCCGCTCGCTGTGATCGTGGGGCTTTCAAGCCTTGCACCCGGGGATGTAACCGACAAGATTATCCTGCAGGCCCGGGAGATCGACCGGATTGTTACCCAGCTCGACCAGGGATGGATCGAGTCGGAGAAAGTGCGGGAGTTCATCAAGCGCTACTACATGGTCGGGGTCCAGGAAGCCGGCGAGGCCGGGTTCCCGGAGGGAATGGCCAGGTAGCCGTGGTATTTTTTTAGTGATTACTCTGCCCTGGAGAAATCATTAAGAATTACCTGACGCTCCAGGGGCTCCTCCCCGCCGCTCATGGCGCCCCGGTTCGAGATAGTGTCGTATTACCTGTACACAAAAAACAGAAGGAAATTTTTGTACAGGTAATACTCAAAGGACATCACATGCGCCATGCGCCCTCGAACAGGGGCAATAGTATCTCATGAAATAGGATTTCTCCAGAGCCGATCACTCAAAAAAAACCACCATGAATCAGTATTATTATGAAAAAAATTCAAAGACTCTCATCTGTTTTTCAATTCAAAAACGTTCTTGGGGGCTAAAGCCCCCGCCACCAGGGCACCCCCAAAATTGCGATAACGCTGTATTACCTGATCTCATGAAATAATCCGAATTTTCTTAATCAGGCGCAAATTTCATGTGGAATATCAAGCGCATGAAAAATTTTGGTGGTGCCAAATGATGAATTACCTTTTTTATATTGACCATGAGATCCCGGAATTCCTTTTTCCGGTATCTGACAGGGGCACTCCCAAAAAATGTGGATTCCGGCAGGCAAATCCCTGTCATGGAATCCGTTCTGCAGGCAGTTTTTTGTAGCGGTATGCCGGGCGCGAGGAGAACAAATCCGGCGCCCTGTGCTGGACGTTGTGACCGGTTCTTCAGTCGCGATCGGGGTGCTTTCCCCCGTGTTTGAGCCGCTGGTTGAGTTTTTTTACCTGTTCGCGGAGCGCGATCGCCCGTTCGAAGTCGAGGTTGTCCGCCGCATCCCGCATCTGCTTTTCCAGTTCGATGATCACATTGGGGATCTCCGCGCCGGGCACGTGTTTTGTATCAGTGATCTCGACTTCTTTTGCTTTCACCGGCTTTATGATGGTCTGCGGGACGATGTGGTGCTCCTCGTTATACGCGATCTGCATCTCCCGCCTCCGTTTTGTCTCGGAGATCGCGGCCTTCATCGAACCGGTCATGGAATCCGCGTAGAGCACGACTTTCGCGTTCACGTTCCGTGCCGCCCTCCCGATGATCTGGATCAGGCTCCGTGCGTCACGGAGAAAGCCTTCCTTGTCTGCATCGAGGATGCCAATGAACCCGACCTCGGGGATATCAAGGCCCTCGCGCAGAAGGTTGATCCCGACCAGAACATCGAACTTGCCAAGCCTGAGCTCGCGGATGATCTCGGTACGTTCCAGCGTCTGGATCTCCGAGTGGAGGTACCGGGTGCGGATGCCGTGATCGGCCAGGTACTCGGAGAGCTCCTCGGCGAGTTTTTTGGTGAGCGTGGTCACGAGCACCCGGTCGCCTCGTGCGATGGTCTTATTTACTTCGCTAATCACGTCAAGCGTCTGTCCCTCGATGGGCCGGACTTCGACTGCCGGGTCGACAAGGCCGGTCGGCCGGATGATCTGCTCGACAAGCTGTGTTGAATTTTTTAATTCGTAGGGCCCGGGCGTCGCCGAGACAAAGACCACCTGCTGCATATACTGCTCGAACTCGAAGAATTTCAGGGGCCGGTTGTCGAGTGCTGACGGGAGCCGGAAGCCGTACCTGACGAGGGTCTCCTTGCGCGAACGGTCGCCGTTGTACATCCCGTGCAGCTGCGGGATCGTCTGGTGGCTCTCATCGATGATCAGCAGGAAATCGTCCGGGAAGTAATCAAGCAGGCAGTACGGTTTCTCCCCTGCTTTCCTGCCGTCGAAATGCCGCGAGTAATTCTCGATCCCCTTGCAGGAGCCGGTCTCCCGGATCATCTCGAGGTCAAAATTCGTCCGCTGCCGGAGCCGGTGCGCCTCTACGAGGCCCAGCGTGGGGAGCACCTCATCAAGTTCCTCCTGGATGGTTGCGATCGCGGCTTTCTGCGCACTTTCCGGGGTGACAAAGTGCCGGGCCGGGTAGACAGAGAAATACTTCATCTCCTCTTTTTTTGCCCCGGTGTTCTTGTCCACCTCCCGGATACGATCGATCTCGTTCCCGAAGAGCTCGATCCGGATGATGTCGTTATAGTACCCTGGCACGATGTCGATGGTATCACCCTTGACCCGGAACCGGCCCGGGGCGAGATCGATGTCGTTGCGCTCGAACTGGATATCGAGAAGCCGGCTCATGATCTCGTTTCTTGTGATCCTCTGGCCGACCGCAAGGTCAAAGCCGAGGTTCCTAAAGTTTTCGGGATTCCCGAGGCCGAAGATGCAGGAGACCGATGCGACCACGATCACATCGCGCCGGCCCGAAAGCGAAGCGGTTGCGGAGAGCCGGAGCATCTCGATCTTGGGGTTGATGGCAGAGTCCTTCTCGATATACTGGTCTTTTGCCGGGATGTAGGACTCGGGCTGGTAGTAATCGTAGTACCGAGACAAAGTACCTCGACCCGGTTTTTCGGGAAAAAGTCGCAGAACTCCTGGTAGAGCTGGGCGGCAAGCGTCTTGTTGTGGGCGATGACAAGGGTCGGTTTTTGTGCCGATGCTATCACGTTTGCCATCGTGAACGTCTTGCCGGAGCCGGTGACGCCAAGGAGCGTCTGGAACCGGGCATTGTCCGCCAGTCCGTCGTTGATCTGCGCTATCGCTGTCGGCTGCGAACCGGCGGGGGAAAGGATGAGACGAGCTGGAATTCTGTCACGGTGCTAAGGAGTTTTCGCCGGGATATAAAAAAGAATGGGGATGCGGCATGAAGTTAATCCCGTCACTTTGGCTTGTAGTACCCCCACTTTTTCAGTGCTTCGCGGAGGTCAGGTGACGATTTTGCCTTCTCGTCGAGGGTCACGCCCTCCTGCCACGCCTCGATCGCCTGCATGGTTGCCCGCGCCCCGGCCCGGGTCCCCTTCGGGTGGCCGTGGATGCCGCCCGAAACGAGCAGGATGAGATCCTTTCCATAGATATTAAGCACGTCGGGAACAAGGCCCGGGTGCAATCCTCCCGACGAGACGGGGAATGCCGTCTTTATGGGGCCCCAGTCCTGCGCAAGGCACTGGTGCGGGACCTCGGAAATCTTTTTCTTCCGCAGCAGGTCGGCGAGCAGGATTGACTCAGTCTTTGTCCCGGTCAGTTTCCCGACAGCAGTCCCGGTATGGATCTGGGATACACCGATCAGGCGCATGAGCTTTGCGAGGAAGTACATGGTCATCCCGTGTTTTTTGTTCCGGTCGAAGGTCGCATGGAACGCCCGGTGCGCGTGGATCGCGAGGCCTAGGTCCGAACAGTAGTCCCGCATCGTCATGACGCTCGCCGTTCCCGCGACGACCACGTCGATCATCGCGTAATTCCAGCCGTGCTCTGCGAGCAGGTCGGCACGCTTCTTCATGGTCTCGATATCGGCGGAGATGTTTAAGAACGCCGACTTCTTCTCACCTGTCTCCTGCTCGGCCTTGTCCCGCAGTTTTGTCATATATTTTACCCGGTCCTCGAACCGGTTGAACGATGTCGAGGTGAGGTTCTCATCGTCTTTTACAAAATCAAAGCCGCCCATCCAGGTCTCGTACCCGACCCCGGCATGCTCTTTTGCGGAAAACCCGATCTTCGGTTTTGGAACGGCACCGGTCAGGGGCCGGCCATGGATCTTCATCATCTTCCGGATCCCGTCCATGCCGAAATGGGGCCCTGCAAAGCCGCGGAGATACGCGGGCGGGAGCGCGGCGTCAAGGAGGCGAAGGTTTTTGAGCGCCTTCATCCCGAAGATATTCCCCGCAATCCCGCTCATCAGCTGGACGGCGTTTCCCTCCTCCCAGAGGTCAAGCGGGTACGCGACCCTGACAAAGTGCTTGTCGAATGCAAACGCCGTCGCCTCCAGTTTCTTCATCCGTGGCGGCATCGTAAAAAGGGTCGTCCAGGTGCCCGTGGAACTCTCGGATGCGATCCGGCCCGCGGCCTCTTTGTCGGTGATCCCGGCTGCCGGTTCAAAATAATAGAGACAGACCAGCTCGTCCTTTGCCGGCTCATAATTCGTATCGACAAACTCGATGTACCAGTCAATTGCCATAGTGCTTCCCGTACCTACCAATGCGTGCATGATTCAAAAATCTTCAGATCAGGTGCAGTCAGGGCTCTCAGGCCCCCGGCGATAAAAATGCCCTTTCCTGCAGGTGACTTCCGAAGGGACAGCGACCTGTGGTACAGGATGAATGAAGAGACCGTGATCGCAGGGTGCAGGAGGGCGTGCTTTAGGTCGACCGAAACCATTTTTATTTAGGGTGTCCTAACTATTACCCGGATGGCACAGGAACAGGTCGAGGAATATCTCGAGGCGATCTACGATATTGCAGGGATCGAGGGCACGGCAAAGACCACGGCCATTGCCAAATGCCTCAAGGTTGCGCCGGCAAGCGTGACCGAGGCGCTCCAGAACCTTGCAGATAAGAACCTCGTGAACTACGAACCGTACCGGGGCGCGAGCCTGACCGGGGAGGGAAAGAAGATCGCAGAGACGATCAAGCGCCGGCACCGGCTCCTCGAAGTCTTCCTCGCGGACGTCCTGCACATCAACCGGGCAAACGTGCACGACGAGGCATGCCGGATGGAGCATACGATCTCGGAAGACACCGAAAATGCGCTCTGCCGGATGCTCAATGCCCCGGCGCACTGCCCCCACGGGAGCCCTATTGCCCCCTGTGCAAAGGGGATCGGGAGCTGCACCGAGTGCGATAATGTCACCGGTTCTGCCGTCTCCCTCCCGGAGGAACTCCGTGCCACCATCGTTCCTATTACCGAGCTCGGCCCTGACGACAAGGGGAAGATCGCGTTTATCCGCGGGGACTGCAAGATCGTCCAGCGTCTTTCCGATCTCGGCCTTACGCTGGGGACAACGGTCTCGGTCACGCGCAAGGCCCCCCTGAACGGGCCGGTCGAGGTATTCGTGCGCCGGACAAAACTGGCGATCGACCACGCGATTGCAGAGAATATTTTTGTCGATGCACCGCGGGCTGAATTACCATGAGCGGATGCGGCGGGTGCAAAGCCTGCTCCCCGAAAGATGCGACCAGGATAAAAGATGCCGAATACACGATCGCGCTCGCGGGCAACGCAAATGTCGGGAAAAGCGTCACCTTCAACCAGCTCACCGGCGTCGACCAGATCATCGGGAACTGGCCGGGGAAGACGGTCGAGCGGGCGGAAGGCCTCCTCCAGTACAAAGGGCACCGGATCCGGGTGATCGACCTTCCCGGTATCTACTCCTTCTCCACGTACTCGATGGAGGAGCTGGTCACCCGGGATTATATCGCGCTGGAGCACCCGGATGCGGTCGTCAACGTGATCGACGCGTCCGCACTGGAGCGCAACCTTTTCTTTACCATCCAGCTCATGGAACTGGCGCCCCCTCTCATGGTCGCCGTCAACCAGATCGATCTCGCCGAGAAGAAGGGGATCACCATTGACATCGGGAAACTCGCCGGGCTCCTCGGCGTACCTGTTGTTCCCACGGTCGCCATCAAGGGGAAGGGTATCGCTGCCCTCACCGATGCGATCCTCGATCTCGCAGAGCGCCGCCCGACGCCCCCGGTCCTCATGTACGGGAAGGAGATAGAGGAACGGATCGAAAAACTCGTCCTCCCGCTGGAGCAGCTGGCCATCCCCTACCCCGTACGGTTCATCGCCATCAAGCTCATCGAACGCGACCCCGCGATGGTGGCGACCGTACGGGCAATGGCCCCCGGCATCGTCGAAACGGCTGACCGGCTCGCGGCCGAGATCGAGGCGATCCACGGTGAAGCAGTCTGCGTCGTGATGAGCGCGGAGCGGTACAACGTCGCCGACCGGATCGCGGCAGAGGTGATCACCGTGCAGGCCCCGAGGGACGGCACGCTCAAAAAGAGCCTGACCGACCGGCTCGACCAGATTGCCCTTCATCCCCTCCTCGGGTACCTTGCGGTCTTTCTCGTGATCGGGGGGCTGCTCGTGTGGACGTTTGTCGTCGGTGCCCGCATCTCCGACATCATCCAGTCAGTCCTCTCGCAGATCGCGCCGTATGAACCGGTCATCACCGGCCCGGTCGCCGGTATACTCTGGAACGGCGCGTTCTCGGGATTTACCGCGGGAGTTACGCTGGTCATCCCGTACGTCCTGCCGTTTTATCTTCTCCTTGCCGTGATGGAGGACTCCGGCTATCTCACCCGCATCGCGGTGATGCTCGACCGGGGCATGCACAAGCTCGGGCTGCATGGCAAGGCCGTCATCCCCCTCATCCTCGGCTACGGGTGCAACGTCCCGGCCTGTTTCTCCTGCCGGATCATGGAATCGCCCAAGCAGAAACTGCTCGCGGCGTTCCTGGTCACCCTCATCCCCTGTACGGCCCGGACGGTCGTCATCCTCGGTCTTGTCGGGAAATTCGTCAGCATCTGGTGGGCGCTCGCACTCTACGCGTTCGATATCGTGCTGATCATCATCGTCGGGAGGATTGCCTTCAAGGTCGTCCCGGGCGAATCGGTCGGCCTTATCATGGAGATGCCCGACTACCACGTCCCTTCGGCCTCTGTCGTCGTAAAACAGACATGGGCGAGGACAAAGTCGCTTATCTGGTTTGTCTTTCCCGCATACATTATCGGGAGCGCCGCGATCCAGGTCTTCTACGCGGTCGGCCTGCTCACCCCGGTCAATAACGTTCTCGCTCCGGTTACGGTCTTCTGGCTGGGCCTGCCCATCATCGTCGGGATCACCATCATCTTCGGTATCGTGAGAAAGGAACTCACGATCCTCACCCTTGCGGTGCTCTTCGGGTCGACCAACTTCGCGGCCTTCCTTACCCCGGTCCAGCTCATCGTCATCGCGCTCGTCTCGATGCTCTATATCCCCTGCATCTCGGTCATCCTGGTGCTCGCTTCGGAGTTCGGGTGGAAACGGTCGCTTGCGATCTCGTTTACCGAGATCGTGCTGGCTCTCGGGATCGGCGGGATCGCATTCAGGCTGCTCAGCCTGTTCATGCGATGAGGCATGCCGGGGAGGCACTTTTTTTAATCCCGCCCTCAATGCGATATCTCCCCGGTGGTTTCTGAATAATTCCCGGGAGGCGAAGTACACCGGCAGACTCTTTTTTTTAAGAGAAGGATAAACGGAGGGTCAAGGGAGCCCTCCCGTTGGGAAGCGAGGGGGGTCACCCATTTCTCTTAAGCGATTCGGAAACGTTGTATAAGCCCGGGTTTTTTCCCGAGCCTTAAAAAAAGTTGCCCTGTCAGGTCCGGACGGTATCATCCACCGGTGGCCGTGACCGGGACAAAGGGGGCTTTCCCGGTCGTGGAATTGACAAGGAGTGCAATCGTTCCTCCCGGGGCGCTCGTTTTGAACTGTTTGACCAATGTGCCATTATTATAGACTTCAACGATCAGGGTATTCCCATAATAATCCTGCTTCGTGAACGAGGCCTGCACAAGGTAGTTACTGTTCATTATCGGATAGACCTGCTCGCCGGATCCCCGTACCTCATGCTGGTTAGCCGGGCCCGGATTCCCGTACGACCCTATAAAGGTTCCGTTGTATGTCACCTTCACCCATACCCCTTCGGCAGGAATTGCAGCCTGCGGTATTATTGTGGTCACTGGCAGGGGTGTCAGGGTCGGCGTGATAACCGGGTGACCTGGCTCGATCGGATTTCCTGCCGGAGAGAAGAGGATAATGGCTGCCGCGCCGATGATGATGAGAAGCATGATGGCAATCGCTGCCAAAACCCTGACCGGGATTTTTTCAGCGGGTGGTGCAGGAGGCTTCCCTGCAGGAGCCTGAACTACCGGGGGGGTCTCTGGAATCATGTCGGGAATGGCAGGGGAAAGTACCGGGAAAACAACCCGGTCAGGTAACCCGACCTGTTCCCCGCGTCCGGGAGGTGACATCCCCGGAACGTCGGCCTGCACCAGCGTGTCAACCGGGAGCCGGGCCGGTTCCTCTGGCCATACCTCTCCACGGTCATCCAGGTCTGATAATGCCGGGTACGCATACCCGGGCGAACTTTCCGGCTGGGCAGTCGTTTTGGCGGGCGCCGGAGAGGCTTTTTTCTTCTTTCTGGCTGGTTTTCTGGCACGGGCCCCGGTCCTCGCGGGTAACGGTTCTTTTTCTGGCAGATGAAGTCCTTTTTCATCTGTGTATTCATCCGGCGGGACCGGAACGGTGTCTTTCTGCACTCCCCCGGTCACTACCGGCACCAGCTCTTCAGACGGCGTTGGCGGGACGGCCGCCAGATCTGTCCTTTCGTCCGTTTTTGCCAGGTCTTCGTCCCGGACGGATGGCCCTGTGCTTGCCTGCCCCGGGATGGGGGGGCTGATGGCCCCGGCACTTTCTGCAGGTGATCCGGACCCGGTCACCGGCTCCCCGGGCACCGGGGAAGTGCCTTCTTCTTCAGCTGCGGGAGCGGGTGACGGGGTGCCGGTCTCAGGATACCCTTCCCCTCCGGGGGATACCTGGCCTGCCCGGCGCTTCAGGCAGGTTGCCTTCCGTATCCCACGCGGTCTTCTGCATCGCGGAGAGGAGTTCCCCGGAGGGCCCCCGGCTTTTCCGGGCCACTTCCGAGTAGGGACGTGGCATCTCGGGGGCTTCGAACCGGCGGACCGTAGGGTGCATCCCCAGGGATTTCACGGGAGCCGTCTTTTTTCCGGCAGGCGCAGGTTCCTGGCGGACGGACACGATGTTCTCGATCAGTTTCTGTACCCAGCGATCGCATTCCGCGGCCCGGTCTTCATAGGGCTGCTGGGAAAATATCAAATCAATGGTTCTTGAGTCCTCAAGGCCGACCGGGTCGATGACCGTAAGGGTGATGAACGGCTCGCGCGCCGGTGTTGTATCCCCCTTTACGGACAGGATGGTGGCAAACGGGACCACCTGCGGCTCTTCGCTGGTATGGCCGCTGTCCACAAGGGCAAGGCGCTGGCTGGTGAGGATCAGGTCGTACTCGATATCGTCAATCATCACCCGATCCGTTGTCAGGATGATGGATTCACCGCTTTTCATGTACGGGCCGGCCATACGTGAGCACTCTTCCGGATCCCTTTTCGCTGTCTGTCATGATATGCTTTTTAGGTGCTTTTTCTTTTGCGCCGGTCATCAGAGAGAGGGGTTTGCAGATCAGCGTGCCGCCCGGATATCCCCGGTTTTCCGGCACTCTGCATACGTGTTCCGGGTATGTCGTCATGCCCTGTTCTCCCTCCGTGGGGAATACCCCGGCGTTTCCTTGATATAGGAACCGGACGATATCCGGTATACTCTTGCGAGGATTCCGGTATGAAAGCGGTGCTCATTCTTTCCGGCGGGATGGACAGTACCACCCTGCTCTACGACCTGATCCATCAGGGATACGAAGTCAGTGCGGTCACGTTCGATTACCACCAGAAGCACAAAAAGGAGATCCGGTGCGCAGCAAAGACCTGTGCAAAACTTAAGATTCCCCATAAAATTATCGGTCTTTCGGTTCTCAGCGAACTTGCCCCGTCCAGCCTGACCCGGGACGCGTGGGATGTCCCGGAAGGGAACTATGCGGAAGAGACCATGAAACAGACGGTCGTCCCGAACCGGAACATGGTTTTCTTGAGCCTTGCCGCATCCTGTGCGATCGGCCTCGGGGCCCCGCATCTCTTTTACGCCGCCCATGCCGGGGACCATGCCATCTATCCTGACTGCAAGCCGGCGTTCGTGAGTGCCATGGCAACAGCACTGCACCTCTGCGACTGGAACGATGTCGTGCTCCATGCGCCCTACCTCTGGCTCAGCAAAGGAGATATTGTCAAAAAAGGCCTTGAGCTCGGGGTCGATTACGCGGATACCTGGTCGTGCTACAAAGGCGGGGAACGCTCCTGTGGGAAGTGCGGCGCCTGCACCGAACGGCGTGAGGCGTTCGAACAGGCCGGTGCCATTGATCCGCTGGAGTACTCCTGCTAAAAGATCGAGGTGATTATCAAAAATCATCCCTCAATGTGGTGAAAAATGTATATTTTTAGCTTGTAGAAAAGCGTTTCCGGGTGTTCTTATTGCCCCCCTCTTCGCGCCAATGCGTCCCCTCCGGGGACGGGGCGCTATTTGCGATGGTACCAGAACAGGTAATACTGCACTATCACAAGGGGGGGGCCACAAGCGTGCGGGGGCGGATATCCCCCGAGAACGAATTTCTCATGCTTTTTTTATCTTTTAACTTCAACTGACTGAATATTGGATTTTCCCTTTATCTCTTGGGGGGCGGATGTTTTACCATTACCAGGATCTGTTCTTTGTAAAAGAAAGATCCACATAGACCAGCGGTTTTAGCTGGTTTCAAAGGCAAAGGCGACCCGGTAGTCCTGCGAACACTCCCCGTCAAGGATCGTCTCGTACGTCTGGGTCGCTCCCGGTCCGATGCTCCCGATAAAGACAG
>CAWEFI010000046.1:0-3570 GCA_963808285.1 uncultured Methanoregulaceae archaeon
TGAAATGAGGCAGCAGCTGGCAGCAGCGCAGGCTGTGTTGCGCGGGTGTTCTGCCCGGCTCACGTTTGTCGATCCAGCCCTAATCCACATCACGGTAAAGTTCCTTGGCGAAGTGGACGAGAAGAAGGTCCCGCAGCTTGTCGCAGCGCTCAAAACGATCCGCTTCGACCCGTTCCCGGTGACCGGGAGCCGGATAACGGTGAATAATCCCAAAAACCCGCACACGGTCTGGTGCGCAATCGACGATGCCGGGAAGGGAAGGGAGGTATTTTCCGCAGTGGAAACCGCGCTTGCGCCGCTCGGGTTTCCCCGCGAGACCCGGGACTTTACCTCCCACGCGACGCTTGCCCGGGTAAAGGAGGCCGACCCGTCGCTCTTCCGGTGCCTTGAAAAACTCAAGGGTGCGCCCTGTGGGAGCTGCATGGTTCCGGCCTGAAACTCAAGAAGAGCACGCTCACGCCCCGGGGCCCGGTGTACGAGGATCTCACGGAGGTGACAGGGTGAAAGGGAAAGCCGGAGGACCGGGACGACTGCCGCTTGAGGAGAAGATCCTTGCAGAGCAGCTCCGCCCGGCTGCGGAAGAGCGCGAGTACATTCACGGGGTTGCTGACTGGCTGCTCGCCGCAATAAAGGAGAGCGGGAAGGCGGAAGGAATGGTGGTCGGTTCCATCGCCCGGGACACGTGGGTGAAAGGCGACCGCGACCTTGATGTCTTCATGCTCTTCCCCCCCGATTTGCCCCGCGAGGAACTCGAAGCTGAGGGCTTAGCGCTCGCCCGCACGATTGCGCGGAAGTTCACCACGAGCTTCTGCGAGAAGTACGCCGAGCACCCGTACATCAATGCAATTATCGGCTCGATCGACGTGGACCTCGTGCCCTGTTACAATGTCGCGAGTGCCGCCCACATCCAGAGCGCGGTCGACCGGACGCCGTTTCACACCCGGTACATAACAGAGAAGATCAACGGTCTCGTGGACGACGTGCTCCTGGCGAAGCAGTTCGCGAAAGCCGGGGGCATCTACGGCTCCGACCAGATGACCGAAGGGTTTTCGGGCTATCTCTGCGAGCTGCTGGTGCTCCACTACGGCGGGTTTGCCCCGCTGCTTCGTGCAGCGTCCGAATGGGGTCCGCACCTCAAGATCGATATCGAACACCACGCGGCAAAGGAGTTTGACGAACCACTGATCGTGATCGACCCGGTCGACCCCCGGCGGAACGTGGCGGCGGCAGTTTCCATCGACCGGATGGCGGAATTTGTGGAACTGGCCCGGGGCTACTGTGAGGCGCCCTCCGAAACGTTCTTTACGCTGCCATACCAGCGGGGCATCAGCCGGGACGAGCTTGCGGAGATTCTTTCCCGGCGCGGTACTGCCCTCTACGCGATTACATTTACCACCCCTCCGTTCATCGAGGAGATTGTCGTGCCCCAGCTCAAGCGGAGCACCGGAGCGATCTGCAATCTTCTCATACGCAACGGGTTTGTTGTCCACCACGCCAACTACCGGATGGGAACAGGGCAGTGCATGATGCTCTTCGAACTGCTCGCGGGAGAACTCCCGCCGGTCCGGCGCCACGAGGGCCCCCCGGTCTGGAACCGCCAGAACGCGGAGAAATTCCGGGAGAAATACCGGGAGGCTTCCCTGCCCGGGCCGTTTATCGAGAATGGCCGGTACGTGATGGAAGTACCCCGGGAATTTGTGCATGCGGCTGATCTCCTCACCTCGTCCGCGCTCCTGAACGTAGGTGTCGGCCGGGATATACGGGTGTCGCTCGGGAAAGACTGGTGTGTGTATGAGGGGGCCGACTGCTGGCAGGAAGAGTTTGCAGCCTTTATTGCCGGGTTCTTTTCCCGGTGCTCGCCACTGGTGAGGATTACCCGGGGAAGGTAGAGGCAGCGATCTTTTTTTTAAATTTTCCAGTGGATTGGCAGATTTAATTTTTTGTCAGATCCTGGTTAACTTCTCGTTTGCATGACGGGCTGGTTACGGTACATGATCTGCAGATAATCCGGAAAGTTTTGAAGTAAATTTTCCTGAACTGTGGAAGCCACATAATTTTTTTGATGTTTTTTGGAAATACGGTGAGAATTTCTTTCTCCTGAGCTACTGCGACATTACTGATAAAATGATTTCACACCAGAACGTGATTTGACATCATCGTAAAGTGAAGGGGCACAGTTTCGGGTCTTACGATCGTTGAGGTTATCCAGCCCCGACAAAATCAGGAAAAACGCTCGTAAAACCGGCTTTTTCGCTTTGGTCGGAAAATAATGGATTAAATTGCCCCGTTTTTAAAAATAAGCCAAAATTGAGCTCCATATAATGCCTTCTACAGCCCCATATCCGCGTTCTGGCGGCGGTCATTTTCCGGATCGTCCAAGTGGCAATTTCACATGAGATCTGCCAAAAGAACCGCATTATCGGGTCCGTTTTATTTCGTCCGTTTCCGAAAATAAGCCTGATTTGAGGTTATTTTTAAACGGAGCCCGATAAGGGCTCCTTTTGGGATGGGAAAGGGGTAATCGGGGGTCGGATTGAGCCCGGATTGGTGTGAGTCTGTACTGAGGCTCACAGGAGAAACATCTGTATCAGACCCGGATTGGATCGTGTCCCAGTACGATACCAGACACCGGTTTTAGATCCCCTTTGAACCCCGTTCGCCGGTCCTGACCCGGATAGAATCCTCGACCGGGAGCACGAAGATCTGGCCGTCGCCGATCTTGCCGGTATATGCAGCGTTCCTGATGATCCCGATCACCTTCTCCGCCACGTCATCAGCCACGACGATCTCCAGTTCGCGCTTGGGGATCAGGTCGACAATATACTCGGCGCCGCGGTACTGCTGCTTGATACCCTTCTGAACGCCCCGTCCCTCGACGTCGAATATCGTCATCGATCCGAATCCTGCTGCATCCAGTGCCCCCTTGATGTCCTCGAACTTCTCGGGCCGTATCATTGCCTTGATCATCTTCATGTTATTCGGCTCCTGTCCCGGATCGCGAAAAAGGCTGTGCTTACGCGTGTCGTTCCGGGAAATTTTTGGTAATATATTATGAGGAAGAACAGACTTAAAACGACTTTGTTGAAATTCCTGTTTTTCAATAAAAGACAACCTGTATTTTTATAGAGGGGATCGTTACCTCCCTCTCTAGGTGCGATGAGTGTCGCCGCCCCCGCGGCGGATCAGGATCCATAATCAACACGAAACATCAACACACAAAAAATCACTGCCCCGCCATGCCCTGGAGGGGCCGTCATGACGGGGAATCCTCGCACGTTCATATTGATTGACATACAGATGGGCAGGATACGAAAAATATGTTACCGGGAATTTTTCCTGATCTTGGTTCCTGCCAGTTTCTCGATCGCGGCGGTATCAACGCTTTTTTCGGTCACCAGTTTGTGGTTGCGGATGGCGCTCTCCACGAATCCGTTGCCGGTCTCGTTCCGGATAATCAGCGTGGTAAATCCCACTGGGCTTCCAACTGCGCCTGCCGAGATATCAGCACAGAGTGATGAGAAGTCCGTGCAGATGCGGCAGCCCGGCCGGATCGTATCCTCAAGGTCTGCA
>CAWEFI010000047.1:0-3152 GCA_963808285.1 uncultured Methanoregulaceae archaeon
CTGCTCAGCGGTGGGGGGGAGACATATTTATCCTTCCTTTTTGCTGCACAACAGGCTGCCTGCTCTATGATTGCCGCAGCATTCTTCCTGCCGTTTACCGCCGCATGTTCCAGGTCGGATTTGCGGGGGGGCAGCGCCAGCGTCTCGGCGATCTTTTGTTCGAGGATTCCCTTATTAACCGTACAGGCCGTCAACTTCCGTGCCTGCACCCATATCCACGATCCTCTTTGCGTTGTTCTGCTGCTCGGGGTGACCCGGGTCGACAATGATAAGGACCGGCTTGGAAAAGAGCAGCGCTTCGTGCAGGGTTGTCAGTCCGCCATGCACGATCGCGATCCGCGCCTCGGCGAGGTGTTCATACAGGTTGGGCACATACCCGTGGGAGAGATAATTATCGGACGATTCGGGAAGGATGGCACCAGTATAGAATACATCGAAGACCAGATCTTTCCTCCCGTCAGCGATCGTCCTGAGCAGCCGGTAGAGCGGGAGTTTGTAGGGCTCGCCCCCGAAACTGGTAAAGATCGTTTTCTGCCCGAAGTGGTACCGTGAGAGATCTACATCGAGGAATGGCCCGGTGAAATGATAGTGCTGCCGTTCCCGCTCCGGGATCAGGAGGTTGTATTCGCTCACGGTATCCGGGGGCGGGTAATCGGGGATGATAACCATATCGGCCAGCCGCAGGTAACGCTGTATGAGGAAGTTGAGAACCTCCCAGACAGGGTTTTTCCGGCCCCGGGTCCGCTGAACCGGTTCTGGTTGGTGATAAAGACTACCGGCACATTCCGGAACCGCGCCGCGAGGACCCCCCCGTACATCGTGTCGCAGACCACGCAGTCTATCCGTTGCTCCGTAATCAACCGGCGGACAATAAGCGCGGAGCGTACCATGTTAAGGAAAACCCAGCGCGAACACCAGAGCGTCTTTTTTAACGAGAAAAACCCGTTCTCCCCTTCCAGGCAGACCTCACGCTGCCCCTTATAGACCGTGGTGCACCCATGATCGTGGAAAAAATCATAGGATTTGCCGTATGCCAGGAAAATGACGGAATGCCCGTGCTGCTCCAGGTAATGACCGAGATGGATACACCGGGAGGAGTGCCCCAGCCCTTCGCCGCACACGACAAACAGTATCCGCATTTTTTTGTTTCCTCACTCATCAGGTACCTGCCGTGACGGCATCAACGCCGTGCACAGGACGATGGGCGACCCGGTCCCAAGGTAAGGGCCTGCATCCAGCCACCGGCACCAGCTTATCGCAGAGAATCGTGTGTCGTTATCGATTATGATGGTTGCCGTCGCGATCAGGGGATCCATAATCACAAATCTTAACAGGGACGCGAAAAAAGGATCTCTCCGGAAGAGTCGGTTATGGGTGAACTAGAGACCGCAACATTCGGGGCCGGCTGTTTCTGGGGCGTCGAGGCGGCGTTCCGGAACGTACCTGGCGTCATGGGAACAGAAGTGGGATACGCGGGAGGAACAACGAAAAATCCCCGGTACGAAGAGGTCTGTACCGGGCGGACGGGGCATGCGGAGGTAGTACGGCTCCTGTACGATCCCGGCGTGGTGACCTATGAGGACCTTCTCGCAACCTTCTGGTCGATCCACGACCCGACACAGAAAAACCGGCAGGGGCCTGATATCGGGACGAATTACCGCTCGGTCATCTTTTACCATACCCCTGATCAGAAGCAGATTGCCACCCGGTCAAAGGAGGGCATCGAACGTTCCGGCCGGTTCAAAAGACCCGTTGTTACCGAGATCGTCCCTGCCACGGAGTTCTGGCGTGCCGAGGAATACCACCAGCAGTACCACGAAAAGCATGGCGGGGCGGGGTGCCGGCTCAGGTGAGCGGAGCCATAAAACGCATGTGCTGATAGTATCGGGCGGTCACGAACACCCGGCGGGCAATGGATCGTACCAGAGTCTCATCCGGCAGGAGGACATGACCGATTAGGGAACAGGGCCGGGAAGAGTACGGCCTCGTGATGTATCCTGTTTTCAAGGATCTGTTCTCGGGGTTCTGGAGAAAACCTCTTTTTAAATACACCCCCCCTCTTGCGCCAATGAGTCCCCCAAGGGGGACGGGGCGCTATTAGCGATGCACTCGGTATTACCTGAACAAGAGAATCTTCAATTGTTCCATTTTTGTGTGCAGGTAATACGGCATCAATAGCAACCGGGGGGTGCCTCTAGCGTGCGGGGACAGCAGACCTAAAAGAGCATTCTTACTAATCCCATTTAGGATTTCGACAGAATCGTTCCCGGTCAGCCGGAGATAAAACCGGAAAACAGATACTGCAGGGGACACTATCCTGATCCATGGACCTCGCCAACAGTATCCAGATCATCGCCATCCTGATCGAATGTGCAGTCGTCGTGATCGCCGTCTTGATTGCCACCCGGAACAACCGGCCGTACGGCTGGCTGATCGCAACAACTTTCGCGCTCTTTGCCCTCTTTGACGGGATCCGCATCTTCTTCCCGAATGGCTTCCCCCGCCTATATTCGCTGATCCTGTTCGTTGCCTGCGCTTCGATGCTCTACGCGATGTGGTTGATGTACACCGAAACCCGGAAAAGCGGTTGAGGGAAACCTGACAGGGATCCCATGGGAACAAAAAGAGAATGCTCCAGCAAAGATCCGTTAAGAGGCTCAACATTCCGGTTTCCGGAAAAAGTACTGAAAAACCTGGTTTTCAACAAATTACAAAAAACGCAAATGACGGAGGGGACAGTGCCTGTCCCCCCGAACCGCCCCTGCGCAGTGCGATGATGCTTGTGTTACCTTCTCTAAGGAACTATCGCACACTGGAGGATGCCCCACGCATGCCGGGGGGAAAGGCAATACCCGGCGATGCCCGGAAAGAAGCATTACGAGAGATTTTCTGATGATTTTTCCAGAGCCTGATAACCTGCCTCAACACACGAAGAACAGGATCCCAAAAGAAACGCCGGTATGGGCCCGCTGAGATTCGAACTCAGGATCTCCGCCATGTCAAGGCGACGTCATAGCCAACTAGACCACGAGCCCGCGAAAGGTCTGATGCTCTATAACTTCTGTCATCCTATTATTAAAAAATAGTGTACCTGTGGCGCAATTTGGTTCAATCCTTCACACGAGCTCCGGCCCTAGGCACACCAAAGATCA
>CAWEFI010000048.1:0-37496 GCA_963808285.1 uncultured Methanoregulaceae archaeon
GCATTGATGTACTGCATGATTCAGTACTAGGCTTCACCCCGCTCCTCCAGGCAGTGTTTCACCTGGCAGAGGAACTGGCGGCCCGTGACCAGCTCACGGATCTCCCGGCAACTGATTATGCCCATCTTTCGGTAGACATTAACCGGGTCTACGGCCTGCTGACTGCCGAGTGGATGACCTATATGCACCATTTAAAGAAGCATTACCCCTACCTTTTTTCCCTTGCGATGCGGACAAACCCGTTCGATGCCCATGCGTCGGCGGTTGTCCGGTGAGTCACCCGGTGGGAGCGAAAAAGGGGCTCTGTAGAAATCCTAAAATGAGATTTGTAAGGACGCTCTTTTTGGCCTTTCGCCCCCGCCGCTTTGGCATCCCCCTACTAGCGATAGTGCCGTATTATCTGCACCACAAAGATGAAGAAGATGGATGTTTCTTGTGCAGGTACTGCAAAGGCATCGCTTACGCCCCCGCCCCCCTTGGGGGGCAGGGCTGGCGTAAGGGGGGTTTGTATCTTTTAAAAAACGATTTTCTACAGAGCAGAAAGAAGAAAAACCGGCCTGATACGGGACTCCCTCTCATGAACTGCTCTCTCATTCCTGCAGACTCCTCCCGGCATCGGCGGAACTGCCACATCATCCGTGCAGGGCAGGAGTAAAAATACTAAAAAGGGCGTTATTGTTCTGTATCCTGTTTCAGCAGTGGCAGCGGAACAGGTCTCTTACAAGATCCGGGATTTCAGAGGGGCGGGAAGCGACGGGAATGCCCATCTTTCTGAGCCGGGCGATCTTGGATCCTGCATCGCTCTCCCCTCCCTCCACAATCGCACCGGCATGACCCATCCGTTTGTCCGGCGGGGCCGAGACGCCGGCAATATAGGCGACAAGCGGCACATCCGTATGCCGGGCGCCTTCTGCTTCGAGGTTCCCGCCCACCTCGCCGATCAACACCACTGCCTTTGTCTCCGGGTCCTCTGCGAATCGCTCCAGAACATCCGCAAAGGTCTGGCCGATCACCGGATCGCCGCCGATCCCGACGACTGTACTCTGCCCGATGCCAGCCCTTGTCAGTTCATCGACGACTTCGTAGGTGAGCGTCCCGCTCCGGGAGATCACCCCGACATGACCCCGCGAGAAGAGACCGGCTGGCATGATCCCCATCTTTACTTCTCCGGGCGAGAGGAGACCCGGGCAGTTAGGACCGATCACGGAGCAGCCCTGCATCGCTGCATAGGCAATCGCCTTCATCGTATCATGCACGGGAATATGCTCGGTGATCGTCACTACCAGTTCGAGGCCGGCATCTGCCGCCTCCATGATGGAGTCCCCGGCTGCACTCCCGGTACAAAGATTACGGCTGCAGTCGCGTCCTGCTCCCTGAGTGCCTCTTTAACCGTGTTATAGACCGGGACACCGGACACCGACCGCCCCCCCTTCTTTGGCGTGACACCCGCAACGACACCCCGTCCGCCGACCTGCCGGGCATACTCGTTCATAAGGCCGATGTGGTACTCGCCCTGCCTGCCGGTAGCCCCGGTCACGATAATACCGGTCTTCCTGTCCCCGTAGATCATCTGACCCCCTCCACGGCTTTTTTTACTACGTGGTCCATCGTGTCGAGCATCTCGTAGCCTTTCTCTGAAAGGAGCTTTCGCCCCTCTTCAGCATTCGTCCCTGCGATCCGCACGATCACCGGCACACAAACTCCGGCCTCAATGATGCCCCGTGCCACTTCGTCGCACCGGGTGATGCCGCCAAGCAGGTTTACCACGATGACCTTTACCTTCGGTACGCCTGCAACAAGGCGCACGGCATGCATCACCCGCTCGCTGTCCGCCCCGCCGCCGACGTCAAGAAAATCTGCTGCCCGGCCGCCGTAGTACTCGATGAGGTCGAGCGTTGCCATCGTGAGGCCGGCCCCGTTCCCGATGACCCCGATAGAACCGTCAAGTTCCACGAACGAAAAACCGTGCTTCTCGGCCTCCCGCTCCCGCCCGGTCAGGTCCCGGTTGACCGCAATGCCCTGACGGGTGAGGCTGTTGTCGTCGATGATCAGTTTGGCATCGGCCGCATAGACGCCGCCCGGTGTCGTGACCAGCGGGTTGATCTCTGCGAGGAGCGCATCCTTGTGACAGAAGACACGGTACAGCCGGTTGACGGTCTTCTGGATCTCGGGCGGCGCATCGCCGCAGAGCTCCCGCAGGAGAAATCCCGGCACGTCCGTCAGGAGCGGGCAGAAACTGACCGAGCGGACGGCACCTTTCTTTTCGTGTGCGGTCTCCTCGATATCAACACCGCCGGTCTCTGCAAAGAGGATCACAGGTTGTTTCTTTACCCGGTCAATCGTGATGCTCACGTCAGTACTCGTGCTGGATATCGAGACGCTCCTCGATGAGCACCCGCTGGACCGGCAGGCCCTTGATCGTGGCATCTAGGAGCTGGCGGGCCGTTGCAATGACCGTTTCGTGGTCGGCCATCAGGACGCCGCCGGCCTTGCCCCGTCCGCCGATATCCACCTGTGCTTTTACCACGACCTTTCCGGCCAGCGCATCAGCAGGGATGAGGATCTCCTCGTGCGTGTTCACGAGGATTCCTTTTGGTACCTGTATCCCCTCTTTTGCAAAGATCTGCTTTGCCTCGGTACTCAAGCAGTTTCATGGCTGTTTCTTCCCTTCTGCAAGTGCTATCCCGAGTTCCATGGCTCTGGTGTTGAGCGCTTCCGTCCCTTTTGGCACAGAATCAAGGATCGCTGACTTAAGCGCCTCTTTGCTCACCACGCGGGTATAGCTGACAAGCGCCCCGAGCATCACGATATTTGCCACGATGTCCCGGCCGAGCGTTGTTTTTGCCTCGGCCGTCGCCGGGATCTCGTGAAACGTGCAGACGGGACGCGAATGGACAAGCGTGGAATCGAGGATCATCACTGCATCGGGACGGGCTGCCGCACCGTATTTCTCAAAACCTTCCTGCGACATAATGACAAAAATATCGGGAACCGCAACCTTGGGATACAGGATCTCTTCGTCGTCGATGATCAGCGCGCTCATGGACGCCCCGCCCCGGGCCTCGGGCCCATAGACCTGCGTCTGCACCGCGAACTTATGGTCGTACATCACGGCAGCCCGTCCGAGAATGACTGCCGAGAGGATGATCCCCTGCCCGCCAAACCCGGAGAACCTGACCTCACGCCTCATGGCTTTGCCTCCGTTGAGGGCAGGCCCATCGCAGGACGGTTGCGCCGCATGAGTTCCCCGACGATATACATGTCGTCCGGAATTTTCTCTCCCTGTTCGAGCAGCCGGTCCCGCTTTGCTTTTAAAAGCGAGTGCGCCTTGAGGTACTCGATCTGGTCGGCGACCTGACGGAACTTGTTACGGCGCCCGAAGTTTGTCGGGCACTGTACAAGCGCCTCAATAAACGAGAACCCCGGCGTTTCGAGGCCGGCTTTTACTGCGTGTTCAAGTTCCCTGACATGGTATGAGGTCCAGCGTGCCACGTAGTTTGCCCCGGCGGCAATGGCCAGCTCCGAGAGATCGAATGCCGGCTCGGTGCATCCGTAGGGTGTCGTGGTCGAGATACACCCCCGGGGGTGGTCGGGCTGCCCTGCCCGCCGGTC
Organism: uncultured Methanoregulaceae archaeon; assembly: GCA_963808285.1. Taxonomy (GTDB): domain Archaea; phylum Halobacteriota; class Methanomicrobia; order Methanomicrobiales; family Methanospirillaceae; genus Methanoregula. Next base: position 3,613 of record CAWEFI010000048.1, read on the forward strand.
ATACCGTAGATCTGGTTGTTCATGCAGACCACCGTGAGGTCGATGTTGCGGCGGCAGGCATGGATAAAGTGGTTGCCGCCGATTGCCGCAAGATCCCCGTCCCCGGTAAAGACGACCACATGGAGTTTCGGGTTTGCCATCTTGACCCCGGTCGCAAAGGCAAGCGCCCGCCCGTGGGTCGTGTGCAGCGAATCGGTGACGATATAGCCCGGTGCCCGCGAGGAGCACCCGATACCCGAGACAAAGACGGTATCCTCTTTTTTCCACCCCATCGCATCGACCGCGGCGAGCGTGCAGTTGATGATCGTGCCGTTCCCGCAGCCGGCGCAGTAGATGTGGGGGAGCCGGTCCTCACGGAACCAGTCCTCAAAGCTCATACCCCTGCCTCCCAGACAGCAAACAGTTCCTCCGGGGTGGGCAATTCCCCGCCAAGCTTGGGGACGGGAATGACCGGCACCTTCGCATGCCGCTCGATCTCCCGGGCGATCTGGCCGAGGTTGAGTTCGGGTACGATGAAACGGCGGGCGTGTCTGAAGAGCCGAAGTGCATGGCCGGGGAACGGCCAGACGGTACGGATTCGCAAAAAGCCGATCTTTTTGTCCGGGTGATCGTGGATCACTTGCTGGACAGTGCGGACGGGTGCGCCGTAGGTGATAAAGACCTGCTCAGCATCAGGATTGATCACATCGAAATCCGCGAGTTCCTCTGTTGCCGACTCGATCTTGTCCACGAGCCGCTGCACGAGCGCGGCGTGCAGCCCGGGGTTGGTCGCGCACGGATAGCCGCGCTCATCGTGCGTGAGCCCCGTGACATGCGTCCCGTATCCCCTGCCGAATTCGGGGAACCCGGGAATGAGGCCGGCACCCGGCTTAAACGGCGGGGTTCCGGGCACAAAGGCCGGGCGGCCGGTATGTTCTACCGCATCCGGCACGATGATGCGTTCCCGCATGTGCCCGATCACCTCGTCGGCCATTAAAAAGACCGGCACCCGGTACCGGTCGGCGAGGTTGAACGCCTTTGCCGTGAGATCGTACATCTCCTGCACGCTCGCCGGGCAGAGCGCGATTACCGCATAATCGCCGTGCGACCCGAACCGGCACTGCATCATATCCCCCTGTGCCGCCATTGTCGGCTGGCCCGTGGAAGGGCCGCCTCTCTGAATGTTCACGATAACACAGGGAGTTTCGGTCATCGCTGCGTACCCGATATTCTCCATCATCAGGGAAAATCCCGGGCCGCTGGTCGCGGTCATCGCCCGGGCGCCGGTCCATGCCGCACCGATGACGGAGGCAATGCTCGCCAGTTCGTCCTCCATCTGGATAAAGACCCCGCCCCGTTTCGGAAGTTTTGCCGCCATGTGCTCGGCGATCTCGGTGGAAGGCGTGATCGGGTACCCGCCGAAGAAACCGCAGCCCGCCGCAAGCGCCCCTTCTGCGGAGGCGATATTCCCCTGCCAGAATTCAAGTCTCGACGTCAATATTCAATCGCCACCTTGTGGGGTTCGTACGGCTCCTCTTCCACCCAGTGGATGGCCTGGTCGGGACAGGTGAGCTGGCAGACGCCGCAGAGCTGCCGGCCGTAGAGATGACGGAGCCGGCAGTTGGTACAGCGTTCCGGGCGGTCGAGTTCCGGCACCACAATCCCCCGCAGGTTGGGGCGTGTTCCCTCCCTGAAAATCCGGTACGGGCAGACCTTGGTACAGAGATTGCAGCCTTTGCACCGGGTCTCGTCGATGGCGAGTTTCATGTGATGTTTCCCATGTATGTAGCCGTTGATTCGAAAAAAACTATTTCTTTGGTTTTCATCTCGCAGGGTATTTGTAGTTAAAATTACATTTCACGCTTCAGATATCGCTACAGGCCAGCACGCAAACCCGGCCAGAATCAGGCACAACCGATTCAGCACGTTAGGGATATGTGCAGGACTTCGGGAACTGGTTACGCTTACCGTACTGGTATATTGCGCTTTCTTGATTATGTTTATGGGTGTAAAATTGCGAAAAACCGACATACAAACAGAAAAAGAGTTTGCGCAATACGAAAAAACAGCGGCCCGGTACCTCAAGAGAGAAACGGGATACCGCGGGCAATGTGGTCGGGTTCGTTCGCCGTATGAACGAATCGGGAATACCACCCGACAGGGTGTCTGTGTCCTGCAATGCCCATAAACCGCACTTGCCCCGTACGGGGGAGTCAACGTAATTCGCGGGGGTTTAAGGGATCAACCCCATAAACCCATCGGGAAAGAACCCGCAGGCACTCTTCCCGCTTGCGGCGGGTGCGGGTCTTCCACACGTGGCAGCACAATGATTTATTGCCAGGAACGGAATTCTAATGTATGCCCGGAAAACTGATTGCTGCTCTTTCTGTATACAGCATCGTGCTGGTCGCATTTTTTCTGACCGGGACTCCCCCGCTGTGGGCATTTGTTTTCGGTCTTGTTGCCTGCGTTTTGAGTTATGCCGGTGGTCTGGAAGTCCCGTTGTCCTGAGTGGTACGTAATGACCACTGTTAATGCTGCAATTTGACCGGATTGGCCGGAAAACAGGCAGTGGATACTTTCCAGATCCCCCGGCTAATTTTTATAAAGCACGTTGTGCAGATTTCTTATCCTTCTCTGGCGGAGATTGCCGGAATGGGCGTCCCGCCAGGATTTCCTGCCGGTTCTGCCAACCTGTATTCCGGGAGTAATGTTTCTTCAGCTCCCGAAGATGGGCAGCGACGGGTTAAACTGCACGATCAGGTAATTTGTGTACGCAATAAGGAATGTGAGGATAACAACGACCGTGAGGAGGAGCATGGCACCGAAAGATACCTTCACCGACTGTATCATGGTGGCAAGGAGCATGGACATGACTAATACGCTGATCATGACGCCCATTATCGGTGACTTGAGGCCGAAGAAGAGGTAGCCCCACAACCCTATCAGGATGATTGTGAAGAGTACGAGGGTGAGGCAGAGCAACTGGTCATGCCTGTTCATGCAGCTCGCATGCCAGATGAAAAAGACTGAACACCCGAGGAGCAGGTACGTAAAGAGGACGACCATCACAAGAGGGGACGTGTCCACGGGAAGAAAGGCTGGTTTTATAAGCCCTGCATACCATGTGGGGAGCAGGGGGAGTGCGAAGATCGCGTTGAACCCCGCGACAGCAAGGTAGAGCACAAGAGCGATGATCAGATGCCCGGAAGAAAGGCGCATCCGTGATGGCATACGATCCAGTATTGCGAAGAGGGCGCATAAATGATTATTGGAGAGAAACCGGTCCTTGTGTGAATTGTCAGTGCATTCTTCTCATCTGTCCCGTTCCTGCATCATTGCTGCCGGGGCCGGTCCGGGCTCACAGAGAATAAGGGTTTAAAAAGGGGGGGGAGCGATAGTGAACGGTGAATCGAAAATGCCAGAGAAATTGCGCGCGGGGAGCAGGTATGCATCCATTGAAGGAAAAACCTTTTTTGAGTTCGTTGGCGAAAAAAACTGTCCAAAATCAGGGCCGAAACTCCCTTTTTCAGGCATTCATCGTAATGTAAAAATTCTCCGATATCAAAACTGAATCCTCATCTTTATCTGCATTCCCTTTTCTGTTCTGTGCCAAAGGTTTTTTTTGCATTCTCCTGAACTGCAGAAAAGAGGTCGTTTCCCGCTGAATCGATCCCGACCACAAGCGGCAGCCGGTCGAGCCTGATCATCCAGACTGCCTCTGCCATGCCGAGATCCGGAAAGTGCACGCCCTCGAGGGTCATGTGGGATGCAGCAAGCGCCGCACATCCGCCGGTGAAGGCGAAGTAAACGCCCCGCCCCCGGAGCTGTTCTTTCACGGTGCTGTCCATACCACCTTTCCCGATGAGCGCCCGGACCCCCCGGTCGAGCAGGAATCCTGAGAGTACGTTCATCCGTGCAGATGTTGTCGGCCCAGCGGCAATTATCCTTTCAGCCTTTATGACCGGCCCGCAGTGGTAGATTACGGCTCCTTGCGGATCAAACGGGATACCCTCCTTCTGCATACGGAGGTGTGCCTCATCCCGTGCAGTATAGACCCTGCCCGAGAGTTCGACCCGGTCGCCCGCGTGCAAGGTGAGAATTTCGTCACCAAGCGGCGTGTGGAGCTGAATAACCTTTGCAGTCACCATTCCACCTCCACGGTCGCGTGCCGGTTCGCCCAGCACTGCACATTCACGGCTACCGGCAGCGATGCGGTGTGGCAGGCTGCCATCTTTACCTTGACCGCAAGCGCTGTGGTGTTCCCGCCCAGCCCCATCGGGCCGATCCCGAGCCGGTTCACTGCGTCGCAGAGCTGCTGCTCAAACGCGTCCATCCGGTCGATGGGCTGGAGCAGTGCTTCCTTTGCAAGCGCGGCAGCGCTGTCGCATGTTCCCCCTATCCCGACACCCAGTACCACCGGCGGGCAGGGCCGGCCACCGGCGATCAGCATGGTTTCTGCAACGACATGTTCAATACAATCTTTCTCTGACGGGAGCAGCATCACGATCCGGGAGACGTTTTCGGCGCCGGCACCCTTGGGTAGAACGGTCACCGTGAACCGGTTCCGGGCCGGACGTGGACCGCCGGCATCCCGGCTCCGGTGTTATCCCCCGAATTGTGCCGGGTGAGGGGATCGACGACATTGGGGCGCAACGGCACGTCGCTGGTCGCCCGGCGGATACCATCGGCTACCGCATCAAAGAGAACCTGGGAGAAGGGAATTTCCGGAGGGAGGGTAAGGTAGACGACCGGGACCCCGGTGTCCTGGCAGAGGGGCACGCCGAGATGTTCAGCGGCGAGAATGTTCTTTGTTATATTTTCATACTCGCCTTGCGCCACCGCATTCGTCTCAGAAGCAGCAGCTGACGCAACCGCCCTTTTCACGTCGGGAGGCAGGTATATGACTGCATCCCGCATGGCTCTAAAGGTTGCTTGTGCGAGTGCCGCCCGCAGACCGTCGGGTTCTCGTTTCTGCATTTATCTATAGTTGAGCGGCGGGGAGATTATATACTGTGCGACCCGTGGAGAACGTGTTGCAGGGAAATATCAGTGCAACGGTCACCGAAAAATCCGGTGCAGGATACTGTTTTTTTAGCTCTGTAGAAATCATTAAGAATTATTTGACGCTCCAGGGGCTCCGCCCCGCCGCTCACGGTGTCCCGGTTGCGATAGTGCCGTATTACCTGTACACAAAAAAACACAGGAAATTTTTGTACAGGTAATACCGAGGCATCACACGCGCCCCCGCCCCCCAACGGGGGCAGGGTTGGCTCAAAGGGGGGCAATAATATCTCATGAAATAGGATTTCTACAGAGCCGTTTTTTTAAAAAAAAGATTGAACAAAAAAAAGAGATTATTTCTTATCCTTGCCGCCTTTTGCCGGTGCTTTTCCACCCTTGTGATCGGCACCCTTTGCGGCCTCTGCGCCCTTTGCTGCCGGTTCTGCCTTTGCGGGTTCAGCGCCTTTGTGCTCTGGTCCCTTGTGCGCACCCTTTGCTGCCTCTGCGCCCTTTGCTGCCGGCTCTGCTGCCACGGTTTCGGCTTCGGTTTCGACCTTGACCGGTTCTGCGATCTTATCTCCGGCAATCTTGGGTGCAGCGACGATCCTTCCGCTCACCTTGATCGTGTGGACCTTCAGATGGGACGGGGTCGGGAGCTTGTGGGCCCCGTTCCTCATTGCTGCCTTGATCTTGTCCAGGTACTGGGGAGTGGAAAAGACCGTGAAGATCATCTGGCCGGCTTCGACCCGTGCCGCAGTCCCGACGGCCTTGCCGAATGCAAGGCGCATCCCTTCCGAGACACGGTCTGCACCAGCGCCGGTTGCCTGCTTGTTCTCCCGGAGCACGTGGTGAGGGTAGACACGGACCTTGAAGTGGAAGTTCGTCCTTCCCACATCCTTCAGGAGTTTCCTGTTGATCGAGATACGGGATGCCTCAAGGGCGCTGTGCCGGATCTGGCAGGTCTCTTCAACGATCAGGTCAATCTCTGTCGGGAATTCCTGGGAAAGATTTCCCATCTCGAACTGTACGATCTTGCTGCCGGGAACCCCGCCCATATACTCACGCCGTGTATAGGCTTTCTTTGCAAGGTTCCTGTACATCTTTCCCGGTTTTCTTACCATCGCGTCCTTCTCCTAGTGTATGAATCGTAAAAGCAGGCACGAAAACGCGTATATGACGAAGCTGTCGTGCCGGCACACTTCACAAACTGCTTTTATAAAATAGAGATTGAGCGTATTAAACCTTACTGGATGAGATCCGACTCCTCCGTGATCATATTGAGCAGGTGGCGCCGGATCTGGCCGAACTCCTCACCCGTACGGTCGCGGGGACGGACATCCTGAATCGTGACAATCTCCCTGATCCTGCCCGGGCGCCGGGTGAGGACGACGACGCGATCTGCAAGGAATACCGCTTCGTCCACGCTGTGGGTAACAAAAAGGATCGTCTTTTTGGTTTTCTCCCAGATCCTGAGCAACTCGTGCTGCATCCGGTTCCGGGTCTGGGCATCGAGAGCGCCAAACGGCTCGTCCATGAGAAGGATGGACGGCTCGATGGCAAGTGCCCGTGCAACGGCCACCCTCTGCCGCATGCCCCCGGAGAGCTCGAAGGGGTACTTACGTTCGAAACCGGTGAGGCCCACCAGATCGAGGTACTTCTCCACAGCTGCCATCCGGTCCGTTTTTTTCATCCCTTTCAGTTCAAGGCCGAGCGCCACATTCTCCTCTACCGTCCGCCACGGATAGAGGGAATATTCCTGGAAGATCATCGCCATCCTGGGGCTGGGGTGGGTTACCGGCATACCGTCTACGGTTACTGACCCGGCAGACGCGGATTCAAGTCCGGCAATAATACGGAGCACGGTTGTCTTGCCGCAGCCCGATGGCCCGAGAATGCAGATGAACTCATCGTCATTTACGGTAAGCGAGATATGGGAGAGTGCCGTAATCTTTTCCCCATCCTCTGAGGTAAATATCCGGGAGACATCGTTGATGGAAAGTGTCATCGCTCCAGCCCTCTCCACCCGAACCAGCGTTTTTCAATCGCCTTGAACCCCAGATCGATCACGAGGCCGATCAGGCCGATCACGATAATTCCCGCGATGATCACGTTGATCTGCCCCAGGTTGTAGGCGTACATAATCAGGTACCCGAGGCCTGAGGTCGGTCCCGGCAGGATCTCTGCGGCGACCACGCACATCCACGAGATTCCAAACCCCACCCGGAGGCCGGTCCATATCGTCGGGGCGGCGCCCGGCAGGACAACCTTGGTAAGGATCTGGCGCTCGCTTGCCCCCAGTGTCGGTACTGACTTCGACCCAGGTATTCTTGACCCCCCGTACGCCGTCTACCGTATTGAGCAGGATGGGAAATACCGCACCGATAAAGATGATGAACACGATGGAGACGATCCCGATCCTGAACCATGCCAGTGCAAGAGGCACCCATGCAAGGGGAGGCACCGGGCGGAGGAGCTCTATGGTTGTGTCAAAAAAATCATTGAGTGCGGCGAACCTGCCCATGCCGATCCCCAGCGGGATGGCAACGGCAGCGGCCAGTGCAAACCCAAGGACCACCCGCTCGATGCTGACGAGCGCATTCTCCACGAGGCTCCCTGTCCCCAGGATATCGGAGAACGGGGAGAGCAGTACCGGGATGACCGTTTCAAGTTTTGGCAGAAAAAAAGGGTTGTTGACGATGATTGCCGCAATCTCCCACCCGATGATGAGGAGGATGGGCAATACCAGTCCAAGGCGCCGTGTCATTGTCCTTTACAGTAATGAGTGGCGATCCTCATCAAACCTTCACTTCAGTTACGGTAATACCGCTGTCCTGCAGGGCGCTGCGGATCATGACATCTTGGATGGAGCCCTTGCCGGGTGCTGCAATCACCAGAGGTTTTCCTGCATCCGAGCGTGCCTTTGCCCATGCGGCAAAGCTCTGCCAGTCCTGGGCGGGTGCGCCATTGGCAACCACAAGGCCGCTCCCGAGGTTGTCGATCGGGTAGGCGATGGTGATCGGGGTACCCTGGTCGATCGCGCTGATTGCCGGCGGGACACCGACATAGGACATCTGGATCGAGTTTGTCGCCGCAAGCTGCATCAGGTTGGGCCCGGCATTTGCCGGCACCAGGTTGACGGTTGCGACTTTCTGGCCGTTCACGATGAAGTCAGCGACGTCCGGCTTTGCCTTGGTGAGGTCTTCAGGCTTGAGTGCGATGCCAATCGTGTCGTTAAAGTACTGCCAGTTCTTGACTGCAACGAAGAGCGCCGAGTGGTCGACGGCATTGAGGTACCCGACCCCAACCGTGTTCTGCACGGGTGCAGGAGTGGTTACGTTATTTGAAGCGAGGATGGCAGTTGCGCTGGTGTACGGCTGGAAGTTGTAGAGAACGGCATCCTGGTTCGTACTGTTCGCAACAAAGCCCTTGACTGTTCCGAGCTGGATGAGTGCCTGCACGAAATTTCCGGTACTGGATTTCCAGGCATCCGAGGGGTTATTCGTGAACGCGATGGTGGGCAGGGAGTTGCTGACTACCGTCACCGATGAAACACTTACGTTCCCGTAGGTGAAGTTCTGTCCGCCGGCCAGCCAGTCTGCATCGATCGCGGCTGTTTCATTCGGGTGGTCGTTGATGTACTGGGTTGCTGCAAGGTTGAGGACAGAAAAGTCATTGACAAAGTCCGGGTTCTGGGCATAGAAGTCCTTCCTGACCACAAAGACATTCTGCGGGTGGTTGCTCCACTCGCCTACGGGCGGGAGGTCCTTGGAATAGATTGCGACATGGCCGATATTGCTTTCCACACCGGCTTCGACTACCGGCTGCCAGGCAATGTACCCGTCAACCTGACCGGTGGCGAGGAGCGAGGGCATCGGGCCGACACCGGCAGTTTCGAGTATTCCCACGGTCCCGTTCTGGGCAGTGGCAGATGTGGCAGCAGAGGTGCTGTTACCTGACGTGCCTGCCGACTGCGTGCAGCCGGCAGTGATTACTACAAGCACAATGGCAAGTGTGATGCATGCAATTGTCGTAATTTTCAGGGATTTCATACTACAGGATTATTTTGTCAATACTAAAAAAGTGTACTATCCGTACAGAATATTTTCCTTTTTGGCTTTTTTTTGAGTATTTTTGCCCATAATTGGATAAAATTTTTGCCCTTACTGTCCAAACACTCCTGTTTACCTGACCCGGGTTCCTGCTTTTTTTGGACAACAGGGGAAATATTTTTGCTTGGTTAACCCTATTGTATCTTTATTATGGCACATGTAGACCCTATCGACCGGCTCATGCGCGCAGCTCTCCTGTCTGATGAGGATTTTGTCAGGACCTTAAACGACCTCCTGAAGAACGATTTGCGCATCAGCGTCCGGGACCTTGCAGATCATTGCGGGATCGCCCAGAGTTCCCTGTACAAGATCCTGCACGGGAAACGCTCCCCGAACCTCTCCACCCTGCGGGAGATAGTCAAAGCCCTGCGTCAGTTCTACCATATCGGAGACGAAAACTTCATCGGCCTGATCGCCGCACGGCCTGTGCTCGAGAGCGTCGAGGAACGCGTTGCCGATGTGGACGGCCACCACATGCGGGTCCGGGAATATCCCGTCCACACGATGGAAGATGCCATTGTCGCTGCTGTTCGTGCCGAACGGGAAGGGGCGATCGCGATTGTCTGCGCCCCGATCGTATCGAGTATTATCGAGCAGCTGGTCCACGTGCCGGTGGCAACCATCATCCCCCGTGAATCGGTCCAGCGGGCGATCGAGCTTGCCGCCCGGAAGGCGTGGATTTAATCGATCCGCGCACACACATGAGTGTAAGAACTGGTATTCACGGAAGGATGAACGGATGCGAACCGACGTAGTGAGGCTGGGACGCCTTTCGGGCGAGAGGACGGGGGAGATGATGCGTTTCCTCTCGTCGATGCGATCTGACCGCTGTATTGCCGATGCCGACGTGCTGGTGGATATCGCCCATGTGCTGATGCTTGAACGGCAGAGGATTATCGGCACCGATATCGCAAAGCAGCTCCTCCCTGCGCTCTTGGAACTCAACAGCGGGGGGGTGCCCGAAGAGGTCTTTGATGACCGGTTCGAGGACGTCCATGCTGGCATCGAATCGCTCCTGATCGAGGCAGTTGGCGCCGACGTAGGCGGCCGCATGCACATGGGGAGGTCGCGGAACGACGAGGTGGCGACCTGCATCCGGATCAAGCTGCGCGAGGACCTGCTCAAGCAGATGGCCGCGCTCCTGAAAGTCCGGGAAGTGCTTATCGCCCTTGCCGAAGCGCACCGGGAATCCGTCATGCCCGGTTTCACCCACATGCAGCACGCCCAGCCCACCACCCTTGCCCACCACCTCCTTTCCTACGAGCAGCAGTTCTCGCGGGACTTCGACCGGCTGCGCGACGCGTACGCCCGCGTCAACCTCTGCCCGCTCGGTGCCGCTGCGTTTGCATCCACCGGTTACCCCATCGACCGCGAGTACACGTCAAAACTGCTCGGGTTTGACGGCCTTGTTGTAAACACCATGGACGCGGTGGCGACCCGCGATTTCGCACTCGAAACCCTTGCCGCGCTCTCCATTCTCATGGCGAACGTGAGCCGGCTCTGCGAGGAACTGGTCATCTGGAGCACGTCGTTTGTAAAGTTCGTCTCGCTTGACGACGCGTTCTGCTCGACCTCGTCCATCATGCCGCAGAAGAAGAACCCGGACACTGCCGAGATCATGCGGGCAAAGACCGGTTCGGTCTTCGGGGCCTACACCGGGGCGCTCATGACGGTCAAGGGCCTCCCGATGAGTTATAACCGCGACCTCCAGGAACTCACCCCCAACATCTGGCGCGGGATGCGGGACGCAAAAGAGAGCCTGCGGCTCCTCATCGATATGCTCTCCAGCGCCACTTTCGATACTGACCGGATGAAAGAGGAGGCCGGCAAGGGATTCTCTACAGCAACAGAACTCGCTGATACCCTTGTGCGGGACTACGGCCTGCCGTTCCGTACCGCCCATAACATCGTGGGGCGCTCGGTCCAGAATGGGAGCCTGACCCTTGAGTCCCTTGAGGAATCGGCAAAGGAGCTCGACCTCGGGATCTCGCTTGCGGGTAAAGGGCTCACCGGGGACCAGATCACGGCGGCACTTGACGTGGCAAATTCGGTCGGCCTCCGGAAGGCGACCGGTGGGCCCGCACCCTTTGCGACGAAGATCGCCATCGCTGATTGCAAGAAGCAGCTGGATAAAGACTCTGCGCTCATCGATGAGCGGCTCGCCAGGATCTCGAAGGCAAAGGAAGACGTACTTGCGGACGCACGGAGGCTGGTAGCATAAGCGCCACGTTTTCCGCAGGGGATCACGTCTCCTGTGCGTATGGCGGGAAGAGCCATTCAGGGACCTATATCACCGACCGTGACGGCATGGCGGTCGTAAAACTCTCGAGCGGGTACAATATCGGGGTGGAGAAAGCCTGCTGCACGCTTGTCTCTCCCGCACCGGCCTCTGCGCCCCACGCCATGCCGGTCCGTCAGGACCCGGGCCTGCCTGAGCTCGCCATCATCTCCACCGGCGGCACCATCGCCAGCCGGATCGATTACCGGACCGGTGCGGTCACCAGCCAGTTCGATGCGGATGATATCCTGACCGCGATCCCGGCGCTTGCGGAGATCGGGCGCTACCGCACGAAGGTGCTCTACACGATCCTCTCCGAGAACATGACACCGGCGATCTGGCAGGAACTCGCAAAGGCCGTGTATGATGAGATCAAACATGGCGTCACCGGTGTCATGGTGACGCATGGTACCGATACGATGGCGTACAGCGCGGCCGCCCTCAGTTTCATGATCGACACACCGGTGCCGGTCATCTTTGTCGGTTCGCAGCGCTCGGCCGACCGCCCTTCAAGCGACAACGCGATGAACGCGGTCTGTGCCGCAAGCGCCGCAAAGAGTGATCTCGGTGAAGTTGCCGTGGTCATGCACGCGACAACAAACGATGACACCTGCGCCATCCACCGGGGCACCCGGGTCAGGAAGATGCACACATCACGGCGGGACGCGTTTAAGAGCATCGGCATTCCCCCGGTCGGAACGGTGGACTACGCGACCCGGACGGTGACTCTTGAGGATACCGCTGTCCGCAGGGGCGCACGAAAACTCGCCCTGCACGATAAACTCGAACCGCGTTGCGCCCTTATCCAGTTCTACCCCGGCATGTCCCCCGAGCTGCTGAAGGCGTACAAAGGGTACAAGGGACTCGTCCTCTCGGGCACCGGCCTCGGGCACGTGAGCACGGCGCTGATCCCTCCGGTAAAGAAACTGATCGCAGAAGGGACGCAGGTGGTCATGACCTCGCAGTGCATGAACGGCCGGGTCTGCGACCGGGTCTACGATACGGGCCGGGACCTGCTGGCCGCAGGTGTGATCGAGGGCGGCGACATGCTGGCCGAAGTGGCGCTCACAAAGCAGATGTGGGTGCTTGCAAACGAGCACGACCCGGCAAAGGCGGCGGCGCTGATGAAGACCGATCTCAAAGGCGAGTGCATGCGGAGGAGCGCCCATGGATTATAAGAACGCGGGCCTCGTGGCCGGCATTGAGATCCACCAGCAGCTGGATACGAAAGAGAAGCTCTTCTGCCACTGCCCGACCACGCTGCTCGATAATGCCGACCATACGGGCGAGTTCTTCCGGTACCTGCGGGCGACCGAGAGCGAGATGGGCGAGATCGACCGGGCCGCACAGGAAGAGATGAAGCGGGTGAGGAAGTTCCAGTACTATACGTACAAATCCACGTGCCTTGTCGAGAACGATGAGGAGCCTCCCGCGCCGCTCAACGAAGAAGCGCTCAATCTCTGCCTCACGATTGCGAAGCTCTTCCGGATGACGCCAATCCCGCAGATTCACGTGATGCGGAAACTCGTGATCGACGGCTCCAACACGAGCGGGTTCCAGCGCACCGCACTTGTGGCCATCAACGGCGCCCTCCCGAACGGCGGGAGCATCGAGACGCTCTGTATCGAGGAGGAGGCAGCGCAACGGGTAAAGGACGACATCTTCTCGCTGGACCGGCTCGGCATCCCGCTCGTCGAGATCACCACCTCGCCCTGCATGCATACCCCGGAAGAGGTACAGCAGGTGGCCGAGTATATCGGGATGGTGCTCAGGTCGACCGGCAAAGTGAAGCGCGGCATCGGCACGATCCGGCAGGATGTGAATATCTCGATCCGGGACGGCGCCCGGGTCGAGATCAAGGGTGTGCAGGAACTCGACCTCATCGCCGAGGTCGTCCGCCGCGAAGTCCGGCGGCAGCAGAGCCTGCTCATGATCCACGCGGAACTGGAAAAATGCCATGCTTGTGTCGGGACGGAGCAGACCGATGTCACAGCACTTTTCAAAGATACAAAGTCAGCCATCCTCAAAAAGGCAAAGAAGATCTATGCCCTGAACCTGCCGGGCTTTGCCGGCCTTGTCGGCCGCGAGATCCAGCCCGGCCGCCGGCTCGGGATGGAACTGTCCGATTACGCAAAGAAGTGCGGGGTCGGCGGGATCTTCCATACCGATGAACTGCCGGCGTACGGCGTCACTGCTAAAGAGGTTGCACGGCTCCGTGAGCACGTGCACGCGGCGGAACAGGACTGTGTGATCCTCATCGCCGGCGCGAGTGCAAAGCAGGTTGACTGCGCCTGGCACCAGGTTTACGACAGGGCCAAAGTAGCCCTCTCGGACAAGCCCGTGCCTGAAGAAACCCGGAAGATGCTCGAAGAGGGCAGCACCGCGTACATGCGCCCGCTCCCCGGTGCGGAACGGATGTATCCCGAGACCGATGTGCTGCCCGTCCGGATCGACAATGTACGCTGGAACGGGGTTGCCGTGCCGGAACTACTGACGGTGAGGGCAGAGCGGTTTACAAAAGAGCTCGGGCTCGACCCGGCCATCGCCCGGCAGATGGCATTCTCCGAGCGCCTGCCCCTTTTCGATCTGGCGGTTGCCGGGGGGATCAAAGCTACCTTGGCGTCCCGCACGCTGCTTGCGACCATCACGGAGATCCGCAGGGGCGGTGCGGACACCGACAGGATTACGGACGACGCGATCCTCGCCGTGCTCCACGCGGTCGGCAGGGGCACGGTGGCAAAGGAGGCGATCCCGGAGATCCTTGCGGCCATTGCCGGGGGGAGCACGGTCGAAGCAGCGATGGCAAAACTCGCCCCGGTCGTTTCCCGTGACGAGCTCGAAGCGGTGATCAAAAAGATCGTTGCCGACCGTGAGGAATTCATCGCCCAGAAACAGAAAGCCGCCCTCGGGCCTTTGATGGGTGTCGTGATGCAGGAGGTCCGGGGGTCGGTGGACGGGAAGGTTGTGAGCGAGCTGCTCAGGAAAGAGATTGAGAAGGTGCTTTCCTCTCAAAAGTGAGGGGGCGTTTCCTCTCCCTGCTTTTTTGAATTGTTGATCGGATCTCTAACACTGTTTGCTGTGGTGAGAGCGAGGGCTCCCCTCCTCGGGGCCCCTCGCGGGGCACGGCGGGGCAAGTGAGCGTCCGGTCGTTTACTCCCTGATCCGCCGCGGGGGCGCCCCGTCGGGGGCCGCGGCATACCTCGCTTGTGGGGGTATGGGGGCATCAGCCCCCATCATTAAGATCCCAATCACGGAACCCGGATGATCCGGCCTGACCCGGTCGGACATTTTTTTAAAAAGGCCGGGCCCCGAGCTGAGGATTACGGAAAATTCCTGACTCAGCAGCTGAACATTTCCAAAAAAGTCCGGTAAGGTTTGTGAACTTTCCAGAAAAAGTTTGATGAGATTACCGGACATTTCTAAAAAAGTCCGGTAAGGTTACGGGACTTTTCAGAAAAAGTTCACCGGGGTTATCGAACTTTTTAAAAAAAGTACATCAGGGTCAATGGACTTTTTGGAAAAAATGAAGCCCCAAAACACATCTTTCCACTCCTGATCGTGCCAAGGACTATGCCGGACTTTCCGGAAAAAGTCCGGCAAAGTTATCGGACTTTTGTAAAAAAGGCCGGGCAGGTTAGCGAACTTTCCGGAAAAAGTTTGCTGAGGTTGCCGGACTTTTTCAAAAGTGTCCGGTAAGGTTCGTGAAGATTCCAGAAATGTCCGGCTTGGCAGATCCAAGATTTCCAGAAAAGCTGGGCCTGTTTGGGTGCCGCCCATAATTCCTTATAGGGACTACGGCCGGTTATGACTGGAGATTTTACCGGCATCATTGGAAACAGCTCATTTGCGGTTTAAAAAGGCATGGAATAAAATACATCAGAATTTGAGCCCGGCATCGATCCTCTGCAACAGGTTCTTTCCATGCGAGCCGTTCCAGTACAGTTTCCCGCACTGTTCACACCAGAAGAACGTATATCCGTTCCGGTCACGGGGTGCGTACGCGGCAGCATCGATCTCGTCTTCCCGTGCTTCCCGCAGCACCGTGTTGCAGATCGAGCACCGGCTCATGGGCAGGCGTCGTTCGATGAGGCCCAGATCAACGAGCTGCTGCACCTGCGCGAGCACATCTCCTTCCGTCACGAGCACTGCCAGATCGTTTCCTCTCCGTGCGAGCTCGTGGTCCTTGGTCAGCAAAATCCGGTGCTTGTCGTGTGCGAGGGCAAGCAACAGGGTATCCTCATCTGCATTCCCGCTCAGAAAGCCGTTTGCACTGATCGTATCGTAGCCCATGAAACGGAGGTACCGGGTGAGCGTGCCGAGCATCCGGTCCGCGACAAACCTGGTCTCGCAAGAACCGCATTCAGCTGACATGGCGCACGATCTCGATGGTCTCGCCGCAGCTGGTGCACTGCCGGTCGTCGAGCCCGTTAATGCGGCTGGAAAATCCTCTCCGCTCGATGAGCATCGCGCCGCAGGCCGGGCAGTACGTGTTCTCGTACCGGTGGTGGGTGACATTTCCCAGGTACGGGAACCGGAGCCCGAGTTCTTTTGCCCGGGCACAGATCTTCTCGAGCAGGGCAACCGGGGTCGCACCGCGATCCTTCATCCGGTAATCCGGGTGGAACGCGGAGAAGTGCGATGGGCGTCTGGGGGCCCAGGTGTTCGATCACCCAGCGGATCAGGGCCTCCTGCTCTTCCATGCTGTCGTTGAGACCGGGGATAACAAGCGTCACCGTCTCGATGTGCATACCCAGCTCACGGGCGAGCGCCGCCGCGTCCAGCACCGGCTGGAGGTGCGCCCCGCAGACCTTCCGGTAAAAATCGTCTGAGAAAGCCTTGATGTCTACCCGGAACGCCGCAAGCATGGGGACGAGCTCCCGCAGGGCTTCCTCCGTGATGTAGCCGTTTGTCACGTAGCATGTCCCCAGTCCCCGTGACCGGGCGAGCGTGCCCATGTCGAGTGTATATTCATGCCAGATGGTCGGCTCGTTGTATGTCCAGGATATGCTCGCACTCCCGCTTGCAAGTGCACGGGCCACCCCCTCTTCCGGGGAGAGAGGAAGGAGGCGGGCATTCAAACGATCAGCCTGCGAGATCTGCCAGTTCTGGCAGTGCTCGCACCGGAAGTTGCACCCGATGCCTCCCAGAGAATATGACAGGGTGCCGGGCAGGTAATGGAAGAGCGGTTTTTTCTCGATCGGATCGATCGCTTCGGCACTGACGAGGCCGTACGTGGTGGCATACAGCGTCCCCCTCTCGTTCTGCCGCACCCCGCAGATCCCGTGCTTCCCGTCAGCAATCGTGCAGCGATGGCTGCACAGCGAGCACCGCACCGCATTTCCCTCTTTTTTTGTGTACTGCCGCGCTTCGTGCATACCCGTTCCCGCCTGCAGGTTTTTTTAAACCGTCATTTCTCCGGTTCGGTTCTCCCCTTATCATCAGCCTCGTCGTCGTCCACTTCGAGGACAAACGTTCCCCGGTACCTGCAGTTCTTGCAGAGATACACCTGGCCCATGAACCCCCCGGCAACCGGGAAGACATCACGGCTCTTACAGACCGGGCATAGCAGCATGGTCGGGACTTCCTTAGAACAATTCTATATGAGCATCCTGTACAAAAACTAGTGCAATGAAGACGGTCGTTATCTCGCTGGGCGGCTCGATCCTGATCCCGGAACTCGAAAACAACCGGATCCAGGCCTATCTTCCGGTCCTTGAAAAGATTGCTGCACTGCACCGGCTCTTTATCGTGGTCGGTGGCGGAGGCGGGGCGCGGGACTATATTGCGGTCGCACGGAACCTGGGCATCGACGAGGGCACCGCAGACGAGATCGGTATCCTCGTGACCCGGCTCAACGCGACGCTGCTGATCGCTGCGCTCGGCGATGCTGCCTACCCGAAGGTTGCCGAGAGCCACTCCGAGGCGAAGAAATTTGCCGAGTCAAAAAAGATCGTGGTCATGGGCGGGATCACCCCGGGCCAGACAACGGACGCGGTCGCCGCCGTCCTTGCAGAAAGGGTGCATGCGGACGTTTTTGTCAACGTGACCTCGGTCAATGGCATCTATGACAGGGACCCCAACAAGTTCACCAACGCGAAACATTTCCGGACGCTCACCCCGGAACAGCTGATCGGGATCGTGGGCAAAGGCGGCCTTGGGGCCGGATCGCATAATGTCCTTGATATCATCGCCGCCCGGGTGGTGGAGCGCAGCCATATCCCGCTCGTGGTGGTTGACGGCACAACGCCGGAGAACCTTTCCGACGCCCTCCTTCGCGGGAAATGTGACGGTTCGATCGTGAGCAGCACGAAAAAGAAGGTCCTCCCACTGTAAATTTTTCTTTTGAAAACCGGATTGTTCCGATGCGGTGAGGAGATTGCTGCCATTCTCCCGATGAACGACGAACGCCGCCGCCCCCGGAGGGACGCCCCCGCGGTGGATAAGTGACTTTACAACACTCCGGAACCTTTCCTGCCATCCGTCTCCCGGAGGAGCGCTGATGCGAAAACGCTTTCATTTTTCGATCTCCCGTGGTCCGGTGCGATTCCGTTCAGTCCATACGATTTTTTAAGGAACCGGGTAACAACAGGTATTTTTAGCGGCCACGGGAAATAGTACAGGGCGCGGGGTAGTAGGGTAGCCTGGTCCATCCTAGAGCGTTTGGGACGCTTTGACGGCGGTTCGAATCCGCCCTACCCCATAAGGATATGAAATCTCAGTATGCCCGCCGGATCTATGCTCTTTTGGTAAAACAGTATCCCGACGCCCGCGAGTCCCCGGTGACGGTCGCCCGGGGCACGCCATTTGAAGTCCTTATCTTGACGATCCTCTCGGCACAGACGACCGACCGGGCCGTTCTCATGGTAAAGGAACCGCTCTTTTCCGCCTACCCGACTCCCGAAGCTCTCGCCCGTGCTGAAACAGCCGACGTCGAGCCCATTATCCACAGCCTTGGGTTTTACCACGCGAAGGCACGGCATATCATAGCGGCGGCAAAGGCCCTGATTTCAGACTTTGGCGGGGAGGTGCCGGCTGTCATGGAGGACCTTCTTTCCATCCCCGGCGTGGGCCGGAAGACCGCGAATATCGTGCTGTACCACGGCTTTGGGAAGAACCACGGGATCGCCGTGGACACCCATGTGCGCAGGCTGGCGCAGAGGATCGGCTTCTCGGACACGGATGATGTCACGGTGATCGAACGCAATCTCATGGCCCTTTTCCCCCAAAAGGAGTGGGGCGACCTCACTGATGTGCTGATTGCCCACGGCAGGGCGTGCTGCACGGCAAAAAAACCGCAGTGTCCGGTCTGCGTGATAAAAAAGTGGTGCCGGTATTACCGGACACATCCGGAAAACTGAAAACGGGCTCTCTCTGGAGAAATCCTCGTAATATCACCCTTAACGTTCTTCCCGGGCTTTTTGTAAGTATTGCATTTTGTCCCCGCCGCTGATGCATCTCCGTGGAGCGATAACTTACGGGAAGGTCATACGACATTATCGCAAAGCGCAGGGGCAATTCGGGGGGGAAGGCACTGTCCCCTCCGTCATCTTGGCGTTGGCGTTTTGTTGAAAAATAAGATTTTTTCGGAAACAAAAAATTGTTTTGGCATCCCCACTATTGGCGTCTGTCATTCCTAGTGGATTTAGTACCCGATAAAGATCCGGATCGCCTGGAAGGATGCATACCCGATCAGTGCACTGACCGGTATCGTGAGGATCCATGCGATCATGATGCTCCGTGCCACGCCCCACTTTACCGTGCTGGAACCCATGGTCGTTCCGACACCCATGATGGAAGAGCAGATCACATGGGTCGTGCTCACCGGGATACCGGCTGCAGATGCACCCAGAATCGTTACAGCCCCGGCCGTTTCCGCGGCAAAGCCATTTACCGGGCGGAGCTTTGTGATCTTGTACCCATGGTCCTGACGATCCGCCATCCGCCGGCAAGCGTCCCCAGTGCAATCGTCGTGTAGCAGATGATGATCACCCATGAAGGCACCGGCAGGTGGCTCGAATTGGCATTTGCACCGTAATAACCGAGTGAAAAGAGGAGCGGGACGATGATCCCCATCGTCTTCTGGGCATCGTTTGTCCCGTGGCTGAAACTGTATGCTGCCGCTGAACAGAGCTGGAGCCTCCTGAAATGCACTTCTGCCTTGGGTTTATTGGATTTCCGGGTGAGCCAGAGAATAGTGGCCATAAAGAGAAAACCGCAGACAAGGCCGATCAGCGGTGAGACCACCATAAAGAGCGTGACCAGACCGACCGTCGACCATTTGATGGCCGTAAGTCCCGCCGCAGAGATGCCGGCGCCGGCAAGGCCGCCGATGAGCGCATGGGAAGACGAGGTGGGAAGGCCAAAGAACCAGGTGATAATGTTCCAGCTGACGGCACCGATCAACGCACCAAGGACAATATAGGGAATAATGGTCAGCGCAACGATATTGAGATCGACGATGCTGCTGATGGTGTCTGCCACCGCAACCCCGAACCCGAAGGCCGCAAGAAAATTAAAAAAAGCCGCGAACAGCACGGCGTTCCGGGGTGAGAGCACTTTTGTGGATACCACGGTTGAGATCGAATTGGCCGAATCATGGAATCCGTTGGTGAAATCGAAGACGAGCGCAATGACAATGATCGCAACGATAAGGATCAGCGGCGCCGCGATCATATGAGCCCTCCTCTGAACCTCTGCTTCAACCGCATCGCCTCACGAGTGCCGGATGGCGATATCGGAGAGTACGTTTGCCACGTCCTCGCAGTAATCGGTCGCCGTTTCAAGGTTCTCGTAGATATCCTTGAGCTTGATGATCGAGATTGCATCGGTGGTCCTGAAGAGATCCATCACGGCGTGGGCGAGGACGTCATCGGCAAGGTTCTCCAGCCGGTTCACCTCGATGCAGCGCTCCTCGATGTACCGCGGATCTTTGATTGAACGGATGCCCTTGACCGCCCCTTCGATCTCAACGGCGGACAGGTGGATCAGCTTTGCCAGCTCAATCATGTGGGAATCGGTGTTTCCGATGCCGTAGTAGAACATCTTCTCCGATGAACCGTCAATATAGTCCAGTACATCGTCAAGCGTTGATGCAAGCCTCGAAATCTCCTCCGGATCGAGCGGGGTGATAAAGGTGCGGTTGAGCTGCTCGTAGATCCCATGCGTGATCTGGTCGCCCTGATGCTCGAGCAGTTCGATTGAGTGCCGTTTCTCCCTCACATTGGTAAAGTCCTCGCTCAACGCCACCAGCTGGTACGCCGCTTCCCGTACGGTCGCGGCCTGGCGTTCAAACATCTCGAAAAATATCTTGTCCTGCGGAATCAGCAATTCCCGTAAGCCCATACACAAACCCACTGCTAATCAGTCGAGCAACCTGAAAAATATAGCGAAATATAGTGCTCACAAGAGAACCGAGTGTACTGTCGCAAAGAGAAGGTACCCGACAAATGCCCAGATCGCCGCGAGCGGGATCGTGACCACCCAAGCGGTCATCATCTCGCGTACGACCTTCCACTGGACCGCATTTTTACCCCGGGTAGCGCCAACGCCGACAATTGCGCCGCTGATCACGTGGTTGGACGAGACCGGGATACCCTGCATCGTGACAAGGGCAAGGGTCATGCTGCCGGCCGTACCTGCACAGAACCCCTGGTAGGGACGGATCTTCGTGATGCCCTTTGCCATACGGTTCACAACCTTCCAGCCGCCAAAACAGGTACCAAACCCGATGGCAATGGCGGAGAGCAGGAGTACCCATGTCGGGACAACAAATGCGGTGAGAATGCCGCCCGAGACAAGGAGTGCGGTGATCACACCCACCGCGTGCATCCCGTCATTTGCGCCGTGACTGGTGGCCTGGAAGAGGCATGCAACGATCTGGAGCGGCGAAAAGATCCGCTTCATCCGGTTCTGGCGCGAGTTTTTGAACAGGTGCGAGATGAGCACATCGAAGAGGAATGCGGTGACCGCGCCAAGGACCGGCGAGATAAAGATGAACAGGACAACGGCAAGCAGCCCGGTGATCCTGAGCACGCCAAGGACCATCATGACCGGGATGGCAAAGGCTGCACCGCTGATTGCCCCGATAATGAGGGCAAGCCGGACGTCGCCTTTAAATGCGGCGACAATAATCCCTACCGTGACGGCCCCGAGAATGGCTCCGAGAAGTCCCCATCCGGCCATCTGCCCGATCACGCTCCAGGCCGGGTAGATGACGGCAGCAAGTCCGAACGCTGCGATACTGGACCCTATAAGGCCACCGATGAGCGCATGGCTGCTTGAAAGGGGGAGGCCGAGCTTTGTTGCACAGAACACCAACGTCGTGGAAGCAAGCATGGCAATAATGATGGTCTGCGGGGTGAGCGCATCTGCATGGACGATGGCGGTCCCGATCGTTGCCGCAACCGCAGTCGTAAAGATAAAGGGCCCGGCCATGTTGCAGACCCCGGTCAGAAAAACGGCTTTTGCAGGGGAGAGGGCCCGTGTTGCGACAACCGTTGCGACACCCTGTGCGGCATCGGCGAGCCCGTTGAAAAAATTCAGGGCAAGCGCTAAGACGATGCCAAACAGGATAACGGGATCGTAGCCGGTCATGTATGGCTCATCGAGATGTCAGACAGTGCGTGCCCGACGTCGTTGCATTTCTCCATCACCTTTGCCATGCTCTCGTAAATATCCTTGAGCTTGATGATCAGCAGCAGGTCCTGCGTCTTGAAGAGGTCGACCACGGCCCGTGAGAGTAGCTCTCCCGACAGGTTGTAGAGCCGGCTGATCTCGACCACATGGCTGCTCACATCGGCCGGACGGTTTAAGGTGGCAAGGGCGTCCAAAGCATCGGTGATCTCATTACTGGTCATCACGATGAGGTAGGAATATTCTTTCAGGACGTCGTTGGACGCCGGGAGCTCGTAGGTGGCGATCTGGTGAGTCACCCAGTCGAGTTTGTCCAGCACGTCGTCAAAGGCCGGGGCAAGACGGGCGATCTCGTCCGGCTCGAGCGGCGTGATAAGCGACTCGTTGAGGCGCTCGTAAATATGGCGGGTCGTTTCATCCCCGAGGTGCTCGAGCTGGCGCACCTTGTGGGATTTTTCCGTTCCTTCGGGAAGTTCGTGGGTGATCTCGTTCAAGGTCGTCGCTGCTTCTTTGATCTTCCCGGCCATGTCCTTAAAGAGAGTAAAAAAGATCTGGTCTTCGGGCAGGATCAGGTCGCGGATGCGCATGGTATCAGGATTTAATCGTCTGTCCGGGAGCATAAATACATGTGCAAAAACAGGGCAAAAAACATGGACCGGGCGGGAATTGAACCCGCGGCCTCTTCCATGCCAAGGAAGCGATCTACCACTGATCTACCGGCCCGCTTTAACACTGTTGCACGGCATAGGTTAAAAGAATTGGGTGGTTCGGGCAGTCCCCACCATCCTGTTCAGGTACCTTAAAAAACGTATCGGGTGCCTTTGAGGAATGCACCGGGCCTTTCAACTGCCGGCCCAGGGAAGCGTTCAGGCCGGGGATTTGGCGTGATTGCGGTCTTTTCCGGCTCCTGTTTTCCTGTCCCCGGGATCCGCCGTGGTCTGCCGGATGAACGCAAGCACCCGTTTACGCGCCTCCTGCATGTCCGGCCTCCTTACTATCCTGCCGTCAGTCATAAACAACCTGATCAGCGGAACAGCGTTTGCCGGGGGGGTCTGCCCCACGGGCACGGTCCGGTGTTTCTCGCACACGAGCTGGTAGACCTGCTTTATCCCGCTCCGCTTCCCCCGTTTGGCCCTGGGCTTCTTTTCGATCTCCACGATGTCCATGGCAAAGTCGACCACGGGAGCGTTTGCGATCGCCCCCCCGATCCCGAATGCATCGACGCAGTCCCGGTATAAGATCACGTCCTCCCGGGTCACCCCGCCCGAGAGGAAGATCTTCACCCGGGAATACCCGTGCGAGTCGAGCTCCCAGCGCACCTCCTCGATGATCGAGCGCATGTCCCCCCGCCGGGATCGCGGCGTATCGAGCCGGACTGCCGTCGCACCGCATTCTGCCGCGCGAAGCGACTCCGTCTTCTCGTCGCAGTAGGTGTCGCAGAGCATGATGCGGGGGACCTCGCCCGGGGCATCGCGGTCAAAGGCACACCATGCATCTTCTGGTTTATCAAAGCACATTATCATCGCATGCGGCATGGTGCCGACGACCGGCATGCCCGGGGGTGCGCAGGTATTGGAGACGCCGTCGGCGCCCCCGATCCACGCGGCCCGCTCGATCATCGTGGCGATCGACGGGTGCTGCCGGCGGGACCCGAAGGAATAGACCGGCCGGCCCTTCGCCTCGCACATGATATGGGCGGTCGCCGACGCGATCCCGGAGGCATGGCAGAGGAAACCGAGGATGGCGGTCTCGTACCGGCAGAAGTCACGGTACCGCCCGGTGATACGAAGGACCGGTTCGCCCGGGAAGAAAAGTGTCCCCTCCGGCATCGCATCGACTGTCACGGGCACGCCGGAAAGGAGTGCGAGCACATCGGACAGTCCGCAGACGATCCCCCATGCGTCAGGGAGCGCCGCCGCGGTCACCTCCATGGATACAAGGGGATTTATCTGCTCTTTTTCGAGGATCTCCTCGGTGCGGACAAAATAAATGTCCGTGCAATCCCCCCGTTTTATCGTTTCATCGCTGACGGTATCGAACATGCCCATAGGATGATATTGGTGCCGGGACATTTTTACGTTTAATGGTTGTTTGATGGCTTTGGAGAAATGCCTGGATAACATTTTTTAACGCTCTTGGGGGCTCCGGCAAATTTTGCCTTCGCTCCCGCACGCTTGTGGCATCCTCCCTCTTGCGATGATGCTGTATTACCGGAGTAAATTGATGAGAAAATGGAAATATGGCATTGTTGGTTTAGGGCTATTGCAATTATGCCCCGTCCCCCTCCGGGAGACTGGTGGCACAAGAGGGGGGATAGGCGCGGTACCCTGTTATTGTCTCATTATTCAAAAACAGAGCTTTCTACGGCTCTGTCTAAATCCTATTTCATGAGATACTATTGCCCCCCTTTGAGCCAACCCTGCCCCCGTTCGAGGGCGCATGGCGCATGTGATGCCTCGGTATTACCTGTACAAAAATTTCCTTCTGTTTTTTGTGTTCAGGTAATACGACACTATCGCAACCGGGGCGGAGCCCCTGGAGCGTCAGGTAATCCTTAATGATTTCTTATAGAGCAATTTCTACAAAACTTGTTTTATGAAAAACACGTTCCTGTACGCCTCCTGTGCGCTAGGTATTAGTGCCGGTGCACACAACCTTTGTTTTGAAGATCCATGGAGCAGCTTTTATTCGCCCGGAGGATTTCCTGCACAGGTGCAGGGGGGAGTGCCTGATGCTCGGTATCATTGGCGGGACAAGCCTGCTCTTTTCAACCCTGCCGGATTTACAAAAAGAGAGCGTGGACACTCCCTATGGCAGCGCCGACCTCCTCTGCGGTGAAATTGTGCTCCTCATGCGCCACCAGTACGGCCGGCCGCCGCACCGGATCAATTTCCGGGCCAACCTCGCGGCCATGGCGATCGCCGGTGTCGACCGGATTGTCGCCTTCGGCTCTTCGGGCTCGCTCAAAAAGGAGATCGAGCCCGGCACCATCCTCATCCCGACCGACTATATCAGCATGACCGGTATTCCGTCCATCCATGACCACAAAATCGAGCATGTCCGGCCGGAACTTCCGCGGGCATTCGCAGAGAAACTCTCCTCGGTTGTCCCAGAAGCCCGGCTCGGGGGCATCTACGTCCAGACGAGAGGTCCGAGGATCGAGACGGTTGCCGAGGTCGCGGCACTTGCGAAGATCGCCGATATCGTGGGTATGACGGTCGCCTCGGAAGCGACGCTTGCCTGCGAACTGGGCATGGACTTTGCCGCGCTCTGCACGATCGATAATTATGCAAACGGCCTTGGGGCGGACGTGCTCACCTACGACCATATCCTCTCCACTTCGAAGACGTACCGGCACCGGACCGAAGAGATCGTCCGATCGATCATCCGGCAGATGGGATAGGACGGGAGAATAAAAATGACAACAACGGAAACATCCGATATCTTTGGAACAAAGAAATCAGTGCTCATCACCAATGTGGTCGCTGACGACAGGCCGGTGGACATCTTCATCGACGCGGCGGAGACCATCACCGATATCGGGGGAGACATCCGCAAACGGCACCGGGGCGAAGCGGAGTTCGTCATCGACGGTGACGGCGCACTCGCTCTCGCGGGCCTCGCAAACACGCACACGCACGCGGCGATGACGCTCCTGCGGGGCTACGCGGACGACATGATCCTCCAAGACTGGCTCGCCCGGAAGATCTGGCCGCTCGAAGCCCACCTGACCGCCGATGACGTCTACTGGGGCACGAAACTCGCCTGCCTCGAGATGATCCGGACCGGGACGACTGCCTTCAATGACATGTACTTCTATATGGAGGATGCAGCCCGGGCGGTGGACGAGGCCGGCATCCGGGCCGTGCTCTCCTACGGTTTTATCGATCTCGGGGATGCAGGGAAACGGGAGCACGAGTGCCGGGCAACGGAAGCGCTGGCTGCCCATATCAGGGCGATGGACAACCCGCGGATCCGTGCCGCGGCCGGCCCGCACGCACCCTATACCGTTTCTCCCGAGGGGTTGAAGTGGTGTGCTGCATTTGCACAGGACGAGAAGATCGGCATCCACATCCATCTTGCCGAAACCGAAAAAGAGGTCAGGGACTGTATTTCACAGCACGGGAAACGGCCGGTCTCCCTGCTGGACGGGTGTGGCATCCTTACCCCAAAAACCATCGCGGCGCATGGCTGCTGGCTGGACGACGATGAATGCACCCTGCTTGCACAGCGGGGTGTAAGCGTCTCCCACAACCCGTCGAGCAACATGAAGCTGGCCACCCATCGGGCGCTGCCGTACCCGAAGCTTGCCGCGGCCGGCGCGAACGTCTGTCTCGGCACGGACGGCTGCGCTTCGAACAACAGCCTCGATCTCTTCGGGGAGGTAAAGTGTGCCGCCCTGCTCCAGAAATTCTTCTGGAACGACCCGACCATTCTCCCGGCGCCGGCAGCGCTTGAAATGGTGACAGGTAACGGGGCAAAAGCGCTGGGCTTTGGCACCGGCACCCTTGCCACGGGGGCCCCTGCCGATATTATCCTTGTTTCGACCCTCACGCCCTGCAACACGCCACTCCATAACGCCGCCTCCAACCTTGTCTATTCCTGCAGCGGGGCTGCTGTAAGGACGACGATCTGCAACGGCCGGGTGCTGATGCTTGACCGCGAGATCCCGGGCGAGCCTGACGTCCTCAAAAACGCAGCCCGGTCTGCAGCCGGCCTCGTGAAACGGGCGCAGACCTGTTGAGTGAACGGATCCCTTGCCCATGAAGGCAGTCATCGAACGGATCGGGGAGACGCCTGCTGCCCCAATCTTCCCGGAACCGGAGACCTCCGTCAGAATGTCCCGGCCGGATGCTGCGGGGGATATCCTTACATCCTCCCTCAAAGGGGACGTGGCCGCGACAGACGAAACACAAAAGCCGGGGGTTTCATCTTATCGGGAACCTGATCCGGACGCAACCTGATCCGCACGGGTGTAAAAAACCATCCGAATCCGACACATCTTTACCATTTCACACCGAACAAATGCGTTATGACGTGTTGCGACAATCACCCGGACCATTCGCACCAGAAGACCTGCAGGGTCTGCAGGTCCGAATACTGCCATGAATGTCATCCCTCCCGCCTCGGTATCTGCGAAAAGTGCGGGTACAAGATCCTGATCGGGATTGTTGTGGTTATGGTGATCGTATCGTATATGGCGTGGTTCGGAGTGGTTCTCTGACCGGACCACGAACGACTGTCGTGCGGGATCTTTGCTGGCAGATACGTGGCAAAAGGGCCTGTCATCCTGCCGGATTTTCTCCTGATAAAACCGTAAAGAACATGTGCCCCTCTTCGCACTTTCACCGGAACAAGTACGATGCCAATGAATTCGCCTGCCCCCCGTGATACCGCACCCCAGGATCCGGCAATCTGCCGCACGCTGGCCATCCCCGTCACCGCCACAGAAAAACGTATTGTCCTCCTGATCGCTATCCTCGCCGGTTTCCTCACGCCGTTTGACGGCTCCGCGGTCAATATTGCGCTGCCCACGATCGGCACTGCGTTCCACATGGACGCGATCTCCCTCTCCTGGGTGGCGACCGCTTATCTTCTTGCCTCCGCACTCTTCCTTGTCCCTTTCGGGAAGCTTGCCGACATTTACGGAAGGAAGAAGATCTTCCTGTGGGGGATCTGCGTCTTTGGTGCAGCCTCTTTTATCATGACGCTCGTGGCCACCGAACAGCAGATGATCACCGTCAGGGTTATCCAGGGAATCGGTGCCGCCATGATCTTCGGCACCGCGATAGCGATCCTGACCGCTGTCTTTCCTCCGGGTGAACGGGGACGGGCGCTTGGGATCTACATCACGTCCGTGTACCTGGGCCTCTCCCTCGGGCCGTTTTTCGGTGGTATCCTGACCGACATCTTTGGCTGGCGGAGCATCTTCTACATCAACGTGCCTATCGCGATTGCCGCTGCGATCCTGATCGTCTGGAAACTCCGGGGCGAATGGGCGGAATGCGTCGGCGAAAAGTTTGATCTCACCGGTTCGCTCATCTACAGCGCCGGCCTGGTCGCGCTTATGGTCGGTTTCTCTGTGCTCCCTGACGTGAGCGGGGGCGTATTCGTGGTCACCGGCATCGCGCTGATCGGGGCGTTTGTGTGGTTCGAGCAACGGCAGCCCTTCCCGGTCTTAAACATGCAGCTGTTTTTCAGGAGCCGGATCTTTGCGTTCTCGAATATCGCAGCGTTGATCAATTATTCAGCCACCTACGCCGTCTCATTCCTTCTCAGCCTCGACCTCCAGTATACCAAGGGGTTCTCGGCAGAATATGCCGGTTTCATCCTGATCGCCGCCCCGTTTTTCCAGATGATCGTCTCCCCGTTTGCGGGAAAGCTTTCCGACAAGCACGACTCCCAGGTCCTCTCCTCCATCGGAATGGGACTGACCGCCCTTGGGCTCTTTCTCTTCATCTTCTTAAACGAGACAACCCCGCTCTGGTACATCGTCGTCGTGCTCATCATCCTTGGGATCGGGTTTGGCATTTTCTCGACCCCGAACATCAATGCGATCATGAGCGCTGTCGACAAGAGGTATTACGGCGTCGCATCAGGGATTAACTCCACGATGCGGCTGTTGGGCCAGATGCTCTCGATGGGAATTGCGATGATGATCTTTGCCATCGTGATCGGCCAGGTGGAGATCACGCCCGCGAATTATCCCCAGTTCACCGAGAGCCTCCACTGGGCGTTTATCCTCTTTACCGTAACGTGCCTTGCCGGGATCTTCTTTTCCCTTGCGCGGGGAAAGCGGGAGGGGCAGAAGGTGGTGGAGGGGTAGGGGGACTCGAAGCCCCTCAACTTTTTGAAAATACAATGGACTGACTACGGGCATTGATAACGATGCCACCCCGCATCAGGGCCCCTCGCGGGGCACGGCGGGAGGTATCGTAATGAGAATGTAAAGGAGTGGTGGTCCTTTCATCATTTTCGGCTCTATAGAAATCCTAAAATGAGATTTGTAAGGACGCTCTTGGGGGCTAAAGCCCCCGCCGCTTTGGCATCCCCCGGTTGCGATAGTGCCGTATTACCAGCAACGCAAAGATGGAAAGATGGATGTTTCGTGTGGGGGTACAACGAAGTCATCGCTTACGCCCCCGCCCCCTTGGGGGGCAGGGCTGGCGTAAGGGGGGCTGTATCTCTTAAAAAAAGGTTTTCTACAGAGCCTCATTTTCGATTTCTCCTGTTTTTTAAAAAACGGAGCAGGAACGGCACGATCCTTCTCTGTAGATCAGCCCGAAAAAGATGAGATTGCGGAAAATCCCTTCCAGAACATTACGCCGTCTTGATATTTTCTGCGGCCTCAAGCCCGAGTTTCTTTATTGACTCTTCCCGCATCAGGTACTTCTGGATCTTGCCGGATATATTTATGGGGAAATCGTCTACGAACATGACATACCGCGGGATCTTGAAGTGGGCGATTTTTCCTTTGCAGAACTCCTTTACCTCATCCTCAGTGAGCGCCTGGCCGGCTTTTACCTTCACCCATGCACAGAGTTCCTCGCCATACTTGATGTCCGGCACGCCGACTACATACACGTCCGCAATCTTATCGTGGTGGTGCAGGTACTCCTCGATCTCCCGGGGATAGATGTTCTCCCCGCCCCGGATTACCATGTCTTTTAACCGTCCGACAATCTTGAAGTAGCCCTCCTCGTCCATCGTAGCGAGGTCGCCCGTGTGGTTCCAGTGATCCTTGTCGAGCGTTGCATGGGTGGCCGATGGGTTGTTGTAATAGCACTTCATCACGCAGTACCCGCGGGCGCAGATCTCTCCGATCTCCCCTGTCGGGACGATCTTGCCGGTCTTGGGGTCGATGATCTTGAGCTCGGTGTGGGGGAACGCCCGCCCGATGGTGGTGACGCGGCGTTCGACCGGGTCTTTTGTCGTGGTCATAGTGACGCCCGGGGAGGTTTCGGTCTGGCCGTACACGATCACGACTTCGCTCATGTTCATGCGCGTGTTCACCTGCTTCATCACCTCAATAGGACAGGGGGAACCGGCCATGATGCCGGTCCGGAGGGATCCAAGGTTGTACTTTGAGAAGTTGGGGTGGGTGAGTTCCGCGATGAACATCGTGGGAACGCCGTGGACAGCGGTGCAGCGTTCCATCTCGACAGTCTTTAAGACTTCCTCGGCATCGAACGCGGGGCTGGGCAGGACCATGGTCGTCCCGTGGGTGGCACAGGCCATGTTGGAGAGCACCATCCCGAAACAGTGGTAGAACGGGACGGGGATGCAGAGACGGTCCTTTTCGGTAAAGCCCATGCCTTCGCCGATGATATAGCCGTTGTTGAGCACGCTGTGGTGGGTGAGGACAACGCCTTTCGGGAACCCGGTGGTGCCGCTCGTATACTGGATGTTAATGGGGTCGTCAAAGGAGAGGGCTTCGTTCCTTTCTGCAAGCTCGTCCATCGTGATATCGTCTGCTTTTTTGAGGAATTCGTCCCAGGTGAACATACCGTTGTACGGGATGTCGCCCATGAAGATCACGTTCTTTAAGAACGGGAACTTCTCTGAGGAGATATGGCCGGGCTTCTGCTCGTAGGCCTCGGGGCAGGCCTCGTAGAACATTCCCACGTAATCGGAGGTCTTGAACCGCCCCTGCAGGATGAGGGTCTGGATCTCCGCCTGCTTGAGGACGTACTCCAGCTCGTACGTGCGGTAGGCGGGGTTGATGTTGACCATGATCGCCCCGATCTTCGCGGTGGCGAACTGGATCACGACCCACTCGGCATGGTTCATCGCCCAGATGCCCACCCGGTCGCCCTTGTCCACGCCCATGCCCATAAGCCCGCGGGCCACCAGGTTGATCCGTTCGAGGAATTCCCGGTAGGTCCAGCGGATGTTCTGGTGGACGGAGACGAGCGCCTCGGTCTCCGGGTATTTCGCCGCGATGTAGTCGATCATCTCACCCATCGTCATTCCCAGCAGGGGGAATTCCGACGTCCCGCATGTATAGCTGCCCTTGTCCATCGTAAAATATGGAGTAATGGCAGGATATATGACTACTGATGATAAGACCGGAGATCCATCTGTGTTTTTTGCAGGTGACG
The DNA here is from genome assembly GCA_963808285.1 of uncultured Methanoregulaceae archaeon. GTDB lineage: Archaea > Halobacteriota > Methanomicrobia > Methanomicrobiales > Methanospirillaceae > Methanoregula. The sequence continues at coordinate 34,716 of CAWEFI010000048.1, forward strand.
GGGGGATGTCAGGTACATCGCTGTCGGTCCCGGCTGCCGTCATGTATCGTATGAGGAAAAACGACCGGTGAGGGAAAACAATTAAATTTCGTCAGCACGATCTTGTACAGTCAGCTGTGCTGGTAAAGCACCGTATGACGGGCGGGGTTGTGGCCAAGCCCGGAATGGCGACGGGCTCCAGCGGTCTTTGCGTTCTTTCGTGCTCGCAGATGATGAACAATGGGTCTGCTGAATTGATGATGACCCGTTGGAGCACTGATGCATGTCGGAGAGACCCGTCGATCGTGAGTTCAAATCTCACCAACCCCACATTTTCTCAAAAGATTGTTTTTTTATGAGCGGAGCATTCAGTTCTGTTTTCCGCTTTTTTGTGAATATCTGGTTTATCCCGTTGATAACCTTCCCCCCTCTTGCGCCACCAGTCTCCCAAGAGGTATGGGACGCTAGTAACGATAGAATGTCAGATGGCGTCATGGCCCTGTCAAAGAATATCGTTCAACTGAGTCAGGGCCTCCACTCGAAGGCACGATGACTCCCGCCGCCCCCGAAGGGACGCCCCCGCGGCGGGCGAGGGACTTTATCGCTCTGACACCTCCTTGCCCAGCCGTGCCCCGGAGGGGCCCTGAGGCGGGCAGGCATCGTAATTCCGGATAATTGTTGGAGATTCCCCTTTACAATCACCTATCCAATATTAACGGTCATTGCATTCCCCGTATACTTTATTGGCCGGCATACAATCCACTATCATGGGTCACGAGCTGCACATAGTAGATGCCTTTACCGGGTTCCCGTTCCGCGGGAACGCCGCTGCGGTCTGCATCCTGGAAGGCCCGGCCGATCCCGCGTGGATGCAGCAGGTGACCGGTGAACTGAGGCATTCGGAAACCGCATTTATTTCTCCCCTCCCCGATGGCTGGGACCTGCGGTGGTTTACCCCGGTAACAGAGGTGGACCTCTGCGGCCATGCGACGCTCGCCTCGGCGTTTGTTCTCTGGGAGACCGGCCGCGAGCAACCTGCGTCGGTTATATCCTTTACAACACGGTCCGGGAGACTGACCGCCCGCCGGGACGGGGAATGGATATTCCTTGATTTCCCTGCAGAGCCGTCGGGGGAGGCAGTACCGGTCCCCGGGCTCGACCAGGCGCTGGGGGCAACGCCCGTCTTTGTCGGGCGGAACCGGTCTGACCTGCTCGTGGAGCTGGCGACCGCTTCGGACGTGTGCGACCTTGATCCCGACATGAACGCCCTCGCGGCCATCCCTGCACGGGGCATCATCGTGACCGCAGTCTCCGATCTGCCTGACGTTGATTTTGTCTCCCGGTTCTTTGCCCCGGCGCTTGGCGTGCCGGAAGACCCGGTCACCGGTTCCGCCCACTGCTGCCTTGGGCCATACTGGGGGGAAAAACTCCACAAAACCGAACTTTCCGGGTTCCAGTGCTCCCCACGGGGCGGGACCGTCCGCGTTACCGTGAATGGCGACCGGGTGATCCTCGGAGGCCACGCTGTGGAGATATTCTCCGGTCAGCTCCACGTGTGAGAGCCGCCACCCCGGGCCTTCCCCGCGTAATCTTATCATGGTTGGCGGTTACATATCTAACCGGAGATAAAAGATTCACATGTATCTTGTCGGAGAAGCACTCATAGGTGAGGGCGCGGAACTTGCGCATATCGACCTGCTGCTCGGGAATAAGGAAGGCCCGGTCGGGAGCGCGTTTGCAAACGCGGTATCCCAGTTATCGGTGGGGCATACCCCGCTTCTCGCGGTCGTCCGCCCGAACCTGCTCACGAAGCCCGCGACGGTAGTCATCCCGAAGGCGACATGGAAGGGCATGGAGCAGGTGAACGAGATGTTCGGGCCCGTCCAGGCAGCGGTCGCAAAGGCGGTCGCGGACAGCCTCGAAGAGGGCGTATTTACGGACTTCGATATCGAGGATATCAGTCATCCTTGCATCCGCGTTTGTCTACCGGATCCACGGGACTACAACCGGATCTACCGGTATAACTACGGCGCGACAAAGTCTGCCATCCGACGGGCGCTCGACAAGTTCCCGGGCACGAAGACGCTCGTGACGAGAAAGACCGGGCTGCGCACGGCATCATGGGATTCAAGGTGCAGCGCCTCTGGGACCCGCCGTACCTGCAGGTCGCGATGGACCTCGTGGACATGGGCAAGGTCGCCCAGGTCCTCACGGAAGTGCCGCAGAACGACCACGTGATCATCGAAGCGGGAACACCGCTGATCAAGAAGTTTGGCCTCGGTGTCATCGGCGAAATCGAACTGCGCCCGAACGCGTTTATCATCGCGGACCTGAAGATCCTTGACACCGGCAACCTCGAAGCCCGGATGGCGGCCGACGCCACCGCGGATGCGGTCGTCGTCTCGGGCCTTGCCCCGACCTCCACCATCGAGAAGGCGATTGCGGAAGCCCGCAAGGTGGGCATCTACTGGATGATCGATATGCTCAACGTGCAGAAACCCGGCGAAGACTCATCGAGAAGCTCAAGGTGAAGCCTGACATCGTCGAGCTCCACCGTGCCATCGACACCGAGGAGACCTCCCACGCGTGGGGCGACATCCCGGCGATGAAGAAGGCGGCCGGCAGGCAAACTCCTCTGCGCAACCGCCGGCGGCATCCGGGTCGAAGTCGTCAAAGACGCCCTGAAGGCCGGCGCCGATATCCTCGTGGTCGGCCGCGGTATCACCGCGAGCAAGGACATCGAGCATGCAACCGACGAGTTCCTCGACCAGCTCAACCGGGAAGAGATCGACCAGTTCAGGG
>CAWEFI010000049.1:0-11701 GCA_963808285.1 uncultured Methanoregulaceae archaeon
TCGGAAGGGATCTCATCTCTTGTTGTGGAGCGGGTGTTTGATATCATTGCCATCGCGATTCTGGGAGCTGCATCCCTGTTCTTTATCCCCAATATCCCGGGCTGGCTCAATATCTACATTTACATCATGATCGCCATTCTCGCGGTCGCATTTGCTTTCTTTATCTTCCTGATCTTTGTAGGGGGACTGACCACGACGAACAAGTACGTCACGTACCTCCTGACCATGCTCGATGAGATCAGGAGAGCCTCGCTCTCCCTCCGCTCGATTCTGATCCTTGGAATCTCATCCATTGTGATATGGATGCTTGACATTTTCGTTTGCACTTCGGTTGCTGCGATGTTTGAACAGCAGATCCCGTTTGCCGTGATCGTTCTTGCCATTGTGCTCGGAAACCTGATCAAGGCGGTACCGATTACCCCGGGAGGGATCGGTACCTACGAACTTATAGTCTCGGCAACGTTTGCGATCACCGGCGTCACTCCCGGAGTTGCATTCCTGATCGCAGTGGTTGATGATTTGATCAAGAATCTGGTCACTCTTGCCGGGGGCGTCGTTTCGATCTACTACCTCGGAGACTGGGTGATCCCGACCATCAAGTCGGCCCTCTGGTCAAAACTGGATGGAGGGAAGAAACCTGACGCCTGAGTTCCAAGCGCTATCCGTTGCGAGCTGGCTGCTCGTAGTGACATTTTTACAGCTTGCGCTTTACCCATCTCTCAAAAAATGCCTGAAACAGTACGCGTTCCCGGCCTCGTTTACCGCAGCACTCCTTCTCTTTACCATCCTTACCTGGTACTGTGGCCTTTCCCGTTTCCCGTTGCAGTTCGCACTCGTGCCATTTGTACTGCTCTTTGCGTATCACATCTATCACCACGATTACGCATGGAGCGAGCTGAAGAAAGAATGGCACTGGGAACTCATTTTCCTGATATTCTTCTTTTTGATGCTCACCGTCAGGTTTGTCAACCCGACGATCTCCTATGCAGAGAAATTCATGGACCATGCATTCCTTGCATCCATCATGCGAAACCCGGTTGTGCCCCCCCTGGATCCCTGGTTTGCCGGGGGCACGATGGACGTGTATTATTATCTGGGCTACTGGATTTTTGGATGCCTCGGCATTGTGAGCGGGGTTCCCTCGAACATTGCGTTCAACCTCGCCCTGCCAACCGTTCTTGGTGTCGCGGCCGTAACAGTCTATGCAATCGGTACTCTCCTGCTCGACCGGTTCCGCTGGCTTCCGCTGCTCCTCTTCTTCATTCCGAATCCCTCGCTCTTTTACCAGCTCTTCACAGGAAGCAGTATCAGTTCTGCGCTCTGGAACAGCACCCGCACGATCACCAACACCATCAACGAGTATCCCCTTTTCTCGTTTACCTGGGGGGATCTCCACGCCCACGTCATTTCGATATTCAACCAAGCCTTTTTGATCTTCCTGCTGCTCTACCTCTACAAATACTGGGACTCACTCAAATCAAGGGATAAATGGATAATGTGCGGCCTTGCTGCACTCAGCCTCGGCTCAATGCCGCTGATCAACACCTGGGATGTGCTCATCTACGCGCCGATCACGGTCATCGTCGCAGCATTAATTATCCTGCGGGGCTGGAAACAGGGACAGGGCATGTCATCATGGGGCCACCTCATCACGATCCCCCCCCTCTCCATCCTCATTTATCTTCCTTTTTACCTCGTGCTCAAAACAAGCACCGGAGGGATTGGAATCGTCAGGACGCCATCCGATCCCTTCCAGTTCCTGCTGGTGAACGGCTGGTTCATTGCGATCTTTCTGCTGTTCCTGCTCAAAGACATCCGGGAACGGCCGTACCTTGTGCTTGTCGCGGTTCCGTTTGTCCTTGCCGGGTATACAGCGGCAGCGATTGCTGCCATCCCTCTCATCTATCTGCTTGCAAAAAAGGAGCACAGCATCCCCGATCTCCTTGCTATCTTCGGGCTTGCGATCCTTATCCTCGTGGAGCTGTTTTACCTCAAAGATAATATGGGCGACACGTATTTCCGGATGAACACGGTCTTCAAGTGCTATGTACCCGCGTGGATCATACTCGGGATCAGCTCCCTTTCCATGATAGGCGCATGGCTTTCACGGCCGGGACGCGTGCCGGTGATGCCTGCCAGACAAAGTGCCGCACTTGCCGTACTCGTCATTGGCTTCCTCTTTGTCGTACCATTTATTGTTCCCCTTGATCTCAATTACGGGGGCCGGACGCTTGACGGGCTGGCGTATCTTGATTCCTCACACCCGGGAGACGCCGGGGGTGTCGCTTATCTCAGGAACCTGACCGGCGATGAGATCATTGTCGAGGCTGCAGGTGGGGACTACACGTATTATTCCCGGATCTCATCCTTCACCGGCATCCCCGCGATTCTGGGTGAGCCTTTCCATGAAGATATGTGGCGCGGGGATACCACAGGCTGGTACAGCACCCGGCCTGCAGACGTCAGGTCCATCTACGAGAATCCCGATCAGACCGTAGCGCTCATGAAAAAATACAACGCTACCCTCCTCTATGTCGGCGATGAGGAGAGAGAGACATACAACGTAAGCCTCCCGGCTACCGGGCTTGAACAGGTGTACTCTGACCGGGGCACCGACATCTACTGTCTTGCCGAATGATTCGCACCGGCCCGAATATGCGAGGGACCGGGCCGGGAATGCCGTCGCTGTTCACAAACCTTTATTTCTCCTCCTGATGAAATGATATGGCTGCATCACTGCTGACTGATGAGTAATGAAGGAGCGATCTGGCTCCTGAATGAGGTGAGTTATGGCAAAAGGATACGTAAAAACCGAGGCTCCAGAGGAGCTCCAGAACAAGGCGCTCGAAGCCCTTGAAGTTGCAAGAGACACCGGGAAGATCAAGAAGGGTTCAAACGAAGCCACAAAAGCCATCGAACGCAGCGCCGCACTGCTTGTTTTAATCGGCGCTGACGTCGAACCCGCAGAGATTGTTATGCATCTGGGTCCGCTGTGCGACGAGAAGAAGATCCCCTATATCTTCATCAACAAACAAAACGACATCGGTGCCGCAAGCGGCCTTGACGTCGGTTCTGCCGCGGCAGCGATCGTCAAGCCCGGTAAGGCAAAAGAAGTGATCGAGGATCTCGCCAAGCAGCTGGTTGCCCTAAAGGCATAAGGTGCGATCATGGCAGACGACGCAACGCCCGCAGAAGTCATCGAGGTCGTCGGTTCCACCGGTATGCACGGGGAAGCGATGCAGGTCAAGTGCCGGATCCTTGATGGCAACAACAAGGGGCGCATTATTACCCGCAACACGGTCGGCCCAATCCGGGAAGGAGACGTTATCATGCTCCTTGAGACCGAGCGCGAGGCAAAGAAACTGTCGAGGCGGTGAACCTCATGGTCGAACAGCATATCTGCAGTTTCTGCGGTGCACAGCTTGAGCCGGGCACCGGCAAAATGTTTATCAAAAAGGATGGTACGATCTACTATTTCTGCAGCACAAAATGCCAGAACAACCACAAGCTGGGCCGGGTCCCCCGCCGTGTTGAATGGACCGCTGCAGGACAGAAGAGCACAAAAACGGAGTGAACGCCAGTATGGATTGCACCTTTGTGATGGTCAAACCGGACGGCGTCCAGCGCGGGCTTGTCGGTGAGATCGTCACCCGGCTTGAGGCAAAAGGCCTCAAACTTGTGGCAGCCCGTTTCGAGGTACTGCCCGAGGCCAGGGTCACCGAACAGTACCGGGAACACCTTTCGAAAGCGTTCTTCCCGTCCCTGAAATCCTATATCATGGGAGGCCCGTGTTTCCTTATGGTTTGGGAAGGCAGGAATGTGGTAGCGATCATACGCAAAGTGATCGGGGCGACGAACCCGCAGGAAGCGGCGCCCGGCACCATCCGGGGCGATTTCGGGATCGATATCGGCAGGAATGTGATCCACGCCTCCGATTCTCCCGAGAGTGCCGCACGGGAGATTGGCATCCATTTCAAACCCGCTGAACTATTCGCATATACCCGGATTGACGAATCCGTGCTATACGAATACTAAAAACTTCTTTTTTACCAGAACCTCTATTATCCATAAGGACTGTCTTTTCATTATGACCGATGACCTGCTCAGTTTCTCCCTGCTGTGCTTATCCTCCGTCATTATCATTGTTAACCCGCTGGGCGCGACACTGACCTACATTGCCCTGACGGAGAACCTGGAGAAGCAGGTAAAGGAGCAGATCATCAGGGATGCCTGTAAGATCGCGCTTGCGATCCTCATTCTTGTGGGTATTGCCGGGACGATCATCCTTCAAATCCTGGGGATTTCCCTTGAAGCGTTCCAGATCGCCGGCGGCATCCTGCTCTTTGGGATCGGCATGGAAATGGTCTATGCAAAGACCTCACGCACCAATCTTACGGCAACCGAGAAATATGAATCGCGGAAAAACGAAGATGTCGCAGTGATGCCGTTAGCCATCCCTATGATTGCCGGCCCCGGGGCGATCACCACAACCATCGTCTTCACAGACGATGTAATAGCGGGATCCATCGTTGAGCGGCTCGTGATCTTTGTATCGATCGGGATAGCGATCGCAATCACCTATTTTATGATGCGGAACGCTGAATATATCATACGCAAGATAGGCCAGCGGCAGTACCGGGTAATCAACCGGTTGCTGGGTATGCTGCTTATGGCTATCGCCGTGCAATTCGTGATCACGGGGATAAAAATTGCATTTCCGCTGATGGGAGGATCCTAATGTCTGACTGGGATATTGCAACGGTGGGTCTGATACTTGTCGGTTGCAGTATCATTGCGGTAGGGATCATCATAGTGACTATGATCATGGGGGTTCTCAATTCATTGACTCCGTTCCTCCTGCTCACGGGGATCGTGCTCGTCGTCATGGGTGCTGCCGTGATCCTTTTTGTTGACCGGAAATGCAGCCAAGATGCCTGATCCTGATTTTTGTGGGGATCACTGATGCGATGCTGCAGCGCCCAGATCTCCGGGGTCTGGGAATCTCCGGAACAGACACTTGAAAACGCAGAGCAGGTTTTTTGCGAGGCGGCCCGGGCCGGGGCTGCATTAATCTCCTTTCCCGAGCAGTTTGCAACCGGCTGGGACCCCTGTTCTACAAAAAACACCGAAGATCTCACTGGCGAAATCGTGGCCGGGTTCAAAAAACTGGCTAAGAAGCATGCGATCGCCGTCATCGGATCGTTCCGGGAGACATTCTCCCCAAAGCCAAGGAACACCGCTATTGCGATCAGCCGCAACGGCGAGATCCTGGCCACGTACGCAAAAATCCATCTCTTTACCCCCGGGAACGAGGATCAGGCTTTTACTCCGGGCAACGAGCTTGCGACATTTACTCTTGAGGGCGTCCACATAGGCCTTGCCATCTGTTACGATCTCCGTTTCCCGGAGATCTTCCGGTTGTACCGGCGAAAAGGAATCCACGCGGTGATCGTTCCCGCGGCATGGCCACAGAGCCGGCTCCGGCACTGGGAACTCTTTATCCAGTCCCGTGCGGCGGAGAACCAGATGTATGTCGCAGGCGTGAATACGACCGGGACAAATCCTGTCGACCAGTATGCCGGTGCGTCAATGACCGCTGATCCCCACGGGAACATCATCGCCCGGGCTGGCGAGGGAAACGAACTATTGTACTATGAGATCGATCCCCGGCTCGTGGAGCAGGCCCGACAGGATTTCCCGGCGGATAATGACCGCAGGGACGCATTGTACGGTTCTCTCATGGAAAAACGTCAGGAGAAGTAGCCATCTCTTTAACGCTCGCCTATATGTACCCGGAAAACCAATAGATGACCATGTACCATCTCGTATGCGTTCACTGCGGTGCCACCTATCCCGCGGACGAGATCATCTATAACTGCAAAAAATGCGGCCACCTTCTGGCGGTGAAATACCCTCTCGATGAGATCACCGTAAAGCGGGCCACCTGGGACGCCCGCCCCCTTTCGGTCTGGCGCTACAAGGAGCTGCTGCCGGTGCACATCAAGCCGGTCTCCCTGCAGGAAGGGGGCACTCCCCTCTACCATTTACAACGCCTCGGGGAAGAGATGGGCCTCAAACACCTCTACGCCAAGCACGAAGGCATGAATCCTTCGGGTTCCTTCAAGGACCGCGGGATGACCGTGGGTGTCTCGATGGCGCTCCAGTCAACAAAAAGAGTGTTGCCTGCGCGAGCACGGGAAATACCTCGGCCAGCCTCGCGGTATATGCGGCAAAAGCCGGGATCCCGGCGATGGTACTCCTGCCAGCGGGACACGTTGCTGTTGGCAAGATCGCACAGGCGCTGATGCATGGTGCAAAGGTCATCTCCATCAGGGGCAACTTTGATCGTGCGCTCGAGATGGTTCACGAGCCTCTGCCTCACCCACGGGTTGTATCTGCTGAACTCGATCAACCCTTACCGGCTGGAAGGACAAAAACGATTGGGTTTGAGGCGATCGACCAGCTGGGATGTGTGCCCGACCGGCATTTCGCGCTCCCGGTAGGCTAACGCGGGAACATTTCGCGGTCTACAAAGGTTTGCTTGAACTCCTGCTCTCGACTTTATCGATCGGCTGCCAAAGATGACAGGTATCCAGGCTGGAGGGTTGAGCCCCTTGATTGCCCTGACCACGGGGCTCGACCCTGCAGCCTGGATACCTGTCATCTTTGGCAGCCGATCGATAAAGTCGAGAGCTTGGAGTTCAAGCAAACCTTTGTAGACCGCGGAAATGTTCCCGGCGTTGCCTACCGGGAGCGCGATGCGGTCGGGCACACATCCCAGCTGGTCGATCGCCTCAAACCCGATCGTTTTCTGTCCTTCCAGCCGGTAAGGGTTGATCGAGTTCAGCAGATACAACCCGTGGGTGAGGCAGAGGCTCGTGAACCATCTCGAGCGCACGATCAAAGTTGCCCCTGATGGAGATGACCTTTGCACCATGCATCAGCGCCTGTGCGATCTTGCCAACAGCAACGTGTCCCGCTGGCAGGAGTACGATCGCCGGGATCCCGGCTTTTGCCGCATATACCGCGAGGCTGGCCGAGGTATTTCCCGTGCTCGCGCAGGCAACACTCTTTTTGTTGAGCTGGAGCGCCATCGAGACACCCACGGTCATCCCGCGGTCCTTGAAGGAACCCGAAGGATTCATGCCTTCGTGCTTGGCGTAGAGGTGTTTGAGGCCCATCTCTTCCCCGAGGCGTTGTAAATGGTAGAGGGGAGTGCCCCCTTCCTGCAGGGAGACCGGCTTGATGTGCACCGGCAGCAGCTCCTTGTAGCGCCAGACCGAAAGGGGGCGGGCGTCCCAGGTGGCCCGCTTTACGGTGATCTCATCGAGAGGGTATTTCACCGCCAGAAGGTGGCCGCATTTTTTGCAGTTATAGATGATCTCGTCCGCGGGATAGGTGGCACCGCAGTGAACGCATACGAGATGGTACATGGTCATCTATTGGTTTTCCGGGTACATATAGGCGAGCGTTAAAGAGATGGCTACTTCTCCTGACGTTTTTCCATGAGAGAACCGTACAATGCGTCCCTGCGGTCATTATCCGCCGGGAAATCCTGTCGGGCCTGCTCCACGGCCGGGGATCGATCTCATAGTACAATAGTTCGTTTCCCTCGCCAGCCCGGGCGATGATGTTCCCGTGGGGATCAGCGGTCATTGACGCACCGGCATACTGGTCGACAGGATTTGTCCCGGTCGTATTCACGCCTGCGACATACATCTGGTTCTCCGCCGCACGGGACTGGATAAAGAGTTCCCAGTGCCGGAGCCGGCTCTGTGGCCATGCCGCGGGAACGATCACCGCGTGGATTCCTTTTCGCCGGTACAACCGGAAAATCTCCGGGAAACGGAGATCGTAACAGATGGCAAGGCCTATGTGGACGCCCTCAAGAGTAAATGTCGCAAGCTCGTTGCCCGGAGTAAAAGCCTGATCCTCGTTCCCGGGGGTAAAGAGATGGATTTTTGCGTACGTGGCCAGGATCTCGCCGTTGCGGCTGATCGCAATAGCGGTGTTCCTTGGCTTTGGGGAGAATGTCTCCCGGAACGATCCGATGACGGCGATCGCATGCTTCTTAGCCAGTTTTTTGAACCCGGCCACGATTTCGCCAGTGAGATCTTCGGTGTTTTTTGTAGAACAGGGGTCCCGAGCCGGTTGCAAACTGCTCGGGAAAGGAGATTAATGCAGCCCCGGCCCGGGCCGCCTCGCAAAAAACCTGCTCTGCGTTTTCAAGTGTCTGTTCCGGAGATTCCCAGACCCCGGAGATCTGGGCGCTGCAGCATCGCATCAGTGATCCCCACAAAAATCAGGATCAGGCATCTTGGCTGCATTTCCGGTCAACAAAAAGGATCACGGCAGCACCCATGACGACGAGCACGATCCCCGTGAGCAGGAGGAACGGAGTCAATGAATTGAGAACCCCCATGATCATAGTCACTATGATGATCCCTACCGCAATGATACTGCAACCGACAAGTATCAGACCCACCGTTGCAATATCCCAGTCAGACATTAGGATCCTCCCATCAGCGGAAATGCAATTTTTATCCCCGTGATCACGAATTGCACGGCGATAGCCATAAGCAGCATACCCAGCAACCGGTTGATTACCCGGTACTGCCGCTGGCCTATCTTGCGTATGATATATTCAGCGTTCCGCATCATAAAATAGGTGATTGCGATCGCTATCCCGATCGATACAAAGATCACGAGCCGCTCAACGATGGATCCCGCTATTACATCGTCTGTGAAGACGATGGTTGTGGTGATCGCCCCGGGGCCGGCAATCATAGGGATGGCTAACGGCATCACTGCGACATCTTCGTTTTTCCGCGATTCATATTTCTCGGTTGCCGTAAGATTGGTGCGTGAGGTCTTTGCATAGACCATTTCCATGCCGATCCCAAAGAGCAGGATGCCGCCGGCGATCTGGAACGCTTCAAGGGAAATCCCCAGGATTTGAAGGATGATCGTCCCGGCAATACCCACAAGAATGAGGATCGCAAGCGCGATTGTACAGGCATCCCTGATGATCTGCTCCTTTACCTGCTTCTCCAGGTTCTCCGTCAGGGCAATGTAGGTCAGTGTCGCGCCCAGCGGGTTAACAATGATAATGACGGAGGATAAGCACAGCAGGGAGAAACTGAGCAGGTCATCGGTCATAATGAAAAGACAGTCCTTATGGATAATAGAGGTTCTGGTAAAAAAGAAGTTTTTAGTATTCGTATAGCACGGATTCGTCAATCCGGGTATATGCGAATAGTTCAGCGGGTTTGAAATGGATGCCAATCTCCCGTGCGGCACTCTCGGGAGAATCGGAGGCGTGGATCACATTCCTGCCGATATCGATCCCGAAATCGCCCCGGATGGTGCCGGGCGCCGCTTCCTGCGGGTTCGTCGCCCCGATCACTTTGCGTATGATCGCTACCACATTCCTGCCTTCCCAAACCATAAGGAAACACGGGCCTCCCATGATATAGGATTTCAGGGACGGGAAGAACGCTTTCGAAAGGTGTTCCCGGTACTGTTCGGTGACCCTGGCCTCGGGCAGTACCTCGAAACGGGCTGCCACAAGTTTGAGGCCTTTTGCCTCAAGCCGGGTGACGATCTCACCGACAAGCCCGCGCTGGACGCCGTCCGGTTTGACCATCACAAAGGTGCAATCCATACTGGCGTTCACTCCGTTTTTGTGCTCTTCTGTCCTGCAGCGGTCCATTCAACACGGCGGGGGACCCGGCCCAGCTTGTGGTTGTTCTGGCATTTTGTGCTGCAGAAATAGTAAATCGTCCCATCCTTTTTGATAAACATTTTGCCGGTGCCCGGCTCAAGCTGTGCACCGCAGAAACTGCAGATATGCTGTTCGACCATGAGGTTCACCGCCTCGACAGTTTCTTTGCCTCGCGCTCGGTCTCAAGGAGCATGATAACGTCTCCTTCCCGGATTGGGCCGACCGTGTTGCGGGTAATAATGCGCCCCTTGTTGTTGCCATCAAGGATCCGGCACTTGACCTGCATCGCTTCCCCGTGCATACCGGTGGAACCGACGACCTCGATGACTTCTGCGGGCGTTGCGTCGTCTGCCATGATCGCACCTTATGCCTTTAGGGCAACCAGCTGTTTGGCGAGATCCTCGATCACTTCTTTTGCCTTACCGGGCTTGACGATCGCTGCCGCGGCAGAACCGACGTCAAGGCCGCTTGCGGCACCGATGTCGTTTTGTTTGTTGATGAAGATATAGGGGATCTTCTTCTCGTCGCACAGCGGACCCAGATGCATAACAATCTCTGCGGGTTCGACGTCAGCGCCGATTAAAACAAGCAGTGCGGCGCTGCGTTCGATGGCTTTTGTGGCTTCGTTTGAACCCTTCTTAATCTTCCCGGTGTCTCTTGCAACTTCAAGGGCTTCGAGCGCCTTGTTCTGGAGCTCCTCTGGAGCCTCGGTTTTTACGTATCCTTTTGCCATAACTCACCTCATTCAGGAGCCAGATCGCTCCTTCATTACTCATCAGTCAGCAGTGATGCAGCCATATCATTTCATCAGGAGGAGAAATAAAGGTTTGTGAACAGCGACGGCATTCCCGGCCCGGTCCCTCGCATATTCGGGCCGGTGCGAATCATTCGGCAAGACAGTAGATGTCGGTGCCCCGGTCAGAGTACACCTGTTCAAGCCCAGTAGCCGGGAGGCTTACGTTGTATGTCTCTCTCTCCTCATCGCCGACATAGAGGAGGGTAGCGTTGTATTTTTTCATGAGCGCTACGGTCTGATCGGGATTCTCGTAGATGGACCTGACGTCTGCAGGCCGGGTGCTGTACCAGCCTGTGGTATCCCCGCGCCACATATCTTCATGGAAAGGCTCACCCAGAATCGCGGGGATGCCGGTGAAGGATGAGATCCGGGAATAATACGTGTAGTCCCCACCTGCAGCCTCGACAATGATCTCATCGCCGGTCAGGTTCCTGAGATAAGCGACACCCCCGGCGTCTCCCGGGTGTGAGATCAGATACGCCAGCCCGTCAAGCGTCCGGCCCCCGTAATTGAGATCAAGGGGAACAATAAATGGTACGACAAAGAGGAAGCCAATGACGAGTACGGCAAGTGCGGCACTTTGTCTGGCAGGCATCACCGGCACGCGTCCCGGCCGTGAAAGCCATGCGCCTATCATGGAAAGGGGCTGATCCGAGTCTGATCCACACGGGTACATGGCACTTGAAGACCGTGTTGATCCGGAAATACGTGTCGCCCATATTATCTTTGAGGTAAACGACTCCACGAGGATAAGGATCGCAAGCCCGAAGATGGCAAGGAGATCGGGGATGCTGTGCTCTTTTTTGCAAGCAGATAGATGAGAGGGATGGCAGCAATCGCTGCCGCTGTGTACCCGGCAAGGACAAACGGAACCGCGACAAGCACAAGGTACAGGCCGTTCCCGGATGTCTTTGAGCAGGAACAGCAGAAAGATCGCAATGAACCAGCCATTCACGCAGGAACTGGAAGGGATCGGATGACGTCCTGACGATTCCAATCCATCCGGTGCTTGTTTTGAGCACGAGGTAAAAAGGAAGATAAATGAGGATGGAGAGGGGGGGGGAGATCGTGATGAGGTGGCCCCATGATGACATGCCCTGTCCCTGTTTCCAGCCCCGGCAGGAGTAATTAATGCTGCGACGATGACCAGTTGAGGGATGCGCACATGAGCACATCCCAGG
>CAWEFI010000050.1:0-10585 GCA_963808285.1 uncultured Methanoregulaceae archaeon
GGAAGATCGCACCACACAGGGTAAACGCCCCGAGGACAGGTACTGCATCGAGCCCGGACCAGGGCGTGTTGGCAGGGAGAGGCGGTTCAGTGGTTGTTGGGGGTGCTGTGCTAGAAACCGTAACCATGGATTGCTGCACAGCAGTCAATGGAGTTGAACCCGGAGTTGCTGATATCAATATAACGGCACTTACCTGCTGTCCGTCAACCATGGCATTAATTATTGTAGTCCCGGTCGTTGCCGGAGTGAACGTTGTCGTGTTCAAACCATTTGCCGTCTCCCCACTTGATGGCTGGACACTGCCGGTGCCGCCCGGTATCGTGAATGTAACCGGTATGCCGTTCGGGACGAACAGGCCGCTTCCAGAGGTGTCAAAACCAGTCGAATTGTACGTCAGGTTAATCTGGATCGCTGATGTCTGACCGAGTGAAATGGAAGACGGGGCGGCAGTGGCGCCGAGTACCAGCCATGGGGTATAGGTAATAGGTCCGGATCCGGAGAAAGAGGATCCTGATGGTCCATTGTTCGAGCCCCACCAGTTGTACGTTGCGTTGAGCGAACCGCTACCGAACATGATAGAATTACTCCCCGTATTATCGTACAGCCGGTTGAAATTGAGAGTGCCACCGAATCCGGAATATATCGTGCTGCCATCGTAAGGATCCGAGCAACCGGTGATTGTCGAAGAGGTCACATCCACCATTCCCGCATAAATGGCGCCGCCGGCTTCATTAGATGCCGAGCAGTTGGTAATGGTCGATGAGGTCACCGTTACCGGACTGCCAGAATAGATTGCGCCGCCGCCTCCGGGAGCCGAACAGTTGGTAATAGTCGATGAGGTCAACGTTACCCAACCGCCAGCATAGATTGCACCGCCTCCTTCAGGAGCCGAACAGTTGGTAATAGTCGATGAGGTCACCGTTACCGAACCTGCCGAAGCAATGGCGCCTCCTTCAGGAGCCGAGCAGTCGGTAATAGTTGACGAGGTCATCGTTACCGAACCGCCGGAATTGATGGCACCACCGGGGGCATTAGAAGCCGAGCAGTTGGTGATCACCGAGGAGCCCTCTATAATGACGGCACTTCCGCTGTATGTGGAAGAGATCGCGCCGCCGCCGTCTGCTGTGTTTCCGTTCCGCAGGGTCAGGCTGTCGATGGTGAGGGAGTATGCGCCGGTAACATTGAAGATCCTGCTGTTGGTTGTGTTCCCATCGATGATCGTGTTTGCCGGGCTACCGCCATTTGCTGTATTTGCCTCAATGATGATATCCTTTGAGACATTGACGTTATTCTCGAAGTAAGTCCCCGGGTTCAGGATGATCGTGTCTCCAGAATTCGCGACCAGGTTGATTGTAGTGTTAATCACATCCGGCGTTCCGGGACTAATCGTAAACGTTGCTGCTGATACTGGTGCCACGATGATTACCAGAGTAACAATCATAAGCCCTGCTGAAACCAGATTACTCCGTATCAGACACATATATGCGAACAACTCCTTTGTACTGACTAATGACGAGGTGATGCGTGTTTTTACAGACGCGATATGAGCGTATTCCTGTATGGTGAAAACCTGCAAGCCCCGGTTCTTAGATTTTGGGAAGAAGAGATTATAAAAATTTTTAGTCCATTGGGTTTTGATATTTTGGAATGGCTCCTAAAAATACGCCAGTTTTTCGAATTAACCACGCATTCATTATCAGGGCAAAGAAGCGCCATAGAATTTTATGAGAACGGGCTGGAGCTGGATCACTGTGTGGGTTCTCGTGCTGCGACATGATAAATCAATATAAATCTAGAGATCCACACCGAGCCCGAGGATCTCCTGCGTTCCGGAAAAGACGTCGTGGGCAATCCTGGCCAGGCCACGGGACGCGCACCATTCATCATAGACGGCTACATCTGTGTCAAGAAGTGATTCGACCTCAGGTGCGATGAGAGGCGCAAGCGAACCCGCAAGGGCGACCCGCGCGCGTGGGTTGAGCAGCAGGAGCGCGGCGCACTCCATAGCCGAGAACATGGCGACGGTCCGCATGCGAAGGTTGTCTCCCTCAGGAAGTGTATAGTTCACACCAGCCTGCTGGAAGGCCTCGTTTGCCGTGCATTCCCCCGAATCAATTCGGCGGATGGCATCGACATCAAGTGCACCATGCCGGGTGCCGGGGGCAAAGATGCAGGCATCAAAGGCCCCGATCAGCTTTCCCGCAGAGACAAGGAGAGTCACGGTATTGGAACTTGCATCGGAGACGACGATATCGTCTCCCAGATCGTGGCAGACCTCAAAAGCGATCCCGATCTTCTCCGGGCTGGACTGGTGGGAATAGGCCTTGAACCGTGGATCGGTCGGGGAACCCCGGTGCAGGCCCGGGATCACGACCGTGGGTATGCCACTCTTTTTGATCTCATCAAAGACCCTGGTCCCCCCGCCGATGTGCTTGCCAGCACCCTCGCGGCTGACGACACCCCGGTTTTTTATCTTTTTTATATCCGTGATCTTTGAAAAATTGTCACCCATCGAATAGCAGAGCGCGATCCCCTCGATATCATCGGGTGGGCAGAGCCGACCAAGGTCTACGGCAGCAAACCGCATGGCCTCCTCGCGCGTCAGCTTGAACTGATCCGTACCAGATGCAAACCGCATGGCGGTCGTGCCGTGGTCAATCCCGAGGAACATAGCAGTAATCCTATAGCATGGATTACATAATAGGTATTGATGTTCGATGTCGTAACAGGTGGTGCTGGTTTCATCGGCTCACATCTGGTTGATACGCTCGTTGCCCAGGGTAACGAGGTCGTGGTTATTGACTCGCTCTGTGCCGGGCAAAAGGGTAACATTGCCCGGCACATTGATTCATGCAATATCAGGTTCGTGCAGGCAGACCTGCTCGGCGACGGGTGGCAGGATGCCGTAAACGGTGCTGACCGGCTCTTTCATCTTGCAGCCGACCCGGACGTCCGCCAGAGCGCGGTAAATCCTGATCCGACAATGCAGAACAATATCATGGCGACATACCGTGTCTTAGAAGCGATGCGCCACAGTAACATTCCCGAGATGGTGTTCACCTCGACATCAACGGTTTATGGCGATGCCACAGTTATTCCGACACCCGAAAGTTATACTCCGCTTGAACCTGTTTCCGTCTATGGTGCGAGCAAGCTTGCCTGCGAGGCGCTGATCTCCGCATACTGCCACTCGTTTGGCATGAGCGCATGGATGTTCCGGTTTGCCAATATCATCGGCTCCCGGAGCGGTCACGGAGTGATCACCGATTTTATCCATAAACTGGAGAAGAACCCCGCCGAGCTTGAGATCCTTGGCGACGGGAAACAGACAAAGTCCTACCTCGATGTGCACGAGTGCGTGGCGGCCATGCTCTTTGCCGTCGGGCACGCCCGGGGCAGGGTCAACATATTCAATATTGGATCCGAGGACTGGATTGATGTAAAGAGCATCGCTGAGATCGTGACAGAGGAGATGCACCTCCCCCATACAAAGTTCAGGTTCACCGGCGGCGAACGCGGGTGGGTCGGCGATGTGCCAAAGATGCAGCTCGCTCTTGATAAGATAAAGGCACTGCGCTGGAAACCTCAGGTTGGTTCACGGGAAAGCGTCAGGATTGCCGTCAGGGCAATGCTTGACGGAGATTAAGGGTTTCCGGGACACACTATCATGAAATGTATCCTGATCCTCGGGGACGGCATGGCCGATGAGCCGATCCCGCAACTGATGGGAAAAACTCCCCTTGAATATGCCAGGACCCCGCACATGGACCGGATGGCGCGGGAAGGCGCGTGCGGCATGCTGCACACGATCCCCGATGGTTTCGAGGCAGGAAGCGATATCGCGAACATGTCCATCCTCGGTTACGCCCCGGAGAAGTACTATACCTGCCGGGGGCCTCTCGAGGCGATAAGCATGGGAGTCGACCTTGCACCAACCGACATTGCATACCGGTGCAATATCGTGACCGTCAGGGATGAGACAATGGCGGATTTTTCCGCAGGTCACATTTCCAGCGCTGAAGGTGCCGCGCTTTTTGAATCGCTCGCTCCCAAGGTGCCTGAAGTTGTCGTAAAAGCCGGGGTCAGCTACCGCAACCTCCTTGTCGTTCCCGGGGGGTCGGCAGCGGATACGACACCTCCCCATGATATCGTGGGGCAACCGATCGCAGGTTATCTGCCGAGGAACGGGGATGCGGATCTCCTTTTGTCCTGCATGGAAAAGAGCCGCGAAGTGTTCAGCGGCCACCCTGTAAACGTGGCACGGGTAAAAGCGGGCAAGCCCCCGGCGACGCAGATCTGGCCGTGGAGCGGTGGGCGGCGGCCGGCATTTCCCCTGTTCTCCCAAAAATACACCCGCACGGGGGGAATGATATCGGCGGTCGATCTCCTGAACGGCATCGCCCGCTATGCCAAAATGGAGATCATCAAAGTCCCCGGCGCCACGGGATACCTGGATACGGATTACATGGCAAAGGCCCGGTATGCTCTCGATGCGATCAAACGTCTCGATTTTGTCTATGTCCACATTGAGGCCCCGGACGAGGCAGGGCACCTTGGGAGCGTCGAGGAAAAAGTGCGTGCCATCGAGAATGTAGACCGGGTTGTGGGTGCAATACGGGAAAAGTTTGACGGGATCGTTGCTGTCCTCCCGGATCACCCGACACCGATCCGGATCAAGACGCATTCCCGCGAGCCGGTGCCGTTCGTGGTGACGGGGAAGGGTACGGATAAGACCACGCACTTCTCCGAGAAAGAAGCACGATCCGGAATGTTCGGGACAAAAGAGGCGACAGACTTCCTGTCATTCTTATTCAGCTGATTTTTACAGCATTGATGCGGCATCAGTCCCCTGCATCATCACCATTTCAGTGGGGGTAACTCTCATCATCTGCCGCATCCTGCACTCCCGTTTCTCTTACGTAAGGATATAGGTTTGGCGAGAATACAGGCAGGGCTTTCCATCGCACCATACCGGATATGGTTCTATCCACTTCACAATCCCCGGTTCAGGTACATTTCCAGGATCACCTTTTCTTCCACCCCCTCCTGATATCCGGCAAATCGTATGCTCCTCAATCCGGTATAATGTACAACGGGAGCGGAGTGCGCCTGTGGCTGTCGCAAAAACAGAAGGAACACCTGTTCTTCACCTTGGGAAAATCATTTTCGGGCCTTCTCAAAAATATCCGGGGCGATCTGGTACCGGTAACCAGAGCTGTTATCATTTGTAACGTTGATGGAGTACTATACGATGAAAAAGAACCTGCTGATGTGGGACGAGTCGTTGTTCCGTGACCCTGATGTGTTCGAGATCGATTACATCCCCGAGCAGTTTGAGTTCCGTGACAACCAGATGCGCGAACTTGCGTTCCAGATCCGGCCAGGGCTCCGGGGTGGCCGGCCGCTCAATACGATCTGCAAGGGCCTGCCCGGATCGGGGAAAACCACCAGTATCAAAAAACTCTTCCAGGAAGTGGAAGAGACGACAAAAAAACTGGTGCCGGTCCATATCAACTGCCAGATCGACAATACCAAGTTTGCCATCCTTTCCCAGATCTACCGAAAACTCTCCGGCCACCTGCCTCCTTCATCGGGAACTTCGTTCAAGCAGGTCTTTGACGCGGTCGCCCGTATCCTCCAGAAGGAAGAGTGCGTGTTGCTTGTGGCGCTTGACGATGCCAATTACCTTCTCTATGAAAATGAGCTCAACAAGGTGCTCTACACTCTTCTGCGGGCCCACGAATCATATGATGGGGTCCGTATTGGCGTTATCGTGATCATCAGCGATCCTGATGTTGATCTCGCGCGTGCGGTGGATGCCCGGGTCGCTTCGGTCTTCCGGCCTACCGAGATCTACTTCCCTGCGTACGGGAGCGCGGAAATGGAGGAGATCATGAAGGCCCGCGTGATGCAGGGGTTCTTTAACGGTGTCATCAGCGACGCGATGCTGGATCTCGTTGTAGAGCAGACACTCAGGAGTGGCGACCTGCGTGTGGGTATCGATCTCCTGAAACGGGCAGCACTCAATGCGGAGCGGGCAGCACGGCGCAGCATCGAGCGTGAGGATATCTGCGGTGCCTACGCGGTCTCAAAGTACCTGCACCTCGAATATACGCTTAAGTCACTCAAGGGAGAGGAGCGCAGGATCCTCAGGGAACTTGCTACGGCGAGTGCCACGGGAGCCGAGATGAACGCCGGTGATGTCTACAAATCAATAAAAGAGCAGGTGCCGATCGGGTACACCATGTTCTACGAGATTGTCAAAAAGATGGATGCGATGCGGCTGGTAAACCTCCAGTACCGGGATGGGAAAGGCAGGACCCGGGTGATCACACTCCGGTACGAACCGGCAAAGGTGCTGGAGTATCTTTCATAAGGTCGACGGAATATTTTCAAAAATCTTATCTATATGTGAACCCTCTTCTTATGAGAAGGGGTTTTCCATGTTAAGTGTTAACGAACTGGCACTTGAAATATTTGACAACCTCGCCGATTTGGCCGAGGAGTTTAACGCTGCGTACCATGAACTGGATAACGGCGCACGTATCGTCGATTGTGGTGTGAGCACCCGGGGGGGGTATGCGGCAGGAAGGGCGTTTACCGAGATCTGCATGGGCGGTCTTGGCGAGGTCAACTTCAGGATGGGGCAGATAAAGGAATTCCCACAGTCGTTTATTGATGTGAATACCGATTTCCCGTCGATTGCCTGCCTGGGGGCACAGAAAGCCGGCTGGACGGTCAAGGTGGGGAACTACTTTGCAATGGGTAGTGGCCCGGCACGGGCTCTCTCCCTCAAGCCTAAACACACCTTCGAAGTGATCGACTACGAGGATGACTACGACTGTGCCGTGATCTGCTTGGAGTCCGATCACCTGCCAAACGGCGAGGTTATGGAGAAGATCGCTGAGGAATGCCACGTCGATGTGGCAAATACCTGTGCGGTGGTCGCGCCGACATCCTCGATTGTCGGATCAATTCAGGTCTCGGGGCGTTGCGTCGAGACGGCTATCTACAAATTAAACGAGCTTGGGTTTGACACCCGTAAGATCTCGTCAGCGATCGGTACGGCCCCGATTCCGCCGGTACGGGGGGCGAAGCGTGCGATGGGTGTGACAAACGACGCGACTATTTACCACGGCCAGATCCAGACTCACGATGAATGCACCGGAGATCAAGGACTACCTTGAAAAGATCCCGAGCAATAAGTCCAAGGGTTACGGCAAGCCGTTCAACGACATCTTCAAGGAGGCCGGCAACGATTTCTACAAGATCGATACATCGCTTTTCTCACCCGCGGAGGTCGTCATTAATGAGCTGTCGGACGGGAGCGTCTACCATGTCGGCGCCGTCAACAACGACGTGACCCTGAAGTCATTCGGGTTGCAGTAATTTTTTACATCGTATTTTTTATCAATTATCCCTGCCGTTGTGAAATATCCGGTTTTATAATCAGGAGACTAGTTTAAAACCAGAATGCAGGACGCCTTTCGTATGAATACTGCCGGAACCCTTCTGCATCCCCTGTTGCAGCAGTCCGGCCGGTCCATAATGCAACGAATAAAAAAATGGCTGATTTTTAGGTAGATCAGGAACCCATTATTATTCAGGTGGCTTTCTCATCAATAAAAAAGGCATCAGCAGGATCACTGCAAGGACAATTAGAAATTCGGCGAACATGTAGAGCAGGTCTTCCTGGTCCTGATCATAAAACCGGAGATCGAACGACATTGTATTGTTCCACGTTACCTGCGTGGAATTATCCGGAAACCGGGTCACGTTTGCCCCGACACTTAACCCGGCAAGGAGTGGGTTCCGGACATCGTACTCATCAGGCAGGGTAACGTTCACGTTGTAGGGTAAGAGAAACGTTCCCTCAAGATGATTGTCACTCAGGGGTGCAATATAGGTAACCGTGTAGTTTCCTTCTGGGAATGTGATCACCGAGGGGGCGCTCCACCGGGTAGTCCAGTTAAAGTCAACCGGTGTGCCGTTCCCGGCGATCAATGTCACGTTCATAACAGTAATCGGTACATTCTCTCCCATCAGGCCCGTGTCGGCAAACATGTAATTTGACGCACCCGCAAGGTCAACCTGAGCGGCATACGAGCTGGCGTTGGGCAGCACTTGGTACGAGGCATTGAGTGCCCCTGCAGAAGGGACGGCCAGTGCAATTATAAGTGCAGCGCAGAGAGCAGCGATGGCAGGTCCGCGTCGATCTCGGTCGGGGGTTCGCATTGCTTGATCACCGTATCCGGGTCTTTTAAGAGGTGGCCGGTCACTACACATACGATCTTCTCGTCGCGGTCGATAACTCCCATTTCGACGATCTTGCGGATACCTGCCACCGACGCAGCGGATGCAGGCTCCACACCGATACCTTCCTTCCGTGCGAGGTCGCGTTGCATCGCAAGGATCTCCTCGTCGGTCACTGATTCCGCTGTTCCACCGGTTTTACGGATCGCCACAAGCGCTTTCTCCGCGTTGACCGGTGCACCGATCCGGATTGCCGATGCAATGGTTTCGGGATGCTCTTCCGGCACCACTGATGGCAGATCCCCCTTGATTGCCCTGACCACGGGGCTCGACCCTGCAGCCTGGATACCTGTCATCTTTGGCAGCCGATCGATAAAGTCGAGAGCTGGAGTTCAAGCAAACCTTTGTAGACCGCGGAAATGTTCCCGGCGTTGCCTACCGGGAGCGCGATGCGGTCGGGCACACATCCCAGCTGGTCGATCGCCTCAAACCCGATCGTTTTCTGTCCTTCCAGCCGGTAAGGGTTGATCGAGTTCAGCAGATACAACCCGTGGGTGAGGCAGAGCTCGTGAACCATCTCGAGCGCACGATCAAAGTTGCCCCTGATGGAGATGACCTTTGCACCATGCATCAGCGCCTGTGCGATCTTGCCAACAGCAACGTGTCCCGCTGGCAGGAGTACGATCGCCGGGATCCCGGCTTTTGCCGCATATACCGCGGAGCCAGCAATACGATGAGTCGAGACGGTAATAAACAGCGCCATCATTGTCGAGTGGAATTCATGGTTAGCGGTTTCAAGGCGGCGGCAAAGTCGTTTCATCCACGTCGAGCCGATGCCGGAAGGGCTGGCGAGCCCGCAAACGGCCAGGCCCAGCCGTTTGTGCTCTCGGCGCGGCCTCCGCCCGCCGCCGCCGGCCTGTGTTACACTGAGCCCCCGGGATCAGGAGGTGAGCACGAAAATTGAACGGGTGCGGCGGCGCGCAGGAGGACCCGATAAAAAGCAGGCCGGCGGCGTAAAACAAAAAAAAGGAGGCGGAAACCTGGTTGAACAGAGAGACCCAGCACTGCGGGCATCGACCATGTCAGCGCCATCAGCATGAGCTGCCACCGTGTGCCCGGCCATAAGACGGCGAATTAAATCAGGACCTCAACGCCGCCGGCCAACCACAGACATAGACGTACCGGCGCCAACAGGGCGGGTATTGCTAGAGAGCAGGCACTCCCCGCGGGTCGCCCGACGGCCAACTGATTACGTTCGACTCCAATGTCGAAGGCCACTACGGGGTTTATGTGGTCTCCGCGGCGGGCGGCAAGCCGCGCCGCCTCGCCCCCCATCCGGCCAACGACAACGTCCCCAGCTTCTCCCGGGACGGCACATGGATTTACTTCAGCTCCAATCGAACCGGAGAGTATCAGATCTGGAAGGTCCCTGTGGCTGGTGGGGAGGCAGTCCAGGTCACACACAACACCGGGTTTGCAGTTTTCGAGTCGCCAGACGGCGCCTACGTCTATTACACGCAGACCAGGGGCGAGCCGGGTCCCTTATGGCGCATTCCGGCCTCCGGCGGCCAGCCCGTTAAGGTGCTGGAGGGAGTCGTTCAGCTTGCGTTCACGGTGTCCGACAAAGGCATCTACTATATCGACCAACCTGCAGGCGAGACGCGGCTCCAGTTCTACAATCCGGCCACCGGCAGGTCCACTACGGTGGCTCGGAATCTCGGCGACGTTTCGCAGGGGCTCACGGTCTCTCCGGACGGCCGCACGATTCTGTACTCCAGAATGGAATCCCCGGTCAGCGACCTGATGCTGGTAGCAATACGATGAGTCCAGGCGCACCACAGAACCCCATCATCGTGACATTCTCGTCGTCCCGATCAGATGGGGACTCCTCGGAATGACAGGCCAAACGGGTTTTCCCGCAACCTGTTCAGCCCCGCCGTTACAAGGCCTTCCTGCCTATTCTCGTGTCCCGCCGGCAGGCACACCCGTTGCGCGATCAATCCCGAGGGCCGCGTTAATAGTCGGCGCCTAGCTTGGTCGTTGAGGGAGGAAACAAGGCGGGGCTCTCGTTTGCGGCCAACCTGCGGCGCCCTTTTGAGGGCTGGCGGCACGCGGGAATAAAGGGAGTCGCTCGAAGAACAAGTTGTTGCAGAGATAAGACTCGTTGGAGAAATCAATACAAGATCGGTAGGACTGAGGAACAGTTGCTTTGGGTGCCTCCTGCGGAGTATTCGAGACGACCTTGGGACCTTCGGTCCAGATCGCACGTGGATACGCAGTTGGGTCACCTAGCAATACGTAGTCTGGTGCCAAGGAATACGTACATAAAAAA
>CAWEFI010000051.1:0-18107 GCA_963808285.1 uncultured Methanoregulaceae archaeon
CCGCTGCCCCCTGCTGGTACAGCATATTCGCCGCTGTCGCGATCGTGCCGCCGGTCGAGATAATGTCGTCCACAATAACCACCGAGCGCGAGGAAGCACAGAGTTTCTTTGGCGCCATCTTCACTTCGACTCCGGAGAGCCGGGTCTTTTCCAGATGGTCGCAGTCCCATCCTCCCGCAGATGCAACATCCTGCGCAAAGGCAAGAGCCCCGTCATCGGGAGCGAGGATCAGGGGATCGGACAGGTCCAGGGACCCGATGCAGGCCCCAAGGTCCTTTGCAAGTGAGAGATTGGTGGCAGGCACATCGAAATATTTCAGCACGGCCGGTTCGTGGATATTGACCGTGATGCAGTTCTCCACCCCCCT
This sequence comes from uncultured Methanoregulaceae archaeon, assembly GCA_963808285.1. Taxonomy (GTDB): domain Archaea; phylum Halobacteriota; class Methanomicrobia; order Methanomicrobiales; family Methanospirillaceae; genus Methanoregula. The sequence continues at coordinate 368 of CAWEFI010000051.1, forward strand.
CCCGAAGACACGGGCGACGGCACGGGCGCTGATCGGCTCCCCGCTCCTGAACCGTTTGTCCTGGCGGGCATAGCCCATGTAGGGAAGGACCAGGTAATTTCTGGAGCCCTCGCAGGCATCGATCAGCAAAAGCAGCTGGACGAGCGCGTCGCTGTCGGTAACGCTCCCGACAATGATGGTCTCATCGTCAAGTTCGCCGGCGGCAAGGTAGTGCTCGCCATCAGGGAACCGCGAGAATTTTACATCAACAATGGCTGTGTTTAACGCCTCGGCAATACGGGTGGCAAGAATCTGGGATTTTTCCGTGCTGATCACTTTCATGATAACGTACCTTTCCCTTGAGCGGGTGTACCTTTCCCTGCCATAGTGTTACACGCGGATGGTTGTATTATTTTTGCATGGATTTTGAGGAGTGGGACAAAAATTTTGTCAATGCTACAAAGTACTTAAACTATCATGCTTCAAATTATATGCTCACTGAAGGGTGAAAAGAGGTAAAATCTCCAATGGAAAATTCAGAACCAGCAGTACCGGCGAGTGATGAAACAGTTTCTCAGGTCCCGCAGCAGGAGTCCGCAGCTCCCGGGGTGGCAGCACCACTGCCTGATGCCACGGAGCAGGCAGCAAAAGTTACTGAAGGGGCCTCCTCACAGATCGAGGTCCCGGCAAAGCTGATCGATCAGGTAATCGGCCAGGAACATGCTGTCGAAGTGATCCGGAAAGCCGCGTCCCAGCGTCGGCACGTCATGATGATCGGGAGCCCGGGGACCGGCAAATCGATGCTTGCAAAGGCGATGGCCGAGCTCCTGCCAAAAGAGGAACTCCAGGATATCCTTGTCTACCCGAACTCCGATGATCCCAACAACCCGATCATACGGACCGTCGCCGCGGGACGGGGCAAGCAGATCGTCGCCGCCCACAAGATCGAGGCAAAGAAAAAGATCCAGTTCAGGAACACCCTTCTCCTGATCCTCATCATCGGCATAATCGGCTATGCGTTCATTACGTACCAGTGGCTGATGGGGGTCATCGCCGCCGCGTTTGTCTTTATTGCGCTCCGGTACACCATGCCCCGTGAAGAGGCAATGGTGCCCAAGCTGCTCGTTTCCAACGATGTGAAGAGCAATGTCCCGTTCATCGACGGAACCGGTACCCACGCCGGTGCCCTCCTGGGGGATGTCCGGCACGACCCGTTCCAGAGCGGCGGCCTTGAGACCCCGGCGCATGACCGGGTAGAGGCCGGCGCGATTCACCGCTCGAACGGCGGGGTGCTCTTTATCGACGAGATCAATACGCTCGACCCCCACTCCCAGCAGAACCTGCTGACCGCGCTCCAGGAAGGGGAATTCCCCATTACCGGCCAGAGCGAACGGTCCAGCGGCGCAATGGTGAGAACCGAACCTGTCCCCTGCAGGTTCGTGATGGTCGCGGCAGGAAACCTCGATGCGATACAGGGGATGCATCCGGCCCTGCGCTCCCGTATCCGCGGCTACGGGTACGAGGTCTACATGGCCGAGAGCATGGATGACACGCCAGAGAACCGGGAGAAGTATATCCGGTTCATTGCGCAGGAGGTCAAAAACGATGCGAAGATCCCGCATTTTGACAAGAGTGCCATCGACGAGATCATCCGCGAGGCCCGCCGGCGCTCTAACCGCAAGGGGCACCTGACCCTGAAACTCCGCGATATGGGAGGGCTCATCCGGGTCGCCGGCGACATCGCCCGGCAGGAAGGGGCAACGCTGACCACCGCGGCGCATGTTACCACGGCGAAGAAAACAGCACGATCGATAGAGGATCAGGTCTCCGATGAAGTCACCCGGCACCTACGGGAGTACGAAATGACTGTTGTCGAAGGAACCCGGATCGGCCGGGTGAACGGGCTCGCCGTCACCGGGAGCGACGCCGGCTCGGTGCTGCCGATCATGGCCGAAGTGACGCCGGCTATCGGAAAAGAAGGCGGGGAAGTTATTGCGACAGGTCTGCTCAAGGAGATCGCCCAGGAGTCGATCAAGAACGTTTCCGCAATCGTGAAAAAATTCACCGGCAAGGATGTGAAAAACTTCGATTTCCACATCCAGTTTATCGGCACGTACATGGGTGTCGAGGGAGATTCTGCATCCGTCAGTGTTGCAACCGCCGTGATCAGCGCGATAGATGGGATCCCCGTCCGGCAGGACCTTGCCATGACGGGTTCCCTTTCGGTCCGCGGGGATGTACTGCCGGTTGGTGGGGTGACCTATAAGATCGAGGCGGCGGTTAAGGCAGGGATAAAGACCGTGCTCATCCCCCGGATGAACATGAATGATGTCCTGATCGAGGAGCAGTACAAACCCCTCGTGACGATCATCCCGGTCGATACTATCGACGAGGTGCTCAAGCAGGCGCTCGTCCCCGAGAATATGGACGGGTTCCTCTCCAAGCTCAGGAAGATGGCCGTCCGGTCGACCTCGGTGTTTGCAGATACCCCGGCTATTAACCCAACAACCGCATGACCGAGATGCCCGGCATCCGGTATTACGACCTGCGCCAGGTAAGCGGGCAGACCACCCACATCGATGTCGACAAGGGCGTAATAGAATCTGCCGGCACCACTTTTTTCAACAAGGCGGTAATCCGGGTTCTCGGCCCCCGGGGGTGGGGGGTCCTCCAGATCGATAATTATACACCAGAATCCGGTAAAAAATTCGATGAACTGCTTGCGTCTGCCCGGAAACTTGCTCAGGTGGCTGATGATGCGGTCAGTCTTGGCGATGCGCCCCGCACGATGCGTGCAGTCCCCCCGGTAAAAGAGGACTGCCGGGACGTAAGTATCGGGGAGAAAGCGGAACTGCTCCTTGCCATCGAGAAGGCAGCGGATCAGCCGCTCGTGACCAGCAGGCGGGCAAATTATCTTGAACGGATCGAAAACGTGCGGTTCATGGACAGCTCCGGCAGCGAATACTCCTATGAGATCTGCCGGTCGGGATTTTCCGTGATGGCGGTCGCTGCGCGGAACGGGACTGTCCAGATGGGCTATGAACGGGATCATACCATACACGGCTTCAACCTCCGGCACCGTGATGACAGGGGCAGGAAAGCAGCGGAGACTGCAGTCGCCCTGCTGGATGCCGGAGCTGCAAAAGGCGGGAAGATGCACGCAGTCCTTGATCCGGAACTTGCCGGCGTTTTCGCGCACGAAGCCGTGGGCCATGCGAGTGAAGGTGACCTCATCGAAGAGGGAAACTCAGTCCTCAAAGGCAGGACCGGCGAGAAGATCGGCAATGACATTCTCACCATTGTCGATGACCCATCCCTTTCCGAATTCGGGTTTGAACCGGTCGATGCAGAAGGGATCGCGGTCTGCCGTACCGAAATCATCCGCGCCGGGAAGGTTAACGCATTCCTCCACAACCGGCAGACGCTTGCAGCGGTCGGGAACGGTGTTGCCGGCCATGCCCGCGCCATGCCCGGGGAATCACCTCTCGTGCGGATGAGCAACACGTTCATCGAGGCCGGTGACGCGACCGGAGAGGAGATCTTTTCGGAATGCAAAAACGGGATCTTTCTTGCCGGCTCCCGGGGCGGGCAGGTCGATCCGGGCCGGGGCGTGTTCCAGTTCAACGCGGAGTACGGGTACCTGATCGAGAACGGGGAGCGGACACGGATGGTCCGGGACGTCTCGCTCTCAGGAGAGATCCTTTCAACGCTCCACGGGATCGTCCTGTGCGGGAAGGAGCGGGTCATGCACCCGGGGTATTGCGGGAAAGGCGGCCAGAGCGTGCCGGTGAGCGACGGTGCCCCGTTCGTGCTCCTGCGTGACGCGGTGGTGGGTGGCAGTGGCGTGGATTGAGGCTCTCTTTAAGCAGGGCGAGAAGCAGGTTGACGAGCTGGAAGTGTACTTCTTTTCCGGGAGGTCGGTTTCCGCTGACCTGAAGCAGCGTCGCGTGAGCCTCTGCTCGTCTTCTGTCGAGACCGGGCTCTGCATCCGCACCATCGACAAGGGGAAGATTGGTTCTTCGAGCACAAACGACCCGCTGCAATGGCAGGCCTGCCTCGATGCAGCCATTGCCGGTGGCCGGCTTGCCACGCCGCAGGAATGGAAGGGGCTGCCGGACCCGGTCGCTCTTCAGGGCAGTGACCTTGCATACGATCCCTCCATTGCTGTCGAACCGGCAACGGCTCACGACCTGCTGCGTGGTATGCTGGACGGGGCCGCGGCGTACCCGGATGCCGCGGTCACCTCCGGGGGAGCTGGTATTTCTGTCGGGGAGATCACCTTTGCGAACAGCCATGGCATCCGGTACCTGTCCCGGCACTCGGAGGTCTCGATCTCGCTCGAAGCGATCAGCGGCCAGTCCACAGGATATGAATTTGATCATGCCTGCTCCCGGGCGCAGGTTAACCCTGCAAGGGTCGGCGAACAGGCAGCATTCCTCGCATCCCGGTCGGTTGGCGGCAAGGACATCCCTACGGGAGAGTACGATGTCATCCTCTCCTCCATGGCATACGCCGACCTGCTCTCAACCATCGTTGTCCCGGCACTGAACGGGCGCAATGTGCTGCAGGGCCGCTCGAAGTTCGCCGGCCGGATCGGTGAGACGGTCACTGCTCCGCTCCTCACCCTGTGTGATGATCCTCACCGGAAGGGGGCAAACGGGAGTACGTGGTTTGATGCCGAAGGAACCCCCACCCGGCGGCTCGATTTTGTCAGGGACGGTGTCCTGACTGCATTTGCCTACGATCTCAAGACCGCTTACCGGGCCGGCACAGAAACCACCGGGAGTGCCGTCCGGGGCGGGTTTGCCGGGCTTCCCGCGATCGGGCATCATAACGTTGTCGTGGACGGGAAACGCGAGGATATATTTGATGAGCCCGCGATCTATGTCCACAGCGTGGTGGGGGCACACACCGCCAATCCCATGAGCGGGGATTTCTCGGTCGAAATGTCCAACCCGTTCCGGGTGAAGGATGGGAGCCTGGCCGAGCCTGTCCGGGGGGCGATGCTCGCCGGTAACTTCTTCGATCTCCAACGGCAGGTCACCGCCCTCGGAAAAGAGACCCGTGCCGTCGGATCGTATATCCTGCCCCCGGTAAAAATTAATAAGGTCCGGGTCATTGGTAAGTAACTATGAGTGATATCCTCCTTGCCGTCATCCTTATCGTCGTAATCCTGGCCATTGCCTATTATCTGGTAAAAAAACTGGCGGTGCTGGTCATCAATGCCGTTCTCGGCCTCATTTTTTTGTTTGTGTTAAACTCCTTCCAGGTCATGCAGTGGGTGGGCAGGCCCGACCTCGGGTACAGCCTTGCAACGCTTCTCATCTGCGGTGTGGGAGGGCTGCCGGGCGTGCTTGTCCTTGTTCTGCTCAACATCTTCGGTGTCACGGTGTAAAATAATAAACCGGCCCCCCGGGAGTCATTTTTTTGGGATGCACTCCCGTACGGCCATGTAAGATGCGGCAGGACTGCCCCGGCGAGCGTAAACAGACATAAATAATACAATGGGGGATTAGGATACTGAGGTGATTGGAGCATGTGTAGTGTTGGCGGACCAACGGACATCGATCTCCCCGAAGACCGGGTCGTGGCGAAAGACTACCGGTGCAAGGAATGCGGCGAACGGTTCAAGGGGATCGGCAAACATCCCATGTGTCCATCCTGCCAGTCGGAAGACGTTGCCGAGGTATGAACGTTTCCGGCTGCGACGACGTCCTGCTCGTGAAGGGCGCCCACTCTTTTCTACTCGTGGCATCTGTCCGTAAGGACTTTCCTCTTTGCATCGAGACCAGCCATGAAGAATACTATCAGGGAGTCCGTGCCGGTAATCTGGTGGTGGTCTCTGCTCCGGAAGCGGGTCCGGTCGAACCCGCCCTGATGCTTCTGGAACTGGTCAGGACTTACCACCTGCCGCTTGTGGTTCTCCCCCGTGACCACCCGGGATCGAAACGGATCCCCTATGTGGTTTCTGTTGCACCGGTAATCCAGACCAGCTGCTCTATCGTACGCGGGACGCACCCGGAACAGCACCTTGTCTGTTCCTCTGATGAACTCGCCGGCCTGACGGTAAGCAGGACCGGGGACGACATAACCATCTCGCCGCTTCCCGCCACGCTCACCCGGGAATGGATAAAATCCATAGAACATCGCTGATTTTTAAAAATACCCGCTCCAAAGGATTTCCCTGTCTTTAAAACAGACCCGGAATCGTAAATAACAATACATATATTGTGTTTTTTACCAAGTATTGTACTGCCGTGAGTGGAGGGTTGGATGAAAACTGAGGTCTTAAACGACATCAAGAAAACTGAAGTCTGAGTATCAGTCGATGATCAGTACGGCGCAGGAAGAGAAGAAACACAAGCACTCTTCGGCTGAGCTGGAATCTGATAATCTGGTATCCAAAGCGCAGAGCAATGCTGAACAGTACAAGAAGTCTGAGACTGGAAGAAGCACGGCACCAGGCGGCACTTAAGCACGCTGAAATTCTCAAAAACGGCACTCAGCGGGCAGCAGCACTCAGGGAAAAAGGTGAGAAGAACCTGTCCAAGGCGGTGCAGCTGCTGGTAGTACGGTTTAAGGAGCAGCTGCATGTTCAAACCTGAACAGATGAGCCGGCTGCTCATCGCCGCATCCCGGGATCAGATGGGTCCTGTTGTTGCGGAGCTCTATCGCCGCAAACTGTTTCATGTCGAGGAATTTGTGGAAGCCGGCTCGGAGGGCTATGCGGGCTTTAAGATCGGCACGCCTCTGTCCGGAGCGAGTGAAAAATCCACGGATCTCATCAAGGTCCGGGCGATTGAAAATACCGTCTCGGTGCACGCGGACGACATCGCGCCAGAAAAGACCTTTAAACAGGCTGAGATCGCCGCAAAAATCGAGCGGGAACTGCCGGCCCTCGAACGGGAAGTCGAGGAGCTGACCGTCCGGCGATCGCAGACTGGACGCACGCCTTAAAGAGTGCGAGCAGAAGATCGCCGAGATCACCCCTTTTGTGGCTGTACCGGCTGACCTGGATCTGTATCACGGTTACAAAGGATTCACTGCATTAGCGGGGTATGTCTCCCGCGAAGTGACCCTCTCCGTCCCCCACGAGCTGTATTTCTCGAAGGGAAAGGAGAAGAATTTCCTTGTTGTGATCGTGCCCAATGATCAGAAAAGCGAGGTTGAGCGGGCGCTTGCGGAAGCGGCATTTCAGTCGGTTGCGATACCCGTGGAGTCCGGATCCCCGACAGCACGGATCGAATTTTACCGTTCGCAGGCCACAACACTCGGAGCGGAGATCACGGAGATCAACAAAAAACTTACCGGGATCAGGGCAAAACACGCGGAGTTCCTCGTCGCCTGCGAGGAATTCTTAAAAGCGGAAGTGGAGCAGACCGAGGCCCCCCTCCGGTTTGCAACGACAAAACAGATGTTCGTTGCAGAAGGGTGGGTCCCGTCGGGAAAGGTGGATGAGGTGAAAAACGCGCTCACCCAGGTTACCGGTGGTAAAATCTACGTCACCACACTGCCGATTGACCTCGAACATGACGCGGTCCCGGTGGAGTACAACAACCCGGACTTTTCAAAGCCGACGCAGATGCTCATGGATGTGTACAGCAGACCAAAGTACACAGAACTTGATCCGACGCTGCTGGTCTCCATCGTGTTCCCCATTTTCTTCGGGTTAATCCTCGGCGATGTGGGGTATGGCCTGATCCTGCTCGCGATGGCGTTCGGGCTCCGGAAGTTCCTGACCGGTGAAGAAGGGCGGCAGCTGCTTGCCGTGCTCCGGAATGCCAGCATCATGACTATCATCTTCGGGCTCCTGTTCAGCGAGTTCCTCGGATTCGAACTGCCGTGGAGCCCGATCATCTTCTCGAGACACCTGACAATCGGGACAACAGAGGCCGGCGGTCAAGGGCCGGCGATTCCTGCACTTATCATCCTGTCGATCTGGATCGGGGTTCTGCATATCTCACTGGGCAGGGTCATTGGCATGTATAACCATGCAAAACAGGACCATGGCGAGCACCGGACCAAAGCGGTCATGGCAAACTTCGGCTGGCTTGCCGTGATGTGGGGCATCCTCGTCGCGATCTGGTCAAATGTCACCATGCCGTACATGCCCGATCTCACCAAGCTCCCCCTCGTTGCAGTCGGTCTCAACCTCGGAACATACATCGGGGGCGCACTCATTATCGTTGGTATACTCTGTATCGCCAGGGACTCGGTTCTCGAAGTGATCGAGTTGCCCACGATTATCTCACATGTATTGTCGTATGCCCGTCTGATCGCGGTGGGGCTGTCATCGGTCGCCATCGCGATGGTGATCAACTACATGGCGATCGGGATGTTCATCTCTCCAGCGCTCAAGGAACTTTCCCTTGTCGGGATTATCATGATCCTCGTTGGTGTTGTGATCTTCATTGCCGGGCATACGCTCAACCTGGCACTGGGTCTTCTGGGTGGAGGACTCCACTCGATTCGTTTGCACTATGTCGAATTCTTCACCAAGTTCTACAAGGGTGGAGGCAGGAAGTATATTCCATTTGGAATGAAACGAAGATTTACGGAGGATTAGATTATGGCAGATGTTAATATGACTCTTGAAATGGTACAGGCATCGCAGATGGGAATGAAGGCACTTGGGGCTGGTCTTGCGGTAGGTCTCACCGGTATCGGCACTGGTATTGCCGAGATGGCAATCGGGTCAGCGGCCGTCGGAGCGACTGCAGAAAACAAGGAAATATTCGGACTTGCCCTGCTCTTCACGGTCATCCCGGAAACGATTGTAATTTTCGGTCTTGTCGTCGGTCTCCTGCTCTTGTTCGTATAATGCGGGGCTGACAATGGGACTGGAAGCCGTAGTTGAAGAGATCAGGGAAAAAGGCAGATCCGAAGCGGCGAAGATCCGGCAGGAGTCACAAGCAGAAGCAGACCGGATCCTCACGGCAGCAACAAAGCAGACTGAGGTGATTAAGCTCGCCGCGGAAGAGGAGGCGGCAAAACAGTCCTCCCACCTCGTGAGCCAGGACATCTCTGCCGCAAACCTCCTCGTCAAGCGCGAGCTCTTAAATACCCAGAAAGCGCTGCTGGACAAGGTCTATGAGGCCACTCTCTCCGAGATCGCCGCACTCCCTGAAAGCTTCCATCGCGAAGCCATAAAGAAACTCCTCACCGAGGCAAAAACAGAGATCCCGAAGGGAACGATCTTCTGCAATGCCCGCGATGTGGCCGCCGTAAAGGCACTCATCGCGGAGCATAAGGAGTTCGCCGGGTTCAGTCTGGGCGAACCGGTCAATATTGACGGCGGTATCGTTGTGGAAGGTGAGGGGGGTGCGCTGCAGATTGATTACAGCTACCGCACATTCCTTGCAAAGGTTTGGGAATCCGGGTTGAAAGATGCGTCTGATATCCTGTTCGGGTAAGGGGGTCCGCGTATGGGTGTGAGCATATCAGCACCGTATATCTACGTGTGTACCAGGATGCGGATAAGGAAGGCAAAACTCCTCCCCAAAGAGGAATACATGCGGATGCTCAACATGAGCATCTCCGAGATCACCCGCATTATCAGCGAAACCGAGTATAAACAGGAAATTGACGAACTCGGGAACACGTTCAAGGGAATAGACCTCCTCGAGGTGGCTTTAAGCTGGAACCTCGCTAAAGAGTACCAGCAGATTCTCGACATAACGCCCGGGACGCTCAAGCAGTTCACCCGTGCGTATCTCCGGTACTGGGATATCCAGAACGTGCTCACCATCCTGCGCGGGAAGTCGCAGGGTGAAAAGGCCGGCAGGATCAAGGAAGTCCTCGTTCCCGCCGGCAGCCTGGACAAGGTTATGCTCGACCGGCTCCTTGCCGAGGACAACACGGATCGGATCATCGAAGCCCTCAAAGGACGGCGGTTCTACCCGGTGCTTGCCCGGGATACCCGGCGGCAAAGGAGTCAGGTTCTTTTGCCCGTATGGAAAACGAGCTGTACAAGCAGTTCTATGCAGAGCTCATTGCGGATGCGTCGGGCGGGATATCAGGAGGCAGTCAGTTCCTCGCGTTTATCCGGCTGGATATCGATGTAAAAAACATCCTGACGCTCTTCCGGTTGCGGGCTGATAAGATCCAGGAAGATACAAAGGAGATGTACATCGCTGGCGGCACGATCACCGCGACAGATTTTACCGCGTTGAACGCGATCCAGGACTATCGGGAGTTCGTCGATCAGCTCAGGGCCAAGGTCCGCACCGGACCGGTGGTTGAACTCCTGAAGGGACTGGAGACCGAAGGGCCGGTTCATGAAATTGCATCGCTTCTTGTGCGGGTGCAGATGGAGCAGCTGGAGAAACTTTCCAAGCGCAACCCTTTCTCTATCTACCCGATCCTCGTGTATCTTGAGAAGAAGAAGTACGAAGTGTTCAACCTCCGGGCACTGGCGAGGGGCAAGGAATCCAAGCTACCCTCGGATACGATTGGAAAATACCTGGTGATGTAAGATGGAGATTGCAGTCATCGGCAACAGCGAGTTCATCCTCGGGTTCCGCTTAGCAGGCATCCGTAAGACCTTTACCGCGGAGAACGACGAGAAACTCAACGAATGCATCACCAGCGTCCTTTCAGACGGGCAGGTTGGTATTCTTGTCTTAAACAGCAGCGACATGGAACGGCTCCCGCGCCGGCTCCGCGCCACGCTGGAAAATTCCGTCAAGCCGACCGTGATCGCCCTTGGCGGCGAGGAGGGGGGCCTGTCCATGAGAGAGAAAATCAAGAGATCGGTGGGTGTTGATCTGTGGAAATGAAAACCGAAAAAACCAAAGTGGCAAAAAAGGGCGTTCTCAAAAGAATTGCCGGCCCCGTCGTTACGGCAGTCAATCTTGACGCCCACATGTACGATGTGGTCAAGGTCGGAAAAGAAGCGCTGATGGGTGAGGTCATCAAGATCCAGGGCGAGAATACCATCATTCAGGTATACGAGGATACATCGGGTATCAGGCCCGGCGAGCCGGTTACAAACACGGGACTCTCGCTTGCCGTTGAACTCGGCCCCGGGCTCCTCACCAGTATCTACGATGGTATCCAGCGCCCGCTCTCTGTCCTTGTGGACAAGATGGGAAACTTCATCGAGCGCGGGGTTTCAGCACCCGGGCTCTCCCATGAGAAGAAGTGGACGTTCAAACCACGGGTAAAAGCCGGCGACAAGGTCGAGCCGGGCGCAATCCTCGGCGACGTCCAGGAGACTAACATCGTCCACAGGGTCATGCTCCCGCCCAATGCAAAGGCAGGAGTCGTGAAAACGATCAAGAGCGGGGATTTCACCGTTGACGAGATCATCTGTATTCTCGACGACGGCCGCGAGTATCCGATGATCCAGCGCTGGCCGGTCCGTGTCCCCCGCCCGGTAAAAGAGAAGAAGAACCCGACAATCCCGCTGATCACCGGTCAGCGTATCCTTGACGGCCTCTTCCCGATCGCAAAGGGCGGCACTGCCGCCATTCCCGGACCGTTCGGGAGCGGCAAGACGGTTACCCAGCAGCAGCTGGCCAAGTGGTCGGATGCCGAGATCGTGGTCTACATCGGCTGCGGTGAACGCGGCAACGAGATGACCGAAGTGCTCACCGAGTTCCCGCACCTCGAGGACCCGAAGAGCGGCAAGCCGCTCATGGAGCGGACGGTGCTTATCGCCAACACCTCGAACATGCCGGTCGCGGCCCGTGAAGCATCGGTGTACACCGGAATTACGATCGCTGAGTATTTCCGTGACATGGGTTATGACGTCTCCCTGATGGCAGACTCGACCTCCCGCTGGGCAGAAGCCATGCGTGAGATCTCGAGCCGTCTGGAAGAGATGCCCGGCGAAGAAGGCTACCCGGCCTATCTCGCAGCCCGGCTCTCCGAGTTCTATGAGCGTGCCGGTCTTGTCGAGACCCTGAACGGAGCATCCGGGTCGGTATCGGTCATCGGTGCGGTTTCACCGCCAGGCGGGGATTTCTCGGAGCCTGTTACCCAGAACACGCTGCGTATCGTGAAGGTCTTCTGGGCTCTGGACGCAAAGTTATCCCAGCGCCGGCACTTCCCGGCGATCAACTGGCTCAACTCGTACTCCCTGTACCTTGAAGCCCTCCATGACTATTACGACAAGGAGGTCTCCCCGGAGTGGAACAAGCTCCGGTCATGGGCCATGGAAGTCCTCCAGAAAGAGGCAGAACTTCAGGAGATCGTGCAGCTCGTCGGTTCCGATGCCCTGCCCGAATCGGAACAGGTGACTATCGAGGTCGCCCGTATGATCCGCGAGATCTTCCTCCAGCAGAATGCATACGACGCGGTCGACACGTTCTGTGACATGAAAAAGCAGTACGACATGATGAAGGCGATCAAGCTCTTCGCCGAGCTTGCCTATTCTGCCCAGATTGCCGGTGTCAGCCCGGCGCAGATCAACACGATCAAGGCGAAAAACGAGCTGCCTCAGATCAAGTTCATCAAGGACTACAAGCCCGAACTTGCGAAGATCGAGAAGGATATGGACGCTGAGTTCAACACAATGAGGTCGGCAGCATGAAGGAATACAGGACGATCACCAAAATTGCCGGTCCCCTCGTTTTCGTCGAGAAGACCGAGCCGATTGCCTACGGGGAACTCGTAAACATAGTCCTTTCCGACGGCTCGACCAAGCGCGGCCAGGTGCTGGACACGAGCGACGAACTGGTCGTTGTCCAGATCTTCGAGACTACAACCGGTATCGGCAGGGACAGCGGCGTCCGGTTCACCGGTGAGACCATCAAGATGCCGGTGGGCAGGGAGATGCTCGGCCGTATCCTGTCCGGCGGCGGTAAACCTATCGACGGCGGCCCGGAGATTGTCCCGGAAAAACGCCTCGACATCACCGGTGCCGCAATCAACCCGTACGCCCGGGGCATGCCGGCCGATTTCATCCAGACCGGTATCTCAACCATTGACGGTACCAATACTCTTGTCCGTGGCCAGAAGCTTCCGATCTTCTCGGGAGCAGGTCTCCCGCATAACAACGTAGCGCTGCAGATCGCCCGGCAGGCAAAAGTGCCCGGCTCAACCGAAAGTTTTGCCGTGGTCTTCGCTGCTATGGGTATCACGAAGGAAGAAGCGAACTACTTCATGCAGGATTTCGAGCGCACGGGAGCCCTCGAGCGTGCCGTTGTCTTCCTCAACCTTGCGGACGACCCGGCCGTCGAGCGTATCATCACCCCGAGGCTCGCCCTTACGACTGCCGAATACCTCGCCTTCGAGCTCGGTATGCACGTGCTGGTCATCCTGACGGATATGACCAATTATTGTGAGGCGCTCCGCCAGATCGGTGCCGCCCGTGAGGAAGTGCCCGGACGCCGTGGCTATCCAGGCTACATGTACACGGACCTCGCCTGCATCTACGAGCGTGCCGGTATGATCAAGGGCCAGAAGGGGTCAGTCACCCAGATCCCGATCCTGACGATGCCCGGCGATGATATCACCCACCCGATCCCCGACCTGACCGGGTACATCACGGAGGGCCAGATCGTGGTCAACCGTGACCTGCACCGGAAAGGTATTTACCCGCCCATCAACGTGCTGCCCTCGCTCTCGCGGCTGATGAACCTCGGTATCGGCAAGGGACATACCCGTGAGGACCACAAGAAGGTCTCCGACCAGATGTATGCCGGGTATGCGGAAGGAAACGACCTCAGGGGCCTCGTGGCCATCGTCGGTAAGGACGCACTCTCGGAGCGCGACCGCCTGCTCCTCGAGTTCGCCGACCTCTTCGAGAACCGTTTCGTCCGGCAGGGGTATGACGAGGACCGCACCATCGAGGACACCTTAAACCTCGGCTGGGACCTCCTCTCATCGCTGCCGGTGGAACAGCTGACCCGTATCGACCGTGACCTGATCAACAAGTACCACCCGAAGTTCCGTGCCGGTGCAAAGAAGGAGTAAGTGAATCCATGGCGCTGCGTGATATCAAGCCAACCCGTTCCGAACTGATCAACTTAAAGCGGAAGATCCAGCTCTCCGAACGCGGCTATAAGATCCTCAAGATGAAGCGCGATGGACTGATCATGGAATTTTTCAAGATCCTCTCTGAGGCGAAAGACAGCAGGGGAGAACTCCTGATAAAGTACCAGCATGCCGTTGACATGATGGCCGTGGCAAACACGGTTGAAGGGGCGATTGGTGTCAAGGCCGCTGCCTTTTCGGTAAAAGAGACCCCGGAGATCACGTTAAAAAGCAAGAACATTATGGGGGTTGTCGTGCCGGAGATAGATTCGTCGAAAGTAAAAAAGAGCCTTGCCGACCGTGGATACGGTGTGCTCGGGACGTCGCCGGTCATCGACGAGACTGCATCGGCGTTCGAGGACCTGGTCGAGGCCATCATCGAGAGCGCCGAGATCGAAACCACGATGAAGCGTCTCCTCGACGAGATAGAAAAGACCAAGCGCCGGGTCAACGCGCTCGAATATAAGGTGATCCCTGAACTCACCGCTGCCCGGGATTTCATCAAGATGCGCCTTGACGAGATGGAACGCGAGGAACTTTTCCGGATGAAGAAGATCAAGGCCCGGGGTTCGGCGTAACCCCGGGGGTGTGGCCACATGCCGATCGGTACCCTCCGGGGCCTGGGGTGCAGCAAAAAGACGGTGCTTCTCCGTCTTGACTTAAACTCCCCCATCGACCCCACCACCCACCATATTCTTGATGACAAACGGTTCCGCGAACACCTCCCCACGATACGTGCGCTCTCCGACAGCCGTGTCGTGATCGTCACCCACCAGAGCCGGCCGGGAAAGAAGGATTTTACTACGCTTGAGGCCCATGCAGGCAAGCTCGAGGAGCTCCTGGGCACGCCCGTTACCTACATCGACAGTATTTTCGGGAAACACGCAAAGGAAGCCGTGCACGCATCAAAGCCCGGCGATGTCCTGATGCTCGAGAACGTCCGGTTTGCGGCAGAAGAGAACCTCACGATGAAGCCTGAGGAGGCCAAAAAGACCCACCTGGTGAAACGCCTCTCTGCCATGGCGGACTTCTTTGTCAACGATGCATTCGGTACCGCCCACCGGTCCCAGGCGACGGTCGTGGGCCTCCCGCTGGTGATGAAATCCGCGGCCGGTCTCCTCATGGAAAAGGAGATCTCTACCCTCTCGAAAGTCTTCTCGGGAGCGCCCCGCCCGGTCTGCATGGTGCTTGGGGGCACCAAGGTTGACGACTCAATCGAGGTCGCCGCCCATGTCCTTGAAAACGGGATTGCCGACACCGTGATCGTGATCGGCGTGGTGGCCAATGTCTTCTACCTCGCCGCCGGCTACGATATCGGCAAACCCTCCACCCAGCTGATCGAACAGCTCAAGTACCAGGGCGAGATCAAAAAGGCACAGGATATACTCGCACAGTTCGGCGACCGGGTGATCATACCGGCATCGGTTGCGGTGCGGCAGAACGGCAAACGGGTTGAATACCCGATCGACCGGATCCCTGCCGATACGCCGGTGATGGACCTCGGCATGGACGCCCTGCCGGCGCTTCTCTCCACGCTCAAGAAAGCCGGGACCGTGGTCTTCAACGGTCCCGCCGGTGTCTTTGAGGATCCGGATTTTGCCACGGGTACCTTCGAACTGCTCAGGGCCGCGTCCCGGGTCGAGTTCTCGGTCGTGGGCGGCGGGCATACCGCCGCCGTGATCGAGAAACTCGGGATCGAACGCGATTTCACCCACATATCTACCGGCGGCGGGGCCTGTATCGAGTTTTTGACCGGGAAAAAGCTTCCTGCGGTGGAAGCGCTCGAAGAATCATACAAACTTTTCGGGTAATGTGCCCCCATCCATCCGCTTTTTCCCGGCAGGTTTTTGGGCACAGGAAACCTCTTTTTACCGCCAACATTCCATGTGAATATCATGCAGGTACGCATTATCGCGGTGGGAAAGATCAAGGAGCGGTTCCTTTCCGAGGGCATTGCGGAGTACGAAAAGCGTCTGGTGCCGTACCTGAATCTCACTCTCACCGAACTTCCCGAGGAGCACCGGGGCGCCCGTGCCTCTTCCGGCCAGGAGCAGCTCGCCAAAGAGAAGGAAGGAGAACGAATCCTCGCTGCAATCCCGGAGCATGCGTACGTGGTGGCACTCGACGTAAGGGGACACCAGTTATCGAGCGAGGGGCTTGCCGCACGGATGCATGACTGGCAGATTTCAGGCACAAATTCAATCGCGATGATCATCGGGGGGGATCTCGGGCTTTCTGACGCGGTGCTTGCCCGGGCCGCACTCCGTCTCTCGATCTCACCCATGACCTTCACCCACCAGATGGTGCGGCTGATCCTCGTTGAGCAGATCTACCGGGCCTGCCGGATCAACAGTGGCGAACCCTATCATAAATGACCTGTGCCGGTTGTCCCGCTGTAAACCCGGTGACCGGTACACGACCGGCACGGGACCGGTCCGTTGCCCGGGTAGAGCAGATCCCTTTTCCCGGGTCCGGATGATACGGCGGTTGCCGATCCGCACCTATATCAGCCTCTCCGGAAAGAAACTCTTTTCATGAGTACAAAGGAACACACCACGAAAGTGGTTGATGAGAAGACCGGCCTGATGGAATGTCTTGTCTGCGGCGAGAAATACCACACCACGATGAAAGCCGGATCGGACGGGAAGTTCCTGCCCGAAAACTGGGAATGCGTCAACAAGTGCCGGCTGATCCATAAAGATGAAAAACCGGCTCATAAGAAGTAAGTGTCGGCTGATCAGCTGAACCGGACGGGCGGATCTTTTATGCTCCATTCTTTTTTTATGATAGGGTAAACGAAGGTCGCCCCATCAAAGGGCAGGGGGTGATCCCCCTTACGCTTTCCTGAGCACGGCCGCCCGGTTCACAAAGAATAACCGGGTCTCCACCAGCCGGAGCCCTGCTTTTTCTGCGAGCACAAGGCTCTCCCGGAATTCGCTACCGGAGACAATGATCGGTGGTTCTGAGTAAAAGAAGAGGCCGCCGGGCACAAGCATCGCGGCGATCTCCCGGAACAGCTTCTCCCGGTCCGGGACTTCGTGGACGACAAAGATGGCAAAGGCGACATCGACCTGCCCGTCACGCTCCGGGGAGAGGGCGAGAGAATCCGGTTCGCACCGGTGGGTCCTGACCCGGGGCAGCAGGCCTTCGGACCCCAGTTTGCCTTTGAGAATCGCAAGCATCTCCTCCTGTAAATCCGCGGCGATCACGGTGCCGTTCTCCCCGACTTTTTTTGCGAACTCGCGGGTAAAGAAGCCCGGGCCGCAGCCGAAATCGAGGACACGGTTGCCGGGCTTCACGTACCGTTCTGCAAGCCGTTCGGGCCGGTAGAGGATGCGGCGGAGCTCAGTGTCGAGATGGGAGGCTTTCTTTGCGGAGAAGACCTCGTGGTGCTTATGAGGGGTCATGATGGGATGTTGGGGGAGGGGGGTGATATGGATTGTGGGTTTCCGGGGTCCCTCGGCCAATCAGCAGACGCTCTTTAGGTCTCCGGCAAGCCCCCGCCTCCGCTGCGTGGGCGTCCCCCGGTTGCGATGATGTCGTATTACCTGTACAGGGAGCAGATATGAGTGCAGGTAATGCAGAGGCATCGCATACGCCCCCGCCCCCCCTTGGGGGCAGGGCTGGCGAAAGGGGGGCGGCAGGATACGAGAAATCCTGCACGTGCATACGCTGTCCGGCCCATCTCCCCATGAAAATTTGTGCGTTTTTAAAAATTTTCCGGCAAAACAGATTTTGGTCCAAAAAATACGGGCCGTCCGGACTTTCGGCCGGAATTTTT
>CAWEFI010000052.1:0-9101 GCA_963808285.1 uncultured Methanoregulaceae archaeon
TTTCCTTTCATACGCCAGGGAAGAAACTATCGTCCCGGCCGGTTCCACATCTCCCGGGGGTATTCTTTATCACCTGCAGTGACAGACCGAACAGAGCTCCGGCATCTCACCGGGAATACCTTCCCATTCTTTTTTGCCCCGGCAGATCACCACGGCCCGGTCCCCGATCTCCGCACTATCGGCAACCCGGTGCGTCACCACAATACAGGGGATCTGCATCTCTCTGACAAACCGGCGCGTGAGATCTTTTACCGTCTGCGTGCTTTCTGTATCGAGTGCGGCAAACGGCTCGTCCAGCATCAGGAGACCCGGTTCAATGGCAAGTGCCCGGGCAAGCGCGACCCGCTGCTTCTGGCCGCCGGAAAGGTTCCCGGCTCTGACCCCGGCCAGGTCAGCGATATGCACCTGCTCCATCCAATAAGCGACGCGCCCGGAAATAACCGGGCGTGGGAGATGCCGGGCGCGAAGCCCGAACGCGACGTTCTCCCGGACCGTCATGCGGGGAAATACCGCCGGGTTCTGGAGGACATACCCGATCCGGCGGTCTTCGGTCGGGACATCGGTGCCATTGTCGGTCCTGTCAAGGCATTCGCCACTCAGGGTGATCGTGGCAGAGTCAGGCTGCAGCAATCCCGCGATAATGTTGAGGGTCGTTGACTTACCCGAACCGTTCAGGCCCATAAGGGCCATAATCTCCCCGGGCTGTACGCTGATAGTGAGATCGAGAGTAAAGTCCCGGAGTCGTTTTACCATCACTGCTTCAAGCACGGTCTGTCTCCCTTTTCTGGATCAGGCGTACGGCGATCATGATCCCAAACGAGATGATCACAAGCAGGATCGAGATTGTGAGCCCGGCATTGATGTTGCTGCCCTCCATCCCCACATAGACTGCAAGCGGCATCGTCTGGGTTACCCCGGGCAGGTTGCCGGCGAACATGATCGTCGCGCCAAACTCCCCGAGTGCCCGGCCAAAGGTCATGACCGCACCTGAAACAAGGCCGGTTGCCGTCATGGGGATGGTAACCTGAACCAGGGTCCGCACTGATGAGGCACCGAGCGTCCGTGCGGTCTGCTCATAGGCCGGGTCCAGCTGCTCAAAGAGCGATTTTGCCTGCCGCAGGTAGAACGGGGATGCGACAAAGATCTGTGCCATGATCACTGCAAGCGTGGTAAAGGCGATCGAGATCCCGAACATGTTGAAGTACCGGCCGAGGATACCGACCCGGCCGTAGAGCACGAGAAGGGCGACACCCGCTACTGCCGGGGGAAGGACCAGCGGGAGATCGATGAGCGTATCCACAACCACTTTTCCCGGGTACGAGTACTTTGAATGGAAATAGGCAAAGGGCGTACCGACAAGGATAACAACGGCGAGGGAGATAACCGTCGTAAACAGGCTCAGCCAGAGTGCGCTTGCCACATCCGGGTCATGGAGCGTGGCAAAGAACAGATCCGGCGTCATCCGGAGAAAGAGCGCGACGATCGGCAGCGCAAGATACAGCGTAACCGCTGCGATCAGGATCCCCGCGGCGAGGTACGTCAGGCTGCGCCGGTAATTCTTTGGCCGGAAACGTTTTGGTATCATGTGTCCGAGGTTCCCCACCGGCTGGGTTGCCGGCCGGTCCGGCTCACATTAAAAAGGGTGTGATTTTTTATTTTTTACGGAGCGGTAAACCCGTACTGTGCCAGGATCTGCTGGCCGGAAGGCGAGAGCATGAACTGCTCAAAGTTGGTAGCGGCAGCTTGGTTTTGGCTCTCGTTCAGGATCCCGATCGTGTATGTCTGGAGATAGTTGACCGGTTTCGGGATAGTAATGGACTGGTAGGTACCATTTGCCGCTGCAGTCGCCGTGGACTGGTATACAAACCCTGCATCGACTTCACCAAGGGCAACCTTCGTTGCGACAGCCGGCTCGGAAGTCTCGTAGGTTACCACATTACTGATCGTCGAATTCTTCCAGCTCTGTCCATAGGTCGAGTTCGCCAGATTATTTAAGACTGCAATGGTCGCGGTGCCTGCGGGAACGGTCTTATCCTCCATCGCGATCTTCACACCGGGTTTTGCAAGGTCGGCAAGGGACTGGATGTTTGCAGGGTTGGATGCCGGCAGGATGACGATTATGTAGTTTGTCGTCAGCGTCCTTACGGTCCCATTGACAAAGTGACCCTCATTTTTAAGGGTGTTTGTGTAGCTGTTGCTTGCGGAGATGAAGACATCCGCGTATGCACCATTCTCTACCTGAGTCTTGAGTGCCTGTGTGCCGTCAAGGTCAAAGGCGACTGTTGTTCCCGGATAGGCAGCGGTAAATGAAGAGCCGATGGTCTGTGAAGCGCCACTCAGTGAAGCAGCCGTGAAAGCAACAAGATTTCCTGACGAGGGAGTGTAGACCGGCTTGGGTGTGCTTGTGGGTGCGACTGTAGCAGGAGCCTGCGTTGCCGCAACGGTGGTAGCGGTTGTTTGTCCCTGCGGAGTGCTGGATGTGCAACCAGCAAAGAGGGCCGATACAATCAGGAGTCCGCAGACAATACTAACAAGAAGAACCCGTCTTGAAATAAACGATCGTTTCATCATTAATCAATCCTTTTTCTAGATATAGTGAGAGGATAATGTATATTGTTCGAACTCTTTATAATTCTTATTAATTTTTGTGTTTAGTAAACTAAAAGTTATGAACTTTATCCAAATATATTATCCGAGCATATTTTCATTTTGTTGTTTGCGATGCCGAAATGTGCCAAAGCAAAACAATCTGTAAAAATTGCAATCTGGTAAAACTGCTGGAATAAGCGGCAGGGACGTTTTTTTTTTAATCCACCCCCAGTTTTGATCTCGCGGCATTGTTGCAGGATACACATTTTCAAATACCGGTATCACATATGGGACAGTGGTGAGAGCGTGAAGATCAGTGCACGGAACATTCTGAAAGGAAAAGTGAAAAAGATCACAGCGGGAGCCGTCAACTCCGAAGTCACGATTGAGCTTCCCGGCGGGCAGGAGATCACTTCGATCATCACTAAAAAATCGGTTGAAAACCTAAAACTATCCGTAGGTTTACCTGCCTGTGCGGTGATCAAGTCCAGCGAAGTAATGATAGCGGTCGATTAAACCTTCTTTTTCAAAGCAGGAAATAATTCTGATTATATCATTAAGATTAGGGGTAATTCCAATAAATCACGAGATCGCCAAAATTTTTAGTTTCCCTTATTTTTCCCGGTCAGATTTATTGATGAACTCGTCTTTGGTTTAACGTCACATATAGGAAATACTTCCAGGAATTTACACAAAAAAAACAAGGGAAGAAAAATACAAGGGGATGCCGACCCCGATCCTCATCTAGTTTATGCTGAGGGAGAATCACATGCCGCAGAGGCAACCGCTGTCACAACAGACTCTTCAGGTTGCGGGTATCGCTTCACGTTCTTCTTCCTGGAAAGCCAGACCAGTCGATCATCCACAAACCCGAATGACTCCATGGAGATAACCTGAACAGTTTTTGGGATGACCGAAACGTTCGCCGCCTTCGGAACAATCAGGTACTGCCCATTCAGACTTTTCCTGTTCACGGAGGCCGTCACGGCTTCAAGCGACAGCGTGGAGGGTTCTTCATCATAAGAAACCGCAAGAGCCAAGGTCTCTTTCCTTCCCCGTACCTCCCGTGAAAGGATACAGGTCATATCACGTACATAGGGTGACGGAACCTGCCGGCAATTCCAGCCATCGCATTCCTTAAAGTGTGCGCGTATCTCCTTTTCTGCAAAGGTCTGCATGATATCGTGTGCTGATCCCATGGTAGTCACTTTCAGGATGGTTTGCAATACCATATAAGTTTTATTAATTTCATTTATTTTTAAGGTATATTAAATAAAAAATGTTAACAAATTATGAGAGACTTCGAGATATTACGGGGGGGAACGTATGTCTACCGGTGGCATCTTCCACCGGGTGCCGGTCATTTTTGCACAATATATGACCATTCACCGGCCTCTGGAGTTCACCTGCCGGTGCTGAGGTACGCTCCCTCTGGTCTGAATCCCTGAGGGGGGCAGGAAATTCATAGGATCAACATTTTGTTTAGTAATTTCATTTTACATTATCCAAAAATAAGCATAATCCTAAAACTTATATGCAAACAGGGCCAGATCAATTTGCCAACAACCGGTAGGCAAACCCGCGGCACCGGTCCTAGCTGAATCAGGAATACTGGCAGCGCCCGTTGCCTAAAAAACTCAGGTCCTGTGGAGCGCGAAAACAATGAGGATCACTCTACCATGATCACCCGGCATCACATGGCACTTGGCCTGATGTGCGCTCTTATTGTCTGCAGTTCGTTCTTTCTCTCAGAACCGCTCCCGATGGTACTGGTTATTAGCGGTACATGTACAGGTGTATTCCTGCCGGATATCCATATGACACGGCCAAAACGGTTCACTTTCCGTACACTGGCATGGTTGATCGTCCAGTTTCCCCGGAGGATCTGTGCCCCCACCCTCTGCCGGATTTATGCACACACACGGCACCCGGTTCCGGATCCTGCGGACAAGCGCCTGACCCATTCCATCCCCGGCGTCCTGTTTGTTTTTGCATTCGCGAGCGCATTCCTTTACATCCCGGCTCTTCTAATTAATGGAACACTTGCCGGTCTGATCGCCCTATTTCCAGGTGGCGTACTCCTCGGCATGGGATTCCATCTGGCCGAGGATCTCTGCACGAGAAAAGGTATCTTTCCGTTCTTCCCGTTCAGCTCCTGGACGGTCGCCGGTTCCATCCGCCCCTGTGACCGAACCGATCCCCGGATCGCCCGTTACCATATCCAGCACTGCACGGTGCTCATTGTCCTTTTCTGGCTTGAAAGTGAAGGCATCCTTTCACCGGCCCTCTTTTTACCGGTCAGTGTTACCGGTATCGGCATCTGCCTGGGCACTATGGTGTACTTCTCAGAAGTTTCCCTCCGGCAGGATCACGGGCCGGCAGGCATCACAAGGGCGCCCTCACCTGAAAAAAGTACCTGACTATTATGGCACCAAAAAATGACCGCAGTTTTAGCCCGATTACGGTAACTGGTGTACTAAAAAAAGTGGCAGTGGTGCCGGTGGTTTATTTATTTGCCTGATATCCCCTCGCACGGGCAAGTGCCACAAGCTCTGCGAGCTGTGCTTCCTGCCGCCGGGTCAGTCGTCTGCCTTTCTGGATCAGCCGCCCGAGCTTGACGATCCTGATGCGATCCTCGTGGCTGAGCGCATCGGTATTGTGCGCCCATTTGACGAGATCCAGCCACTGCTGCCGATCGAATGACGGGAGTCCGGCAGCATGTTCACTGTCTGCGGTTTCCTCATCGAATGACGGGAGTCCGGCAGCATGTTCACTGTCTGCGGTTTCCTCATCGAATGCGCTCTCGTCACCGGCCTCATTAACCTCATCATCACCGATTTCATCCTCGTCCTGGGTATCGCTAATATCTCCCTGTTCAGCTTCTCGAGGTGCCGGGGCACTGTATCCGGTTAACCCGGTGGTATCATCTGCACCGGATTCCCCGACCTCCCTGTCAACCCCGCTGGCCGGCGCTCCGGAGACCCGGATGGCATCCGACAGATCGTGGACATCGAGATCCGTTGGATCTTCAAAGAGATCTTCCACGCTCCGGATCCTGACCCGGGACTCATCCTGTTCTCCGGCGATACTTGCGGTCTCCGGATCTGAAGGTGCCGGCGGTACCGGTGCGAGGTAGTCGATCTCTTTACGGGTGAGTGCCTGCGGCCCATGCAGGATCGTTACAGGAAGATCCGGCCGTTTCGTAACTACCGCATGTTTTTCTATCGGGACCTCTTCTATCGCAGTAGACGGGATCTGGGGTTTTTTCCTGAGTGCGACAAGTGCATCTTTTGCCTCTGCATATGCCTCTTCTGCTGCATGCCGCTCCTCTTTTTCTGCAGCAAGTGCGGCAACAGCCTGTTCAATTTCCTGGTTGAGGACCTGCATTGCCGCTTCTTTCTCTGCCTGCTCGCGATCGGCATCGCGGAGCTGTTCTTCCAGCGAGCGTTGCCGTTCGAGTGCAGTTCTAAGGTCGCCTTCGAGCCGGGTGATCTGATCTTCACAGCGCGCATCCACTGCTGCCCTCTCGTTGGAAATCACCTGTAGTTTCTGTTCTGCCTGCTCCTTTTCACGGGCTGCACGCGACAGGGCCTCCTCTGCCCTGTAACGCGCTTCGCGCTCTGCGTCAAGGGCATCCGTAAGGGACTGGATTTTTGTTTGGTGATCGCGCTCCAGTGCCACCACCTGCTCCCCGGTGGAACCCAGGTTCTGCTCAACCCTCTCCTTTGTCCGGGTTACTTCCAAGAGTTTCTCCTCAGCCTGCATGGCGCAGGCGCTGCTCGGTCTCCAGCTCTTCCCGGATCTGCTCCATCTCGGATGTAGCCGATCGGGCTAGTTTGTCGGATTGCGCTCCGGCAAGAACGGCCGCGGCGAGGTCGTCGCTGAGGCTTTTCTGCCTGTCAAGCGCGGCGTCCCGTTCCTGCTGAACCTGCACCAGAGCAGAACGGGCGCTCTCCAGATCGTTACGGAATTCACAGAGGTTATTGTTCAGTTCCTGTACCTCCCCGTCCTTTGTCTTTGCGATATCCTGAGCACTCTTTTCTGCGCCGGCACGCAGGCCTCTTTCCTTGTCAAGGGCGGTAGTTGCCCTGGTGAGCTGATCCTGTAATGACTGCATCTCCCGGGCGATATGGTCTCGTGCCGTGGTGATACGGGCGAGTTCGGACTCGCGTGTTGTGCTCTTCTGTCTCTCGGCACCAAACGATTCCGTGAGCGCGTCGTATTTCTGCTGGAGTGCTTCATGGTGCGCGAGGAGAGTCCCCCTTTCGGCAGCAAAGGCTGCTTCTTTTTTTGCCGTCTCCTGCGCAAGCGTGCTGCACTGCTGCTCTGCGGTCGAACGCTGCTCTTTTTCGGCGGCCAGTTCATCGGCGAGCCGCATGCATTCATGAGACTGCTGCTTTGCCTTTTCGGTAATGTCCCCGACCATCTGCCGGAGATCCTGCTCGGACCTTGCTTTCTCCTGCAGGATGGATTTGACTTCCATTTCAGCCGCTTCCGACCGGTTCTTCTCCCCGGCGAGGGCACTTTTAAGCTGATCGATCTCGATGGACCGGGCACTCAGTGCTTTTTGCGCTTCATCCTGCTTGTGTGTAAGCTCAGCAACCTGTGCCTCCAGTACTGCCCGGTGCCCGGAGACGTCCGCGAGTTCTTTTTTTGCCTCTTCCAAATCCTTTTGTGTCTTTTCAAGATGCTGGTTCAGGGTTTCTGCGTCACCGCGGAGGGCATGTTCGAGTTCATCCTTCTCAGTCCCGAGCGTATGCATCGTATCTTCTGCTTCAGCAAGCCGGGCGCGGGTTGATTCGAGCTCCTGCGTAAGCCGACTGATTTCGTCCCTGTTTCCGGTAATGACCTTCTCACGCTCTTCAATGCGGGAGCGCAGGGCCGCTCCCTCTTTTTTCTGCCCGGCAAGCGCGTTTCCGGCATTCTCCAGCTCCCGGTTCTTCCCGTTCAGGAGCATCTGGAGACGGGCTGTTTCCGTACCGAGTTCATTCGTGCGGTCTGCGATCCGGCGTTCGAGCGTGGATTTCAGGTTGTCAAGCGCTCCCTGAACATGGGCCAGTTCCCCGGCCCGGTCGACCGCAATCTCGAATGAGGAGAGCAGGAATTCCAGGAGTTTCCTGCGATCTGCCATGATCACGTAATCGTGGTCTTCGTGCCGGATCTTGAACTGGGTCCTGACTTTGTCAGGATCCGGTTTTTCTACCGCTGATGCGAGCATCGTTTCGATGAGCGACAGGAGGTACTGGGCATCGTACGGCCGGGCGATAAAGTTGTCCGCGTTGCTGTCGAGGACAATCAGGAGGTCTCCGAGGCTTGCAACACCGGTGAGAAGGAGCACCGGGATCCTCCAGAGATCGTCATCCGCTTTTATCTCGCGGCAGACGTCGTAGCCGTCCTGCTCCGGGCTGGTGGCATCGCAGATGAGGAGATTGGGTTTTCCGGCACGAAGGGTCTCAAGCAGGTCCGTCCTGTCGGAAAAAAGGGTAACCCGGTATCCCTGCGGCGTCAGCTGATCGCTGACCTGTTGCGAATCCCGGGCATCTTTGCAGAGGATGAAGACATCGATGGCGCTCTCACTGTCAGGGATGTCCGCATCTGTTCCTGATGGTTCAGAATTCATCACCATTGCTCTCTAACAGAATTAAAAGGCTTTATATTATATCTATGTTTATATCTCCTGCGGTTCTTTTAATCACCATCTGCCACGTGTGATATCGTCCGGGACAGTTAAAAAATGGTTTTTGTTCCTCGTGAAAACCTTATACTATCCCTCTTACTGTTCTTTGAAGTCTTTCCCCCCACCACCTTGACATCTCCGATAGAACGATGATACCTATAAAGGTGCTATGCACATTATCGCGAAAGCCGCCGGGGGGCTCGGGGGGGACTGGCATGTTCCTATCTGTCAACAGGTGTTATGCAATTTGAAAAAAACTGATGTTAACTCCAGAGCCGTATTTTTTTCCATTCACAGAAGAGCTCATGGTATGATGCAGGTCACTGGGGTTTACTGTTTTTCCGTCAGGATCCTCCACTACCGGTGTAAAAAAACAGGGCTCCTGCGGGTTTCATGCATAAATTCTTTCCCTGCCGTTAACCCGATGCCTTTTTATACCGTGCTTCCCTTTCTTTATATGCTTTATATAAAGGGGCACAGGTAAAACGATCTCCCCCGGCCGTGAAACAGATTGTCTGTGAAAAAGGTGATGGAAGTTATGAAAGTCAAACCAGAGGATTCCCTTAAGATAGAAAATATCGTTGCTTCTGCAAAAGTAACCGATTACCTCGATCTGCCGGCACTTGCATCCAAGATCAAGGATGCCGAATATAACAAGAAGCGTTTCCCCGGAGTCGTCCTTCGTATGCAGAATCCCAAGATTGCCGCGCTCGTATTTGGTTCGGGGAAGGTGGTCCTTACCGGTGCCAAGAGTGTCGACAGCCTTTCAAAAGGGCTCACGATTCTTGGGAACCAGCTCCGCAGCCTCGATATCGATATCCCGAAAAAACTCACC
>CAWEFI010000053.1:0-10196 GCA_963808285.1 uncultured Methanoregulaceae archaeon
CTGCCGTCATAAAACCGCAGGTTCAGCCGGTCGTCATTCATGAGGACATCTGTGGATCTCACCACGATGCCATCCTTTTCTGCCACGCAGTACCCCCGGGCGAGCACCGCACGCGGGCTCCTTCCTTCGAGTGCTGTCTTCATCTCCGCCAGCACGAGCCGGTCACGCTCGATCCGGGTCACAAACGACCGTTCGAGCCGGTCGGAGAGATCCGCGGCTGCCTGCCTTTTCTCACTGATCTTACGGCAGAACCGCTGCGGGCGGAGACGGTCCCGGAGATCGGCGATCTCGCTTTGTTCCCGTGAGATGCGGGAGAGCAGCGACGCGCCCAGCTGGCACCGGAGATCCCGGAGAACGAGCCGGAGGTCTTTCCTGTCCGGTACCACCAGCTCGGCAGCGACTGAGGGAGTCGGTGCCCGCATGTCGGCAGCAAGATCGGCGAGTGTTACATCAACCTCGTGACCGATGGCCGATACGACCGGTACCGGGCAGGCTACGATTGCCCGCACGACATCGGGATGGTTGAAAGGGAAGAGATCCTCGAAACTCCCGCCGCCCCGTGCGATGATCACCACATCGGCATGCCCCGCTACCCGTGCAATCGCCCGCGCGATCTCGCCGTGGGCTTCCTCACCCTGCACGGCCGTTGGCGAAATGACAATCTCTGCAGGATAGCGGCGGGCGATCACGGTCCGGATATCGTGGATGACCGCCCCGGTCTCCGAAGTGACCACGCCTACCCGTGCAGGGAACGGTGGCAGCGGGCGTTTCCGTTCCGCGGCAAAACAGCCCTCCTCAGCCAATTCCTTTTTCCATTTCTCGACGAGCAGGTACTTCTCCCCGGCTCCACCCCGGGTCATGGCCTGTACCTGCAACTGGTAGGACCCGTGGGGCGGGTAAACCCGGACCGAACCGGTGACCGTCACCTCCATACCATCCTCCGGCTCGAAGGAGAGCCGGTCGGCGTCCGACCGCCACATGACGCACCGGATCACGGCCGCGGTGCTCCCGCCCCCTTTCTCGGAGAGGGAGAAGTACCGGTGGCCCCGGGTATGGTGCTTGTAATTGGTGACCTCGCCCTGCACCCTGATATCCTGCAGTTGCCGGTCATCGAGAAGGCGTTCGATAATGCCGGAGACCTCACTGACCGTAAGCGGGGTGTCGGGTAGTACGGGCAACTCTTTTGGTTCCTCCGCTTCCGAATGCTCGGGGCGATAAAACCAGTCCATGAAGGAAATATTATGCATAAAGCGCTTATCAATTAGTATTATCATGACCGCTTACGGCGTTTCGAGCATGTTCTTCCACGAGTACACCTCACCGGAGATCTTCTCGAACGTCTCGCGGGCCGGCCTTGATGGGATCGAGTTCTGGCTGGAGACACCCCATTTCTGGCTCAGGGATCTCCCGGCGGACGAAGTGATTGCCTGTCACCGGGCGCACCCGGGGATCTCCACCTTCTCCGTCCACGCCCCGGTCCTCGATCTCAATCCCTGTTCGATCAACCCCGATGTTGCGGAGGTATCCGTCAACTGGGCGGCACGATCGCTTGCCATAGCTCAGGCGCTCGGGGCCGGTGTCCTTACGGTCCACCCCGCCGGAGGACCGCAAAGCGCCCCCCGGGCGCTGCCGACCAGGCCCGGTTCGACTACTATATCTCGGCCCTGCGGGAGGCAGCCCTGAAAGACACGGTCGTCGTGGCTATGGAGAACATGGAGCCTGCTGTCAATTCCCTCATCTACACGCCAGCGAGGATGCGGGAGGTGCTCGACACCGAACCGTGGCTGAAATTCACGCTCGACACTTCCCATGCACTTGCCGCATCGGAGACGACCGTGATGGAATTTATCGACCTCTGCGGTGACCGGCTCGCCAACGTGCACCTCAGCCGGGCCGGTGACGGCCGGCTTCATCTCCCGCTCGACCACAGCCCGGTGATCGCCCGTATCCTCGAATCACTCCGTGACCATGGCTACCGTGGCGCCCTGATGCTCGAAATCGACGACCTTAATTTCAAAAAACCACTTTCTGCAGAAGAAAAATGCACGATCCTTGCACGGGATCTTTCGTTTATGAGGAAATGCATGGAATCCGGCTGACCACTCCTTTCGCCCTCCGTTGGTTTTATTAAATCCCGTTCCCCATATCTGCTGTTGATTCCGACTATGAACCAAGATGCTGGCGTGCCCATGCACGGCGTGAAAGAGGATGATTGAGGATCTTTTTTATCTCCTGCTCTTTATCATCTGCATCCTGCTTTCCGCGTTTTTTTCGAGCGCCGAGGTCGCCCTGATCTCTATGAGCAGGGCGCGGGTGCGGACGCTGGTCAATGACCATAAACCCGGCGCCATCGCTCTTGCCACCTTAAAAGAGACCCCGGATCACTTCCTGATAACGATCCTTGTCGGGAACACCATCGTCAACATCGCAGCCGCGTCCATCGCCACCGCGATTGCCATCAGTGTTTTCGGCAGCATCGGTGTCGGGATTGCCACCTTTGTGGTTGTGATTGTCCTGCTGGTCTTTGGCGAGATCGGCCCCAAGATCTACGCGACAAGGGCCCCTGACACCTATCCACGGGCCGTTGCCCCGGTGATCCTTTTCCTCTCCCGCCTCCTCTCTCCGGTCATCTGGGTGGTCGAACGGGTGAGCCCGTCGTTTGGCGTAGGAAAGGACGCTGCGGAGCCGGCCGTGACCGAGGAGGAGATCAAGGAATGGATCGACGTGGGAAAAGAGGAAGGGACGATCGAGCAGGATGAGAAGGAGATGCTGGTACTCGGTGCTTGAGTTCGGGGACACGACTGCCCGGGAGATCATGACCCCCCGTGTCGATGTGATCCTCATGGAAGATACCACAGGGATCGGCGAGGCGATCCGGATCTTCAACGAGACCGGTTTCTCCCGCATCCCGATCTACCACGAACAGATCGACAATATCACCGGCGTCCTCAATGTAAAGGACGTCTTCTCCGCGATGGTTTCACAAAGGAAGGGTATCTCGATCATAGAGATCATGTACGACCCGACGTTCGTGCCGGAGACAAAGAAGATCGATGATCTCCTCAAGGAACTCCAGGTACACCGGGTGCAGATCGCCATCGTCATCGATGAGTACAGCAGTTTTGTCGGGATCGTCACGGTCGAGGACATCCTTGAAGAACTCGTGGGCGAAATCAGGGACGAGTACGACAAGGAGGAACCCGGGGTGCAGAACATTTCCGAGGGGGTCTACGTGCTCGATGCCCAGATGTGGGTGGACGATATCAATGACGAGCTCGGCATCCAGCTGCCCATGGACGAGTCCTACGAGACCGTCGGCGGCCTTTTGATCGACCGGCTCGGCCACATACCGCAGCACCCCGGGGAGAAAGTGGAGATCGAGGCAGGGAGGATCACGCTCGTCGTCATGCAGATGCACGGCCGGCGCATCGTGAAGATCAAGTGCATCGTCCGCCCGGGGATACCGGGCGGGGCAGAACCCCGGTAAGGGAAGGGCAATTCCAGAGCGGAGGAATCATGGCAAAACGGATAGTCGTGGTCGCATCGGGACGCGGTTCGAATTTCCAGGCAGTCATCGGAGCCCTGCAGAGAGGCAGTATCCCGGCTGAGTGCGTGGCACTTGTCACCGATAACCCCAAAGCGTATGCGATCGAGCGGGCACAGGCAGCCGGTATCCCGGTTGTTGTAGTCGATTACGCCTTGTTTGCTTCCCGCGGGCACTACGAGCAGGCGCTCCTTGAAGCGCTCCGGAATGCCCGGCCTGATCTTGTCGTGCTCGCCGGGTATATGCGTATCCTCGGGGAAGCGATCGTACGGGAATATGCCGGGCAGGATGATCAACATCCACCCGGCGCTCCTGCCCGGTTTTCCCGGCCTCCACGCCCAGCGGCAGGCGCTCCTGCACGGGGTAAAAGTTACCGGCTGCACCGTGCACTTTGTCGACGAGAGTCTTGATGGCGGCCCCATCATCCTCCAGCGCTGTGTCCGGGTCATGGATGATGACGATGAGGATACCCTTGCCAACCGTATCCTCATACAGGAGCACATCGCCCTCCCCGAAGCAGTCCGGCTCTTCTGCGAGGACCACCTGAGCATCGAAGGAAGGAAGGTCAGGACCCGGTAAAATGCCCTGTCCCGGGGAGGGGATACATCACCAGTCCCCCCTGCCCGCGCACCCGTCTTTTTATATCCCGGGCACTGATAGTATGACACCTGAAGGGTATCGTGAACCATGAAGGACAAGAATCGCACTCCCTCTACAAAACTCCTGGCACGGGAGCGCATAGCGGTGCTTTTCTCTGAAGCCGGGAAGACCTTCCCCGAGCACCCCGGGTACAGCGACCGGTACGTCGCCCTTGCCCGGAAGATAGCCATGCGACACCGGGTCAGGATCGAAAAGGAGTACCGGCGCCGGTACTGTCACCACTGCTACCGGTACCTGGTGCCCGGGGCGAACATGCGGGTGCGGGTACACCCCGGGTGGGTTGCGGTTACCTGCCTGGTATGCAGGAAGACAACACGGTACCGGGTGGAGAGATCCAATTGACCACAAAGACTGATCCCGCGATGCAGGGCCTCAAACCGACGGTCTGGATAGGTAAACAGGGATGTACTGATGCGGCGATCGAAGAGATTGCAGCCCAACTTAAGAAACGCAGGGTTATCAAGGTAAAATGGCTCCAGCACACGGAGGTCGACCCGGTAGCGGTGGCTGAGGCGGCACGTGCCGTCCTTGTCGAGGTACGGGGAAAGACCATGGTGCTTGCGGAACGCGGGAAAAAAGAGAAGAAATAAGCCTTTTTTCGCGCTGACAGAATCGGGTCCCGGTACCTCGAAATATATAAAAACCTCGCTTACCAATAAGATAAGACTGTTATTTAATTTTAAAAACAGTGAGGACTCTACATGACGACCGTATATGATGTCCCGGCCGACCACCTGATCAGGAGGGTTGCTGAGGAGCTCAAGAAGCGGCAGGAGATCAAGCCGCCGGCCTGGGCTGCCTTTGCAAAGACCGGGGTCCATAAGGAGATGCCTCCCGAAGACCCCGACTGGTGGTTTATCCGGGCAGCAGCAGTGCTGAGACGCGTCTATGTCGACGGCCCCCTGGGCGTTGAACGGATGCGGAGTTTCTATGGCGGGAACAAGAACCGCGGCTCGAAACCGAATGCTTTCCGGAAGGGCAGCGGCTCGATTCTCAGAAAGGCCCTCCAGCAGCTTGAGGCCGCAGGGTTCATTGCGCACGACAAGACCGGGCGCAAGGTCTCCGCAGCCGGTATGGCGTTCCTAGACAGCATGGCTCAGGATGTTCTCGCCCACCCGCCGGCACCAGTCCCGAAGAGGGTAAAGCCGGTTGCCGAGGAGCCAAAGAAGGCCGAGGCAAAGAAGGGAAAGGCTGAGAAATCATCCAAGGCCGAGAAGTCCGACGATGCGAAGGGTGAGAAAAAGCCTGCCGCAAAGAAGGGCGAGGCGAAGAAGGCTGAAAAGCCTGAAGGCCATAAAGAGAAAGCGTAAAGGCAAGAAGCCCGAAGCATTAATGAGGTGACGATCCATGGGAGACGACGAGTTAAGTGAGATCCGCAAGAGAAGGATGGCACAACTCCAGCAGCAGGCAGGCCAGCAGCAGGAGGAGCTCGAGCAACAGCAGCGTCTCAAACAGCAGATGCAGATGGTACTTATGCAGATCCTCGAGCCCGACGCCCGGGAACGCCTGAACACCATCAAACTGACCAAGCCGGACTTTGCCGGCGCCGTGGAACAACAGCTGGTGGCGCTCGCCCAGAGCGGGCGTCTCAAGCAGAAGATCACCGATGCACAGTTCAAGGAACTGCTCCGGCAGCTTGCGCCGGCCAAACGGGATTACTCGATCACCAGAAAGTGATGAAAGCAGGAGTGCTTTACAGCGGCGGGAAGGATAGTTCCCTTGCAGCGATCATGCTGGGTACGTATTACGAGGTTGAACTCAACACGTTTGTGTTCGACCACGCCCGCTTAATCCCGACCATAGAACATGCCGCGCAGGCGCTGGGGTTTCCTTTAAAGAAACGGGTATTTCCCGAAGATATGGCAGAAGAGATGGCAGACATGGTAATTTCGTGCGGGTATCCCAACGATGCGATCAACCGCATCCACCAGACTGCCATCGGAACCCTTGCCGGTGAGTACAGGGTCGTCGGCGACGGAACCCGGTTTGACGACCGGGTCCCTCTGCTCACGAGGGCGCAGGTGCAGAGCATCTGCGGCCGGACCGGGAGCACCTATGTGCGCCCGCTTCTCGGCTACATGAGATCCGAAGTCGACCGGCTGGCGGACCGGTTCCTCCTCGTTGAATACGGGGAGACCGGGACGATCCCAAACGGAGACTACGAATCAGAGATCAGGCTGGCGATCCGTGCCCGCGGAGTTGATCCCGCCGCCCTGTTCCCCCCGCACCATGAGCAGTCGCTTGTGGTGGGAAGGAAGAAGAGCAATAACACCTAGGTGAAGAACATGAGTAAACTCAGCAAAGGAAGGAAGATCCGGCTGGCAAAGGCATGCGACCAGAACCGGCGCGTGCCCCAGTGGGTCATGATCAGGACGAAAAGGGCCGTCGTTACGCACCCGAAGAGACGCAACTGGCGCAGAAGCACGCTGAAGGTGTGAGATTCAATGGCAGAACAGATGCAGGAGCATGTCTATATCATCCCGCTCCGGGATGCGCGCAGGATGCCCCGGTGGAAGCGGGCGAACGGCGCGATCAAGGATATTCGCAAGTATCTTGCCAAGCACATGAAGACCGAGGATGTCAAGCTTGACAAGACAATCAATGAGAAGGTGTGGAGCCGGGGAAGCGAGAAGCCGCCATCAAAGATCCGGGTCCGCGCCATGAAGATGGAAGACGGGCAGGTCCAGGCGGAACTTGCCCCGGAATCGTAAGCATATGGAACGCACGACGAACTTTGCCGGGGATCCCAATATCGGGGTTTTTACCCGGGTCGCTGGCGATATCGCGGTGATCCCGCCGGAAGCGACGGACGAGTTCCGGGACGCGCTCAGGGCAGCGCTCTCCGTGGAACTGGTCGAGACAACCATCCAGGGCAGCTCGATCATCGGGTCGCTCGTTGCCGGGAACAGCCGGGGCCTCGTGGTCTCGGGACTTGCAACTGATACTGAGCTTGCGGTGCTCAAAAAGCACCGGAAGGTGATGCTGCTCTCCGAGACGATGAACGCGGCGGGGAACGTGATCATGGCAAACGATACGTTTGCCGCGGTGCACCCGGATCTACCTGTCGATATCGCAGCGGCAATCGGGGAGTTCCTGGAGGTGGAAGTGATCCACCTGGCGCTCGGGGGCGTGCGGACGGTCGGCATGGCCGGCGCCGCCACGAACAAGGGCGTGATCGTGCACCCGAATGCGACCGCGCAGCAGATTGCGCAGATCGAATTGGTGGCGAAGGTGCCGGTCGGTACCGGCACGATCAACATGGGCAGCGGCCTTATCGGTACCGGCCTTCTCGTGAATGACACGGGCTACATCGCCGGCAACGCGACGAGCGGGTTCGAACTCGGCAGGGTCGAGGACGTATTTGGATTTCTGGAGTGAGTGATTATGGCAGAGCAGAAGTATGAAGTGAAAGGTACATTTTTGATGGGTGAAGACTGGGTGCCCTACACGAAAGTGATTGCGGCGCCAAACGAGAAGCAGGCCGAGGAACGCACGTTTGCAGTCATCGGCAGCAAGCACAACTTAAAGAGGCGCTACATCAAGGTCGATGGCGTCAGCCTGGCAAAGGCAGAGTAAATTTTTCTCATCTCTTTTACCTTAATGTGTTTACCTCTTTGCGTATGAGCTGACGCTCCGGAAGTTCCGGTAACCTTACCGGATTTTTTACATAAGTTCGATAACCTCACTAAACATTTTCTGAAAAGTTCACCAACCTTGCCGGACTTTTTTGCAAAAGTCCGGTAACTTCACCAAATATTTTCCGGAAAGTTCACCAACCTTGCCGGTCATTTTTACATAAGTCCGGTAACCTCATCAAACATTTTTTAAAAAGTTCACCAACTTTGACGGACTTTTTTTGAAATGTTCGATAACTTCGCCAGACTTTTCCGGAAAGTCTGGTGGGGCATCCAGTGGTTTCAGATGGAGGAGTGCGTGTTCTGACCCGACATTTTATCACAAAAGTCCAGTAACCTTACCGGACTTTTTCCGGAAAGTTCACCAACTTTGCCGGACTTTTTTTAAAAAGTCCGGTAACCTCATCAAACTTTTTTTAAAAAGTTCATCAACATTCACGAACTTTTTTTGAAAAGCCCGGTAACTTCACCAGATTTTTTCCGGAAAGTTCAACAACTTTGCCGGACTTTTTTTAAAAAGTCCGGTAACCTCATCAAACTTTTTTTAAAAAGTTCATCAACATTCACGAACTTTTTTTGAAAAGCCCGGTAACTTCACCAGATTTTTTCCGGAAAGTTCAACAACATTGCCGGTCTTTTTTCGAAAAGTCCGGTAACCTTATCAGACTTTTTTTGAAATCCTCAGCTGCTGAGCCGGACATTTTCCGGAATAATACATTGTTAACTGTAATAAAATAAAAAAGACTTATTATTGAGTAGTGGTATTTTTAGTCTTTAAATTTGCTTTCTCAACCGAAGCACGATCCTTGTCAGTTACTTCGGAATGTCCCGATTTCGTGACTTCTCCAGCAACTTTACTCTCTTTCTGTGTTGTTTCAGTACTACTGGGTGTAAGATATGCCGTAACAACAGCCTTTAAATGGTCTGCCAATTTAAACAAATCCCCGATACTGGTAATGGGAATTTTGTTTTCTTGTCGGTCTTTGCTATTAAAAACGCCAACATATTTTTGTTTCCCATCAAAATAAAGCCGACAAATGGGTTTTCGATTATTATTCTCAAATAGTATCGCACAATATGATTTTGCATCGCGCATAACAATTTTTGAGGGTTCAACTGCATCGTGCAAAATGGCTTTTACAAAATAGAAGCCTTCCCATTCCTCTCCCGTGGGCACTATTGTATCAGGTGATTCGGCTGTTAAGGGCTGAGTTGTTTCCGTTGACTGCACTTCTGGTGTTTTAGATGCAGATTCTGACTGCATAGCAGATTTAAGTCGTTCATTAATTTTGTCTGATAAAAATTGATTCAGTGAATCTTTCGTAATTAATGTGAAATTTTCAAGGGCTTTTTGAGTTAATTTCTTCGGATAAACATGTTGTGCAAAGAATTTAACAAATTCTTCCGAGGGTTGAGCAAATTCTTTGTTGGCAATTTGTATAATTTCTTTAGTGTATTTTAGTTGAGTTGCATCATCGTGAAGTTCATCGAGATTAAGCGCCTGTTTTGTATATTTTTTAAGTTGGTCAATTAATGGCTCTTTTATGTCTAACAAATTAATTTCTAAAAATGGTTTTACGTCCATTTTATTTTTTTCATCGAGATCAGTAAAAAATTGATAGATTACTCCATTTGTAAGAATGCCAATTTTCGCAGAGGTGACGGAAAAGTATCTAAATAACTGTGATGCCTGTTCTTTATTTAAATCGGAATTAATTGATTTGCACTCAATTAAAATACAGGGTTTTCCGTCTTTTATTATCGCGTAATCAACTTTTTCACCCTTTTTTGTACCAACGTCAGCAGTAAATTCCGGATTTACTTCAGTTGGATCAAAGACATTGTAACCAAGAATTTGAATAAAGGGCATAATAAGGGCATTTTTCGTCCCTTCCTCGGTCTGGATTTTCTCTTTAAGCACGGGGATGGTTTTTGCATGGGTTTTAATTAAATCAATGAAGTCCATATAAAGAACAAATGTAAATTTATAATGATAAAGGTTGTGTATATCAAAAACTGGTTATTTTTACACTATAATAGGTTTTTCTCTCTGAACTTTATTTCTGGCAGTTCTTTTTGGATTGTGTGTTATTTCCCTATCCTAGTAAGTTCGCTCGCGTTCTTCTTTCAATTTGCGCGTCCGAAATTCGCTTTGCATCTGTCTGGTGTATTCATTTTGTGCTTCTTCAACGTTATGACCCCCAGGTGTGACATAAATTAATGTCGTAACCATCAGGAGGGAATAGATAACCAAGTCTTTTAAAATGAGCGTATATAGTGTAGTTTGAAGATAGCATGATTCTAAAGAAGTTTCGCTTACCACTGATGGTAGTCCTTCTTGCCCTTGTGGAGGGACT
>CAWEFI010000054.1:0-19397 GCA_963808285.1 uncultured Methanoregulaceae archaeon
TGTTCTCCGGGAACGCCCAATATTGTGAGCAGGTCCGAATTCGTATCCTCAAATGGTAACTGGGGGTTATAGGTATCTCGCAAAATGCCATCCGTCACTTTTGATATCACATTTGCTGTAAAATAACAGGGCATGGCTCGCGCGTGGGGGATTGCATTATTTTATAAGATAATGTCTCCAAATAATATATTAACATCAATAAATAATCGCGAACTAGCGAGAATTGTCTGAATAAAAACACTTGTGAAAAAACAACCATGACTATTAGAGGAAATTTTAATAATGTAATAAAATTTTTAATGATTATCTTGTTTCTTTTCAGTATGATAGGGATAGTTAATGGTGAAAATGAACTATCTTACCATAAAGATAGTACTCCCATATTTGCTTTGGGAAATGAACCTTTAATTTATTCATTTAATGCTTCATATTCTCTTGATAATATTGAATATGAGAGACCTTTTTCTTCGTTATCTGACAAAAATCTCTTTTTAGGTTACACGATTACAGGAAAAAAATACCTTGGCAAAAACGTGAATTCGGGGGGTAGTTGTACCCCTCTTCTTTTTTCGGAAGAGGAGAATAATGCTCCACACTCAATATGTATTACAATTTTTACAATTATGCCCAATGGAACTGTTATACCAAAACCAGAAGTAATGATTTATTATACAACGACAATTCCTGAAATCGATGAATATGTGAATAATCCTTCATATGAGGGGGAAATATTAGTTCATTATAACATTACTAATCCAAAAATTACAGATGTCGCACCAATTATTTTTAATTTGGGAAAATGGCCAATTAATATCAATGAGGAAAAAATTACAGATGTTCTAAATATGCCGATTATAAATGACACGATATTGGTTTTTGGGTCAAATACATCCATGATTCTGAACAAAGGAAATACCGATACGGTTGTAATGTCGGTTACAGCCGGGTCTCTCAATTATACTGGTTCAACTCAATTAATAGCTGCACCAAGAAGTAATCCGGATTTTTCCTATATATTTTATAAAAATCAAGGTGATTATTTTTTAAAAATTCAAAGAACCACCCAAATTCAGGAAGGAATTCTATCCCTCGATTTCCGACCTGTGCAAATTGATTATGCAATAAAGATTGAAGATCCTATCATTGAAAATACTTTAGGTTTTTCGGATAACGCTCCGGAAAGATTACAATTTAAACCGGATCTTCAAATTAATATATCAAATAATGAAATCAAACAATTAAATTTTTCATTTTTTAAGGATGGAAATGTCAAATATTCGAATCTTCCGTTAGATCAAAATGGAACTTATACTTTTAATGAATATGTGGATGCTAATGGTAATTCTTTTTTTTACCCTTTTGATGATTATACTTCTAACATCATTGTAAATCCACCTTTACTCATCTCTGACCAAGAAGAAATATCAACTCAAACAAATTCAGGATTTAATGCGAATATTGACATTAATTACAATGAAATACATTTTGTTTTTTCTAGAACTCTTGAATCATTGATAGGATTTGTATGTGGATTAGCTGGAATTGTAATTTGTTTAATTGGTATTTTTATTAGTCAAGAAAAAACAAAAGTTATGATAACGCTGATTGCCGGAAGTATTGTATCAATTGTAGGACTTTTTAACTTAAATGGTCTTAATCATATCTTCAGTATTGGTTCGATTTTAATATTGGTTTCTCTCATTCTAATTATATTTGTTTATTATGTTTTATCTCGTAAAAATTCGAAGAATAAGCACTCTAAATAAATTTTTTTTAATTTGTGTTTTTCATTTCAATTTCCCACTGATCCAACCATTCCCTGATATGCTTATTCAACGTGAACGACGGTTTCCCATCAGCATTCTTCTTCATGTAATGCAACGTGCCTTTTGAGAATCCACATTTCTATTTGACAATTACAACCCCCCATACTTGGGGGGAGGGTACCCCCCACCCGCTCAGCCACATGGGTAGGGGGGTGATCCCCACCTGAGCGGAAAGAGGGGGAGGGGGGGTGGGGGATCACCCCCCCACTCCGGATTTGAGATGCTTGCCATTTTTGCACGGGAAATACAGGGTTGTTCGCGTGGAGTGTCCGACGGAAGGCTTTTGGTCGCGGCGTTTTTCGGTACGTGGCTGCGGGCCGGACCGGGCCAAAGGGGGGAGGGGGTGCCCCCCTGTTGGCCCGGCACAAGGGTGGGGGGGTGATCCCCTCCGGAAAAATAAATGAGGGGGGGGGTAGGGGGATCACCCCCCTCCCCCCTCATCGGTTTTTGAGCGGTGCCGGGCCGCTGGTAACATTGCCTTCACGGTTCGGCAATAATTTTTATATTGTAAATGTCAATACATTTACATATGTTTCTTCCAACGAATGAGAAACAGTTCAGTTTCTGGAAGATGCGACGCAGCGGGATGTCCAACGTCTCAATCGCAAACCATATCGGGATAACACGGCAGGGAGTTTCACAGGCACTCCTTGCGATGGACGAGAAGATCGATGCCTCGCTCCGGGAGATGGCCCACGCAAACCGGATCCAGATTGAGAAAATCGATGTGGAACGGGGCGTCCTGTCCGGGCGGTCCATCCCGTTCCAGACAAATGCCTATATCTTCGTCTCGGAGAAGCACGGCATGCAGGTCTGGTACGAGCATGACGGTGACTGTAATGCCTGTGATGAATTCACCAAGTGCATCGAGTTCATCTGGGATTTCGCATCAGAACTCGGGATCAAAATTGAGAAGACCGCCGATCCGACAAAGATGGCAGAGGAACTGCTTGCAAAGATCCGGGAGGATCAGGAATGACCCGGGTATCTGAAATTGCTGAACACTGGCTCGGCCTGTGCCGGAAACCACCGGCAGTACATGCACTGCAGACGGGTATCGGTATCCCGGCAGAACCTGTTTGGGAAGGACAGCCTGACGGCGGGGGCGGAGGATCGGGAACAATCCGTCGGGGGATCGGAGCAGCCCTCTTGGGGATGAGGACACTGAACCGGAACCGGCAGCTCCTCTGGTTTACGCTCCTTGCCGGGCTTGTGCTGGCGGGAAACACCCTTGGCCAGGCGGCACTCTACGCCATCGACTGGACCTGGACCAGGCAACCCCTGAATTTTTTAATCGAGTTTGCAACACTGTTCTCTCTGGTGTTCCTCATCGCGGGCCTTGTCCTGAGCATCCCGTCAAAGAAAGAAGGTTCTGCCTCGTTCTTTGAGGGGCTTGCAGGAGCAAAAAAATACTTGAAAACCATCTTTTTGTGGTCTTTTGTTCTGGCACTCGCCGGCATACTGCTCGACATTATTTTCTTTTATGTGCCCATCTGGTTCCCGCATGAGCTCGGGTTCCTCTATGGCTTCTGGCATGTAGAGCCTTTCCTTACCACCTGGTTCCTCCAGTTCCCCTTCAACCTGACGCTCTATCCGATGAAAACCATTGGCGATCCCGTGGTCGGGCTGGCATGGATATATCCCTACGGGTTCATGCAGGCCCTGACCTTTTCGGCGATCAACCTGCTCCTGCTCATCCTGACCCCGTTTGTTGTGCCCTTTATCGTTCTCGAAAAAAAGTCCCTCAGGGAGGCAGTCGTGGGATCGTTTGCTATGATGAAAAAGACCTGGGCTGAGGTAGCTGCCTGCGCCGTCTTCCTGGGAGTTGTCGCATTCGGTGTGTTCCTGACGTATTATCTTGTCCAGGCAGCACACGGGATGGTCACTCCTCCCGTATTTGTCTTCTCGCGTCCCACCGGCACGTGGTTTGCTCTTGGCGTCCTCTATGATCTCGCACTCTGGAGCGTTGCGTTCGTGGTGGCAACAGTCGGTGGAATCGCAGCGCTGAATCTTTACCTTTCTGCAAAGACCGGGCAGATGCCCGAATCCGCTGAAACGGAACCCCCCGCATAATTTTTTTAAAAATTTTTAATTTGTAGTGTCAATGATACTGAGTTTTCTCTTAAGACTCGCCACTCCTTTCTCAACATCCTCCATCGCGTTCCCCGATTAATCCCCAGCCTTTCCGCATCGCAATAACCGTTCTTTCGTTTTACTCAAGCGAGTCCTCCGGGCCCAGCATCCGGAGGGGATACCCCCCTCTCCCCATGCGGTGCAATGTGGCCTTGTCTTCTGGTTCAGTGATATAAAAATATGAATGGACTTGATAAAATCAGATTTTTATTCATCCTCATCGGATTCTAAATATTTCCCATGCACATACAGATCATAATCTTCCCATTTAGTCCTGGGTTCTCTCTCATTCTGGTCTAATGTGTAGGGATCCCGCTTACCTCGTTTATTTGCAATTTCCAGTGTTTCATCAGTTGACAGCATAATGACAAAATTGGCTATTGTCCCGTGCATTTTTACATGCTGGAGTTTGTCCTTGCTCAATAAACTGAATACCGAGGAAATTTCTTCAATCTTATTTTCCAGTAACAGTGTTCTCAGCTCATCAAACGGAACTGCCTTGGCGCCATAATCGGGGGATTTCCAGAAGTGTTCTTTTTTTGTCCTTAAATAAAAAAGAGGTTCACATTGGAAATCCCGGGTAACCCGGCCGGTAAAGAATTGGAACCCTCATCATTATGGGGAAATACAACCAAAACGCCGGGGGTCAGTATATTTTTGTCCCCCGTCTTTAAATTGAGGGTAATATCCCCGTAGTCATCGGTTTTTAAAATATATTGTCGGGTTCTTGCTTCGGATATTACCGGAATGGTCAATTGTGCGTTTGAAAACCATCCTTTTGACCAGCTTAACGGTTTGTCTATAGTGAAAAGTGATGAAACCGCAATATCACATGCTTCGCCACTATCAGGATTGTATAGAGTCAGATTTAATTTGTTTTTCTCAAAAGAATACTTTTTAATCTGAATATCCGGTTGTCGTTCTGAGAGAAAAAGATCGGTCTGTTTTTTCAAGAATTTGAGTTGTTTGTCTGAGTTCCTGATATTTTTGTATAAGATGTACGCTAATGCTATGATCCCTCCAGCCACGACAATGTTTACAATGGTGGTGATTGGATCCATGCACTTGGAATGTCTTTTCTCTTATCATCATACTTTCGGATCTGATCGTTCATCCAGAGCGGTGCATTGTGCCTCAAAAGAACACGATGCCGCTCAATACCACCAAGGGGATACCCCCCGCTGGCCCGGCAGAGGGGTGGCCCCATCCTCCGGTTCGTACCGCTGAGAGGGTACCCCCTGCCATGATCGTGAGAGGGGGGACTACCCCCCTGCCTGGCAAGCGTCCGTGAACCGGGGCGTCCGGCGTGACGTCCCTGCAATTCCATGCGAAACACAGGTCATGGTGCTGGAAATAAGGGGGGTAGTCCCCCCTCATGTGCAAAGAGGAGGGGGTGGGGGTGCGGCTCATAAAAAAAGAGGAGGCCCCCACCCCCCCTACCGATTTTTCCGGAGCAGGGGGTACCCCCTTGCCGGTCACGGGCGATTCGTGCAGTTACCGTCGGAAGTCCACAGGAAACAACGGTCGGTTTTATGGAGCGATGGGGGGGTACCCCCCACCCTATCAGCCACAAGGAAGGGGTCCCTCTCCTGTCCGTACGGTTGAGGGGGTACCCCCTGCTATGATCATAAGTGGAGGCCCCTCCCCCCCTCAGGCTGAGGGTGGGCCTACCCCTCCCCCACCACTTTTTTGAGCGGGGCCGGGCCAGCTCAGGGAAACAGAGTATTATCCGGTAGCGGTAGATGAAGGATTCACAAATGGATACAAATCAAATATAATACAACCGGAATATGCTGTTGTATGTCCCGCCCCGGTGCGCTGTCGCTGTTGTTATTTGTGATAGGTATCTTCTTTCTCGTAGGAATTCTGGTTATTGAATTCGGGATGGGACAGCTGGAAACAGAGCTCATCGTTGCACTATGCATCGTGGCTTTTGTCTATTACCAGAAAAAAACAACCCCGCCGGATCTTCCGGATCAGGTGCCCGGAACGACAGACGCGGGGGAAAACAAAGAGGGAGCCGTGCCCGGCAATGTCTCATGGTGGAACCGGGAAACCCCCATCGTAAGCGAAGAACAGATGCAGGCCGGCATTTACGCGGTATCCGACAAAGGATATGTCCAGGTCGCCGTCCTCCTCTCATTCATCATGCCGGGTCTTGGCCAGACCTACAACGGACAATATTTGAAAGGCGGTGTTCTCTGCATCGCGGGCCTGGCACTGGTATGGGTGGTCGGGTTGTGGGCACTGGTCATCTGGCTGGTTGGAACCATAGATGCATACCTGACCGCGAGAAAAGTCATTTCAGGCGATCTCAAAAAACCAACAAGCGGGAATGCGGTTTTCATTCATATGCCAGCAGGATTACTGTTTATGTTAGTTTGGGCGCACCTGTTTGCCTGGTTATTCAGGTAAAACAGGGATTATCCCTCGTCATGCAACGGCACAACCGCCTACTGGTGAAAAAAGAAATGGACACGATTTCGTTTACACCACGCACCCTCACGGGCCGGGCCTGACCCTTTCAGAGGCGCAGGTTATTTGCGGCGACCGGATCCCGTGGAGTCACGAGGGTTCTTGTCCCCGCGACGGACTTCCATCTTCATG
The DNA here is from genome assembly GCA_963808285.1 of uncultured Methanoregulaceae archaeon. Classification (GTDB taxonomy): domain Archaea; phylum Halobacteriota; class Methanomicrobia; order Methanomicrobiales; family Methanospirillaceae; genus Methanoregula. The sequence continues at coordinate 6,567 of CAWEFI010000054.1, forward strand.
GTGCCGTCGGTCTGCATGATACGGACCATCTCAGGCTCTGCCGGTTCGGCCTTGATCTCCGGCCTGGGGGCGCTCTTGGGGTGGATTACCGTGTGGTTCTCTGCCGGTTCGGCAGCGGGCGCGGGTGCAGCCGGGCTCTTCTCCGGCGCCGTGGAGAGGGTTCCCTGCACGGTCGGCCCCCGTGCCGGCGCCTGCCGGGATTGCTCCCCGCTCTGGTTTGTGAGCTTCATGGCGATAGCCTTGAAGTCGAGCATCTCTGCGATCAGTCCCTTCATGAGCGCTTCCATCTCGTCGGTCTTTTTTTCCAGTGCTGCAATCCGGTCGTCCGGCATGCCGGTCTCTGAAATAACCATACACGTAATCAGTCTCTCCTGATGATAGTCTTTGTTCCCCCGGTATTCGATCCGTGCATCAGGGCGGGCATATAAATCACTACAGATGATCCCTGACCTGTTAAAGGGAGGAGTAGGCCACAGGTGTGGGCCGGGCACTAGAGATGGCCGGGGGCTTGTCATGAGGATTTCCTGACAGAACCCGGGATGCGAAGGAGTGAGAGCACACCCTCTCATTTAGAGAATCGTAATAAGGAACCGGCCTCCCTCATTGGAATCATAAAACGAAAGGTTAAGGTAAGACACAAAAGAGATCAATGAACTGAACATCTGGTTCGATATCTCAAAAATACTGTACGATATCGGGGAAACAGTCCACGTGCTGAATGTGGGCAACCATACGTATACGCCAGATTTTTCAGTTTGAGTGATTTCATGGTGAACAATGAAGAAACAGGCAGGAACAATCTTTTCCTCATGGATAATACCGCAAACCCGGCATCGCTCGGGCTCTGCGCATTTGGGACAACTACCATTCTCCTGAGCCTCTGGAATGCCGGGATAATCGGTCTTTCCAGTCCGATTCTTGCAATGGCAATTTTTTATGGCGGAATAGCCCAGATCATTGCCGGACTCATGGAATGGAAGAAGAACAATAATTTCGGGTTTTTGACCTTCGTTAGTTTCGGGTTCTTCTGGATCACCTTTGCCGGAATCCTGATGCTTCCGGTTCTTGGCCTTGCTACAGCGCCCAAGCCCGTCGACCTTGCCGCGTTTCTCGCGGTCTGGGGGATCATCGCGCTCGGTCTCTTGATCTGTACCTTAAAGATGCACCGCAGTCTTCAGGCAACCGTCCTTGCGGTCTTCCTTTTGATTGTACTTCTTGTTGCAGCGGAGCTGACGGGAAGCGGCCTCATCAAACTGTCAGGCGGAGTGATGGGGATTATTGCCGGGGGCCTTGCACTCTATATCGGGATAGGTCAGGTTATTAATGAAGTCCACAACCGGAAAATATTTCCGGTCTGATCTTTTTTCCTTAAACGGGCGATTTTGTTTTCCTGCACACCTGCTGTACCGTGCCGGCCGACATTTCCCGGTATCCCTGTCTTTGCGGGGATCCCCTCAGGGTCTTGCTGGTGGGGTATTTTCAGGAAATGCGCTGGGGAGGGGAAGGATGGTCCCTTGTTATGGTGCACAAGCGGACTACGGATACTTGCCTGTGGCCCGGAAAGCAAAATAACACCTCTTTTCCCGGACCGAAAGGTACGTACCGGATATTTCCGGCTCACAAAAACGTAAACGTCTCCGGCACCAGCGTCTGGAGGTCGACCATCACGGCCTGCCCCGGCGTCGGGTTCACGTTCATCTGCTTCTGGAACACGGTCTGGGACTGCCAGGTGCCCGCGTTGATGCCCAGCACCCCGCGATAGGTGGTCAGCCCCGCGATATGCACATGCCCCGTGTGCAGGATCTCCGGCAGCGGGTCGATGATGAGGCGGTCGGACTTTCCCGCGGCAATCGGGGTGCGCCTCCCGTACGCGGGTGCGAGGTGCCGCCGCTGCAGGATCTCCTCCATCATGCGCCCGCTCTGCTCGTAGGACGCCCCCGGGATGAGCCCGATCATGTCGTCAATCGACCGGCCGTGGTACATCAGGACCCGCACACCCTGCAGGTTCACGAGCGCCGGGTTCTCGACGAGCATGCAGTTCTCCGGGAACTTTTTTGTGAACTGCTCCGGGATCACCGGCTGGGGCTCGGCGCCCCGCACCACGTCGTGGTTGCCCGGCGCGACGATGATCCTGATCCGGTGCGGGATCGCGCTGATCATCTCGCCGAACGCGTCGTACTGCTCGTAGATGTTTTTGATGGTCAGTTCCTGCTCCTGCCCGGGGAAGACCCCGATCCCGTCCACGAGGTCGCCGGCGATCAGGAGGTAGGAGGCCCCGGAATCCCCGATCCAGTTGACAAACCGGTTCCAGGCGTCCGTGAGGAAGGTATTGCTCCCGACGTGGACGTCGGAGATGAAGACCGCTTTTCCCGGCTGTTCGCTCATAAACGGCTTGTTGTCGATCCTGATATCGGGGCGGAACATCTGCTCGGCAAAGAAGAGCTTCCCGTCATTCGAGAGCTTGCCCTTGACGCCGATCACCTCATCAGGGATCAGGCGCTCGGCATCGGCAAAGACCGGCCGGTCCTTCCGGAAGAGTACCGTGAGGTTTGCCGTGGTATCCTCCAGTTCGGCGATCCGGTGGCCGTTTGTCGTCGTCTTGACATCGGCGACCATCCCGATCACGGTGCACTCCTCCTGCCGGTACCTTGGCGAGCGGGTGAGCCCTTCGATCGGCATCGCCCCGCAACGTGCCCGGATCATCCCGCCGAGACGGCTGTACCGGTCCCGGAAATACTGGAGGTAGTCGGCAGTGCCGTTGATGCTTCCCGATGTGCCGGGGCCCCCCGAGACAATCTCGACCGTCGGGTCGGTTAAAAAACGCATCCCGTCCCGGGTGGCGTTCATGCCCGGGATGTGCCTGGCCGAGACCACCACGGCATCTCCCGGGACGGCGGCGATGATGCGGTCGATCAGGTCCGGGTTGTCCTGCTCCTGGATGTACCGCACGACATCGGGGTGCACCTGGAGCCGGGTATCAAGGAACCGGAGGGTGATCTGCTGCGCATCGAGCATAAGATAGTATAGAGCTGTACCGGGAAAAAAGATCATGGTATCCTGCACCCGGGTTCCCGCGGGGAATCCTTGATATCGTCGTCCGTTCTAACCCTGTTCACTTTACGGGCGTTCTTTCACCCGCCTGATACCATGCTTGATACCTTCCAGATGTTTGTCCTGGCATTTGCCCTCGGGCTGACCGGCGCCCTCGCTCCCGGCCCCACGCTCGTTGCCACCATCAACGCATCGGTGGCCGGTGGCTGGACGATGGGCCCGCGGGTTACGTTCGGCCACATGCTCTCCGAGCTCCTCATCGTCATTGTAATCATTGCCGGCCTCGCAACCGTCGCGCTCCGGTACACCACCGCGGTTGCGGTCATCGGGGGCGTGGCACTTGTGATCTTCGGCATCCTCACGATCAACGGGAGCCGGGGGATCTCGCTGGCGGGCAGCGGCAGCAGGAAGGCAGCCGTGATGGCAAACCCGTACTTTGCCGGTTTTTTCACGAGCGTTGCGAACCCGTATTTCTGGATCTGGTGGCTCACGGTCGGGAGCGCGATGGTGATTGCCGGCCTTGCCGGGGGGCTCTTCCTTGCCTGCGTTTTCATGGCCGGGCACTGGTGTGCGGATCTCGGGTGGTTTACCCTTGTCTCGACCGGCATCTCCAAAGGGAAGACCATTCTCTCCGATACCACGTACCAGCGGATCATGATGGCGTGTGGAATCTTTCTGATCATCTTCGGGGTCTATTACCTCGTGCGGGTCGTTTTTCCCACGGGATAGGGCGATGCCCGGAAAGGGGTGCGCTATATTAACAAAAAACGCCAATAAAGAGCGCTAAGCAATGGCAAACAAAGAAGAGTCGCGGGATATCCGCACGATGATCCGGGTGTTCCGGACAAGCGAACACTGGGCGGTCTCTCTTGCCCGCGACATCCTCTGGGTGGCGGTTGTGGTCGGGTGCATCGCGCTTGCCCTCTACCTGATCTGCGGGACGTGGCCGGCGGTTGTCACCGTCGAATCGGGGAGCATGGAGCCCCACATGAACATCGGGGACCTGGTGGTCGTGGTCGCCCCCGACCGGTTCGGTCCCCTCCAGACCTGGGACGAGGCCCATGCGACCGGGTACCAGAAGTTCGGCGATTACGGGGACGTGATCATCTACCGCCCCAACGGCCAGACCGACTTCTGGGCCTCGATTGGCCTGCTCCCGCTCTCCAGCCAGCACCCGATCATCCACCGGGCGATGACCTGGGTCGATGCCGGGCAACCGGAACCGTCGTACATCAATATCTACAGGGGCTCGGTCACTCCAACCGACTATCTCCCGCTCGAAATCAGCAACATGACGGTCGAAGGCTACGAGATCCTCTATACCGGGACCACCCCTCCTTCAGGGAACCTCACATTGACTCCCAATGATCTCGTGTTCAGCCTCCCTCCGGAAAAGTATAGTTTGCCCTCATCGTATATGGCAAACGGGACCGGCTTTATTTGGTATGGCAACGTGACGACCCATAGTGGCTACATCACAAAGGGGGACAACAACGATATAAGCGACGAAGGGCACATCACAGTTAACAACAACCAGACGATCGAACCGGTGGAGAAAAACTGGGTGGTAGGAAAAGCCCTCTTTACTGTCCCGTATGTCGGCCTGCTCCCGCTCCATATCTGGGAAGTGATCATCGTTGTTATCGTGCTGATGGTTGCCTGGGACTGGTACGCGAAACGAAAGGAAGCAGCCACCGGCAAAAAGGCCGGGAAAGCAAAAAATGTAAAAAAGAGCTCCCGTCAGAAGAAATAAGACGATACCCGTCTGGTCGTGACGATAATGACACCCGCACTTACCACCCTCCTGCGCGACGTGCAGGCCGGCTACCGCCTCACCCCTGACGAAGGTGAGTTCCTCATGAAGACGACCGGCCGCGACGTCTTTGGCGTGACTGCGGCTGCCGATGAGGTACGTGAAAAGAAGGTCGGCGACATCGTCACCTATGTCAGGAACCAGAACCTGCACGTGACCAATATCTGCAAGAACCTCTGCGGGTTCTGCGGCTTTGGCAAAAAGGCGACCGACCCCGGGGCCTACTGCCTTGAGCTGGACGCGATCCGGGCCGGCGCACGGCAGGCTCAGGAACGCCATGTCACCGAGATCTGTTTTCTCTCGGGCGTCAACCCCGCGTTTGACCTTGACAGCTACACGGATCTTATCACCGCGGTGCACGGGATCGCCCCGGAGATCCATGTCCATGCCTTCAGCCCGGATGAGGTGGCCCATGCGGCAAAGAGAAGCAAACTGACGACTGCCGAGGTGCTTGCCGCTCTCAGGGACGCGGGCCTGGGATCTCTCCAGGGAACCGCAGCCGAGATCCTGATCGAGTCCGTGCGCAAAGTGATCTGCCCGAGGAAAGTCTCCGGTGCCGAATGGGCGCGGATCATCAGAGAGGCGCACGCGATGGGGATCCGCACCTCAGCCACCATCATGTACGGCTCGTACGAGTCCGCCCGCGACCAGGTGGACCACATGGACATCATCCGGCAGATCCAGGACGAGACCCATGGGTTTACCGAGTTCATCCCGATGTCTTATATCCACGCCAACACCCCGCTCTACCAGCAGGGGATCGCCCGGGCCGGCGCGACAGGCAGGGAGGATATCCTGATGATCGCTGTTTCCCGGCTGTTCCTGGACAATTTCAACAACGTGCAGGTCTCGTGGGGCAAGCTCGGGCTCAAGATGACTCAGCTCGCGCTCCTCTGCGGGGGAAACGACCTTGCCGGCACCATGTTTACCGACGAGGTCTCTGTGGATGCGGGGGCAGGCGATGCCAGTTACCTTGACCCGGCAGTCATGGAGCGGATGACAGCGGATCTCGGCCGGACCCTCCGGGAGAGGACGACGCTGTACGATCTTTATAAGCCGCTGGACCGGCGGAAATCTGTTTAAAAAAGATTTTTCGGGTTATCTTTTGGGAATCGATCAGAGCCGTTCCAGTGCCTGCTTGCCGGTCATGCCGTTCGTGATCCCGCGCCCCATCGCCCCCCGGTTGGCCTCCTTGACGATGCCGGTGAGAATATCATCAGTAGTCACGATTGACGGCCCGGTTGCAGGGCGGACTTTTGCCGCGGGGTAGCTGAACGAGTCCAGTGCCGCCACATCGAAGGCTCCGCACCCGACCAGCCCGACATCAGTGATAACGGCCACAAGGTTTGCCGGTCCCAGCGGGATGACGTACCCGTCGGCAACCTTGTGCGACAGCTGAACGGTGACCTTTTCCATAATGCTCTACGATGCACATTGGCGTCGTAGTGTTATAATTATGACGGGGGCGTGCAGGCCCTGCGATAGGTTTACGTTAAGTATGACACAGTGTGACACACAGGACGGGTAGTGCCGGTATGGACAGTCACATTTCAACCATCCTCTCCGATGCAGAAGGCGGACACCGGATCAGCGAAGCAGACGCTCTGGCTCTTTTTACGACACGCGGCAGGGACGTCTGGAAGATTACCACCGCTGCCGATGAAAAACGGGAAAAGGTCGCCGGCGATGCGGTCACCTATGTCCGCAACCAGAACATCAACGTGACCAACATCTGCGTCAATGCGTGCGGGTTCTGCGGTTTTTCCAAAAAGTTAGGTGACGAAGGCTGCTATTTCCATGATGAAACAGTCATCCGGGAGAAGGCGGCACTCGCAAAATCCAGAAACGTCACCGAGATCTGCACGGTGAGCGGGCTGCACCCGGCCTTTACCGCCCAATCCTACATCGATGTCTACCGCTGGATCAGCGAGGCGGCACCGGGGGTGCACCTGCACGCGAGCAACCCCATGGAGGTCGCGTATGCGGCACGCCGGAGCCGCATGACCACAGAGGAGGTGCTCTCGCAGATGAAGGCCGCCGGGCTCAACTCGATGTGCGGGACGGCGGCAGAAATCCTCGTGGATCCGGTCCGGGAGAAGATCTGCCCGCAGAAGATCTCCACCGGCGAGTGGGTGCGCGTCATCCGCGAGGCCCACGACCTCGGCATCCCCACGACAGCGACGATCATGTACGGCCACTGCGAGAGCGATCTTGACCGGGTGCGGCACCTTGCCCTCCTCCGTGAGATCCAGGATGAAACCCACGGCTTTACGGAGTTCGTCCCTCTCTCGTTCATCCACATGAACACCCCGATCTTCCGGAGCGGGCAGGCCCGGGCGGGGGCGACCGGCCGCGAGGATATCCTGATGGTCGCCGTCGCCCGGCTCTTTTTAGACAATTTCCGAAATATCCAGGTCTCGTGGGTCAAGGAAGGGATCAAGATGGCGCAGCTGGGCCTTCTCGCCGGGGCAAACGACCTCGGTGGCACCATGTTCGAGGAGAGCATCTCCAAGGGGGCCGGAGCGACCAACACGGACTACCTCGACCCAAAAGAGATGCAGCGGGTGGCAGAAGACCTCGGCCGGACGCTGTGCCGGCGCACGACCCTCTACAAGCGGGCCTGACAGCACCCGGTCCGCCGGTATTTTTTATCGTGACGGATTCAACCAATACCGGGAGGCCTCTCACATGCGAAAGAAAGACCGGGAGATCACGGACCGTAGCGCGATGGAATCGATCCTGAACGGGGACGGGGTGTGCAGGGTCGCGCTGGCCGACGGCTGCGAACCCTGCGTCGTCCCGGTCTGTCTCGGGTACGAGGACAACACGATCTGCTTCTACCCGGCCCTGCCGGAAAGAAGATCGAAATGCTCGCAAAGAACCCGCGCTGCTGCGTCGAGGTGGACAGTTCCGACGGCCCGGTCAGGAGCGATAATCCCTGCCGTTGGGGTGATGCGGTACAAAAGCGTCATCTGCACCGGGACAGCCCGAATCCTTGAAGATTATAGAGAAAAATGTGCCGCGATGAACTGCATCATCCGGCATTACGGCGGGCCGGAGTACCCATTTTCAAAAAAAAGAGCTGAGCGGGTCTGTCTCGTGAAGATCCCCCTTGAAGGGGTGACCGGGAAACAGTACGGGTACTGAGTTTTTAGTCATGGTTGGGCATGAGCAGCCTGACGATCTTGTCCCCGGTTTTTTTTGCATGCGCAACGGCTTTCGCATCTCCCATAATATCCCCGGCATCCGTTCCCGTGCCGGTGACCGAACCGAGGGATGCAAACTCGTGGGCGCTGAGGAACCCCTCGATGGTTTTTACCGTCCGTTCTGCGCCTTTCGATGCGTTGACAGCGACCGCGATCCCCTTTTTCCCGGAGAGCTTGCGGTCATGATAGAGGGAGTACGTGCGGTCGATGAAATTCTTGAGATGGCCGTTAATATCATAGTAATACGTGGGCGAGCCGATCACGAGCACGTCGCAGTCCAGCACCTTCTGCGCGACGCTCCCCCAGTCGTCCCCCTCGATCACGCACCATTTCTTCTCTTTGCATTTCAGGCAGCCCAGGCACGGGAGGATATGTTTCCCGGCAAGGGAGACGAATTCCGTCTTGATTCCTGCCTCCTTACACTGCCCGAGGATCACCCTGATGAGCTGTGCGGTATTCCCGTTCTTTCGCATACTGCCCGACAACCCGAGGACTTTCATAGGTTACCCTTTGCGTTTGGAGTTATGATGGTTTTGATCCGGGGAGAAAGACCGAGGCCGGTAAATGCCCCGATAATCTCGCCTTCCGGGTCCCTGCTCCGGTGCAGGAGGTGGGACGGGCATTCACAGTCGCTGCACCCGAACCTCCCCACCCCGGGGCCACCACGGGCGAGAGCTCGCCGCGAGCCGGCATTCGAGACGGTCCTGCGTCGGGGCGCTCACCGCATATGCCACAGAAAAACGGGGGTCGGCCAGCAGGTAGTCCACATGCCATTTCGGACGCCTGTCCCGGTGCGCCGCGAGATGAAGGTGGCGTTCGAGCCGCACAAGGCCGCCGGGCCCGAGAGCCGAGCCGACGTAACAGTGCCAGCCGGCAGCAAACGGGAGGGGGCCGAGCGCCCCGACCCGCACGGTGCAGGCGGGATTTTTTAAAACGAGGCAGTAGATCCCCTTATCCATACCCGCCCTTCATGAGCTGGTGCGCCGCCGCGATGTGCCGTTTCCCGCCGCAGTCCACCGGTTCCCCGTGTCCCGGGTAAAGCCCCTCCACGTCGAGCGGTGTAAGCCGGTCAAGGGATGCTGCGAGCGCCTGCCGGCTCCCCCCGGGAAAATCGTAGCGGCCGAATGCCCCGTCACAAAAGACGGTATCGCCGCTGATGAGCACCTTGTCCGCCTCAGACCAGAGGCAGATACTCCCCGGGGTATGGCCCGGCGTGTGGATGACCTGAAGGCCGCCGATGGTATCACCGTCGTTAAGCACGATATCCGGCACGATACCGGGCGAGCGGGCGCCAAAATGCATCGAGAGGCTCCGTGCGTCATCGATGAGCCCCGCGGCATCGTCCCGGTGGATCGCGACCTTCGCTTTGCACATATGGGCAATCTCCCTGACATGGGCGATATGGTCGAAGTGGCAGTGGGTCAGGACAATCGTGTCTATCTCGTCCCTGTACTGCCGGATGGCCATGGGAAGGAGACCGGCATCCACAAGGACCGTGCCGAAAATGTATGAGTTCGCGAATGCTCCCTGTTCGGGAATCCACCTGACCTGCATGCACAATAATAAAGCATACCAACAGATGTTTGTTATGGATATGCTTGTCCGCAGGTGCTCTTCTTCTGTTCCCGATTACGTCGCAGTGGCGGCTCGGGCGGAGGGCATGGATGCGGGACAGATGGCCCGGAGGATAACTGCAGGCCGGATCGTGATCCCGGCAAACCCGAAGCGCCACCACGGGCCCTGTGCCATCGGCGAAGGGTGCACGGTCAAGGTGAACGTGAACGTCGGGACATCCGGCACCCGGTGCGACTTCGCGCTCGAGGAGAAGAAGGCGCGGGGAGCGCTCGATAACGGCGCCGACGCGATCATGGACCTCTCGACCGGCGGGGATCTCGTGGCGATACGGAAAAAGATGCTCGCCCTCGATACGACGGTGGGCACCGTGCCGGTGTACGAAGCGGTGCGCCGGGCAGGAAACGCCGCGGACGTGGATGCCGACCTGCTCTTTAAGGTCATCCGGGAGCACTGCGAACAGGGCGTGGATTTCTTAACCCTCCACTGCGGGGTGAACCGGCAGGCGCTCGATGCCCTGAAACTCGACCCGCGCCTGATGGGGGTCGTGAGCCGGGGCGGGACGTTCCATTGCGCGATGATGATGCTCCGGGACGAGGAGAACCCGCTGTATGCTGAGTTCGACTATCTCCTCGATATTCTTGCGGAATACGACGTTACGATCAGTCTCGGGGACGGCATGCGGCCCGGCTGCCTGCAGGACGCAGGAAAACTCGCAAAATCGGTGGAGTACGTGACGCTCGGGACGCTCGCAAAACGCTCCCTTGCCCGGGGCGTCCAGCGGATGATCGAGGGGCCGGGGCACATGCCCTTTGACCAGGTGGGCTACAACGTGCGGATGGTAAAGGAGATCACCGATCATGCGCCGCTCTACCTGCTCGGGCCCATCGTTACCGATATTGCGCCGGGCTACGACCACGTGGTTGCGGCGATCGGGGGAGCGGAGGCCTGCCGGAACGGTGCCGATTTCCTCTGCATGGTCTCGCCAAGCGAGCACCTCGCCCTCCCGGATGTGGAGGATATTGTCGAAGGGACACGGGTCGCAAAGATCGCGGCTCACGTGGGCGATACCGTCCGGCGCCACGAGGGCTACCGGATGGAGCGCGAGCTGCAGATGGCGGATGCCCGGCACCGGCTCGACTGGGACGCGCAGTTCCGGCTGGCGCTCTACGGCGACCACGCAAAGAAGATCCACTGCCGCGACGGGGACATGGAGACCTGCTCCATGTGCGGGGACCTCTGTGCGGTGAAGATGGTAAACGAGCTGTTCGGGATGGAGATGAAGGGGAAGACCGTAAAGAAACGCGGCATAAAAAAACGCTGAAACCCCGCGACGTATCAGTCTTTTTTCTGACCGGATACAATCCCGGCGACCTGTGCCATGGTGACCGGCACGGTCCTTGCAAACGGGAATGTCTTTGTGATCATCGGAAACTTCACCACCGCGCAGCCCTCGATGGTTACGTCGATGCCTCCTTTCGTGACAAAGGATACGAGAGCCCCGGCAAGAGCCGCGTTATGCGAAGTGACCGGTACGTTGAGTACAGGTGACTGAACGGGCCGGTATTTTCGCGCTTTTGGTATTGCCCATGGCGATCTGCCGGGTGTCCCCCTCTTTTTTGCACAGCACCGTAAACGGGCATTCCTTTATGGTCACACCGATCGGGTTATTGTTCTCCACCCGGATCTCCACCTCAAGGTCAAGGGTCGAGAGTGAAACACTCCGGAGCGAGACCCCTTCAAGGGTCACGACCGGGTCGGACAGGATCGGCATGGAAAAAACATAGGGTGGAAGTGGTGATAATCCTGCCTGTGGATTCTTTCCGGATAACGGTGATGCTCACCGGCAGGTTCAACTATCCCCCCGGGACGGTGCATCATTGTATTCCTTTAAAGAGCCGGCCGATAAAAAAAGTTCATATCCGGCCGCGTTTTTTCATCTTATTTCTTTGCCAGTTTCAGGATCCGGATCGCAAGGTGGGCTGCGTTGTCTCCGTTGTCCACACCCACGCACGCGACCGGCACGCCCTTTGGCATCTGGGCAATCGAGAGCAGGGCGTCAAGGCCGCTCAGGGTCCCGCTGACCGGCACGCCGATCACGGGCTTGTCGGTCTTTGACGCGATCACCCCGGGCAGGGCTGCCGAGAGCCCGGCGATGGCGATGTAGACCCTGCATGCAGAGGTCCTGACATACGCGTCCAGCTTATCCGGTCGTGTGCGGATGCCCACGCCCACCACCTCAATGCAACCCACCGCGCTTATCAACAAGCTCCGCCGCATGGAGTATTGGCAAGTTGGTTCAGAAAACTGGATCGGGTAGGTCACTTATGGGATTATGCAGAGACGCTTCAGAAGCTATTGCTGAGCTGGAGCGGCTACTGCCGGGAGGGGTGGAGGCTGTAAGTGCGGTCTAAGCCACGCATTATGAAGTACTGGTATGCATGATTTTCCGTGGCAGCAGGAAGTGCGCGGGAATGGTAACGATGACTCGGATATTTATTAGCGCCCCGTAGATTACACGTATCGCTCGCCCGGTCCGGCGTGATTCCCGTGGACGCCCAAGCGCAAAATTCGCCGGTATGCCACAGACGATGAATTCTGACCGGAACGAAAAATAAGCCCGCGCGGCTGCGGTTGAGTACTCCGTGCGGTCAAAGAGTAGCGCATAGACGATGATTACACTCACTAATGTCCCGTTCATTTCGGAGATTTCACCAGAACGGCGATGATCGCTCCGACGACCGAACATAGCCCTAGCGCCGCCGCGCCAACTTGGCGACAACATTTTCTCGCCGGAACCGGAGTGTCCGGCTATCTTCAATCGAGGATAGACGCTTTTCCTTGTTATGTAGAGCCAGTTTTTTCATTCGGTAGCTGTGGTGTCTTGGTATCTTCATCGATGGTAACGGGGCGAAGTGCATTGATGATGGCCCACATTTTGAATCTCGTCCGCTCCGCGCGCCTGTTTCTGGATTCGCAGAGTGACGCAAGTTGTTTCATGTGATTTCTATGCATTTTGATATTCCCGTTTCCCCGCCCGGATGTCGGATTAACCTTCTAAGTTTGGCTGATTTCGGATGCAGTATGTTTGTGCTAGTTATGTTGAAGAGCTTGCGCGGAAGTCACCAGATCGATCCGGTGGACGGGATGTCGGTAGTGCGGCGGTGAACGCGGCGCACGTTCCGATGA
>CAWEFI010000055.1:0-45708 GCA_963808285.1 uncultured Methanoregulaceae archaeon
CCGTCAACCGTAAAGGAGACGACCCCGATTCGGTTCTCGGGTTTCTGCGGGGCGAAGACATGGATTTTAGGGTTCTCTGAAAGGCCGGCGATGAGCCGGCTCGTCAGATTCGTCTCGTACCTGTGGATCTGCTCCATCCCTATTGCCTGGAGGTAGTCCACCGCAGCCCCAAGGCCGATGCCCCCCGCGATATTGGGAGTCCCCGCCTCGTACTGCTGGTAGCCCTGCGCCAGCGTGTAACCGTCAGCGGTCACCGAATCTACCATGCCGCCGCCGAGCACGGAGGGCTCGATGGAGGGCTCCTTCATCCAGAGCACTCCGGTGCCTGTCGGCCCGAGCATCTTGTGACCCGAAAAGCAGTAGAAATCGCAGCCGAGTTTTTCCACATCCACCGGCAGGTGCGGGACTGCCTGTGCCCCGTCGATGAGGAGGAGCACACCGTGGTTGTGGCAGATCCGGGCAATTTCCTCGACGGGTGTCACCACACCGAGCACGTTCGAGGCCTGCGTAACCGCAACGAGCCGGGTGGACCTGGTGATCGTCCGTTCCAGCGCAGCAAGGTCGAGCGAGTAATCCGGGGTGATCCCGACAATATCGGTGGCGACCCCCTGCCGGGAGAGCCTTCTCCAGGGAAGCAGGTTCGAGTGGTGTTCGAAGATGGTTGTCGCAACCCGGTCGCCGGGTTTCCAGCTCATGCCCTGCGCGACCATGTTCACCGATTCGGTGGTATTTTTCGTAAAGACGACAATCCCTTTTTTGCCGCCGATGAACTCCGCGACCTTCTCGTGGGCATGCCAGTACCGCTGGCTTGCGACGCTGGTGAGCCGGTGCACGCCCCGTCCCACGTTTGACCTGTACCGGTGCTCGAACTCGACCATCGCCGCGATCACAGGTTCGGGGGAGAAACTGGTCGCCGCGTTGTCCAGATATATAATATCCCCGAGGATCGGGAAATCCCCGCGGATTGCCTCCACCGCATATTCCCCGGTTTCCTGTGCTGCCATCTCTGGTTCCATGGTTCTTTTTCCCGCTATATCAACCGTTTCTTCCCGAGTGGCCGGAGGTTCTGCCTGCAGGGTATAATCGTCCCGCACCGGGATCCCCCGGTCCCGGCAGAGTTCCCGCATTTTCGGCGGCAGCGCTTTCCAGCGCCAGAGTCCCCATTGTGCGTATGCGTCAGGCAGCCCCCTCTTATGTGCGTATCCCTTGAGAACTGCATCCCAGCGCCGTGCATATTCCGGGTGCATGGCCCGGAGTTCCTCGTACTCGCTCTCGAGCATGGACGGGCAGACATAGCACCCGATCCGTTCGATCCCTTTCTCGTAGAGCGGGTTTATCGGGGCTTTCTGCCACCAGAGGTAGAGGAAGACCTCGAGCGCCCGCCAGTTCCGGATCGGCGAGACATTGAGCTGGAGCGGGTTCGCCCGGGTTCTGGCTGGTCTCTTCGAGAGCGGCGCGGTTCCATGATTCATACCAGCGGTTGCCCTGTATGGTGACGCAGGGGCCGACCTCCGCAAGGTGGAGTTTGAGGGGACGCAGCTTCAGGAGCTTGCAGCACCACCGGTTATCCTTCCCGGGGGGCCCGGCCTTCTCTGCCGCCTGCCAGAAGTCCCCGGCTTTCTCGATCACCGGGACGCCCTGCGATTTCACAAACGCGATGGTCTCGGGAAATTCGATGCCCGTATCAAGGAAAAACGCCTCGTTCACCCCGGCCTTGCGGGCAAGGGTGAGCACCGCCATGCTGTCCTTTCCTCCCGAAAACGAGACATTGCATACCGGACGGTCGTGGATATGCTGCCGGATCATGCGGATGGCATTCCGTTCGAGATTCTTTAAGTGGTACCGGTTCTGCTGCACAACCTGCTCCCAGTCCGGATTTTTTCCGGTGCGGGCCTCGACCGGTACCAGTTCCTTTACCCGGACCTGCCCGTCTTTTACCACGCCGGTCCCGAACCGGTTTTTGAGTTTCACAATTGCAGTGCCGGCGGGTTGGGACTCTTTGAGCCGGAACTTTTTCCCCCCCATCCGCCCGGTTCCTCCGGGGGTATCGATGCCGGTTTCGAGGTCGATTATCCCGTTGGTCACATGCCTGAGGATATACGGCAGCGCTTCAGGAGCGAGATCGAGCGTGAACTTCCGCTCCACGGGGTCGAAGGCGAGCCAGCCGAACCGGCGCCCGTGGGCGATCACGAGGTCTGCCCGGTCCACCCCACCGGTCTTGTTGAGGAGGAGAACGGACTGGATGGGGACATTGCCGAACCGTTCGCGGATGAGCCGCCGGATGAGCGCCATGTCGGCGGAAAGCGCCGGGCGTACGTCATACGGCTGGAGGAGTTCGATCTCCCGCCCCTCCGCACCGCAGGCACATGTCCTGCCAATCAGCGGGACATTGCACCGGTCGCACCAGTACAGGATCTTTTTTACCGGCGGCTCGTGTATCACACTCACTTGATTTGGGCGCGGGGGTGATAAGAGAAACGCTTCAGGAACTCACGGTAGTGCTGCCCTTTTCCGACCAATCTGCTGCGGGGGGCCGGATGTGCAGCCGTTCGTAGAATACGTCCATGGACGGCCCGAAAAGATACCGATCAGCTCATCATAACACCGGTCAGGTTCGCGGCCGGAAAAAGAGGGCCCGGGGATTAGGCACCGAGGCGCCCGGGCTCTGCAAGGGCATTACGGATCATGACCTTGACCTCCTCGGGAATGGAAAGGCCATCCAGCGCCCGAAGCAGAAGGAGCCGGGCCATCTGCTGGCCCTGGGGGGTTGCGAGGTACGCATCGATGACCTCCTTTCCATCGGGGGAAGAGAGGAATGAACGTATGGCCTCCTGGCCCTTCGGGGAAGCAAGATATCCTGCGACCAGACCCTGTATACCGTCAATTGCATTCATCAGAAGTCACCGTACTACCGGGTATCGGATCCGGCGATCAGATAAATCCCCCCGGAACAAGGTTACCAGCCCCGGCTGTACTCGCCGGAGCAGGGAATACAGACAATTTTTCCGTTTTTGATCCGGGCCCGGTGCTCAGCCACCATCTCGCCGCAGGAAGTGCATGCCACCGACCGAGAGATCCATGCACGCTCCGGGATATCGGATCGCGCCTCTTTCTCGATATAGATCTCCCGATCGGGATCGTGAGGATCTTTTCGATCACGCCAGCCTGCCGCTCATGGAATTCCTTTATTTCGGCCGGCGTGGCTTTCCCGGACATCACTTTCCCACGCAACGCCGATGCGGCCGGATCTATCCTTTCCGTGAGAGGCTCGGGGCGCTGGACGAGACGGATGGCGGATCCGGTTTTACGGTTAATGAATGTGTACGCATGTTTGCCCAGATCGCGGAGGATCAGGTTTCCCTTCCCCACCGAACAGCCGGTGATAGCCTGGACGGCATCGACCCCGCAGGCGTCGTTCTCGACAATAGCGACCAGATCCTCGTCCTCGGATCGCTCTGCATGAAGGGCGGAGAGCGCGTGCTTTGCCGCACGGAAGCCGAGCGCAAGGCCGGGGCAGGAGTGGCCGTGGAAGGCAACCGCGTCCTCGTAGGATGTCAATGACCGGGTCATGATTTCACGTGAATTAGTCACTTGCCGGTAAGAGTGTAAAACCGTTTCGTCCGTGTCTGCAGGCCGGGCCCGGGTCATCCGGGTGTACCGGTGAACGTTTCTGACGCTAAGATATATACGAACCGGGCGCAGAGGAAGAGATCGGTGCATTCACCATGGTCAAATTAACTGCAGATATGAAAGAGGCCTTCCTGAAGATGAAGGTCTTCCCGGTTGCGACCGCGTCCAAAGACGGCACGCCAAACGTGGTTCCCATCGGGATCGTCGAACTCACGAGCGACGACACGATCTGGATCACGGACAATTTCATGAACAAGTCTCTCGAAAATCTCAAGGCAAACCCGAAGATCGCCCTCTTTATCTGGGGCCCTGATATCAAGGGCTGCTTCCAGATCAAGGGGCACGTTACGATCAAGACCAGCGGCAGGGAATACGATGAGATGAAGGCAAAGATCAACAAGAAGAACCCGGCCCTGCCCGCACGGTCGCTCCTCATCGTGAAGATCATCGATGTTTTCGAGTGCAAACCCGGGGCGACCGCCGGGGCAAAACTTCTCTAACATCTTTTTTAGCAAAGGAACATACCGGAAAAGGAATGCGGCTATGTGTTCCGTGCCGTTTTTGCCGCCCCCAATCGCGGAATGTCTGATTGTGCCGGGAGGGCGGTGAGCAGGCCGGGGCCCGCCGGGAACCGCATCTTAAAAGAGAAGGTACTCGAAGATCGGGATTGTCGCAAGGCACAGGAGCGTGGAGAGGAATACTCCCTGCGAGGCAAGTGTCGCGTCTACCTTGTACTCCTCCGAGAGCAGGACAGAGTTTGCGGCGACCGGCATCGCGATCAGGAGCACGGCGACTGAGAGCAGGAGCTTATCCGTGACAAAGGGGGAGAGCACGAGGAACGCCACGACCGGGAAGACGATGAGCCGCAGCGCGGTCACGAGGTACACCCGCCAGTCGCCGGCCAGTCGCTGTAAGGGGAGGGTGGCAAGCATCGCCCCCACCACCAGCATGGCAAGCGGCGTGGTGGCCGACCCGGCCAGGTCGAGCGCAGATTCCACGGGAGCAGGGATTGTGTATTGGCCGAGGAAGAGTACCAGTCCCGCCATGGCTGCCACAAGGCCCGGCGAGAGGAGGACCTTGGGGTCGATCTTCCCGGGCCGGCCCCGGGCCAGCAGCCAGACCCCGAGGGTGAAGACCAAAAAGTAGAACGGGACGTTGAAGAGGATCACGTAGAAGAGGGAGGACGGGCCGAGCACGGCCAGCGCCACGGGAATACCCATGAACATGGTGTTGGGAAAGACCAGCATGAACTGGAAGACGCCCTTTTCTTCCGGGGTGGAGGGGACAAACCGGCAGATGAAGATGCCGGTGACGAGCGCAGCAAGGTAATACACGACGGCAACAAGGAGCATGCTGTGCACAATGCCCATGGTCTTTGCCGTCTCCGGGACCTGCATGCTGCTGATGGTGAGCGCCGGCAGCGCGATGTTGACGAGGACGTGGGAGATCAGGTGGACGCGGTCGCCGTTGAGGATCCCGTACTTCCGTGCCGAATACCCGAGTGCGATGAGGGCGAAGAGGGAGGCGATGGCGACGATGATGGCAATAAGTTCCATATCTGGTATCCCGCAGGGTTGCCGGGAGAAATCTTGGCCCGGTGCGGACTTATAGGTTAGGAAAGGACCAGAAACAAAAAAGGAGGGAGCCGCACCGGCCGGCGGGTTCACGCAGCCGAAATCCGGTCGTAGAAGAATGCTGCGGCCACTGCCCCGATGATAGGACCGATGACATAGATCGGGAAGTATGCCCAGAGATTAGCCCCGCCCAGCAGGCCGTCCATCACGTACGGCCCGAACGTCCGTGCCGGGTTGAGCGACCCGCCGGTGATATTACCGGCCATCGTGATCATCGCGGCAACGGTAAGCCCGATAACAAGGCCGGCAATGCCCGGTGTGGCACGCGGGTCCACCGCTACTCCCATGATCACCAGCATCAGGACAAAGGTCGCAATCCCCTCGACAAGGATCGCCTGCCCGTAGCCGATCCCCGGGAACGGCGAGGTCGCCCCGAGCCCGCCAATCGTCACCGCGGATGCCCCGAGAGTCAGGTACAGGAGCAGGCTCCCTGCCGCGGCACCGATGCACTGCGCGACGATGTACCCCGCTGCATCAAGCGAGGGGAACCGTTTTGTCGCCCACAGGGCGATAGTCACCGCCGGGTTGATATGGGCGCCTGATACCCGTCCGAGCGTGTAGATCACGGCTGCAATAACGATCCCGAACACGAGGCCGATCGCGAGCCAGTCGCCCAGGCCCCCCAGCTGCCCGATCCCGACGTTGAATGCGGTCGCGGGTTTTGTACCGGCCGCAAGCAGCAGCGTGATAACGGCGGCTCCCGTGCCGAAATAGACCAGGAGGGACGTCCCGACCCCTTCTGCGAGGCAGCGGGAGGAGAGCGACGCCATTACTTACCCTCTCCATATGCCGCATTGCAGTCCGGGCAAAGCATCCGCGGCATCTTCTTTGGCAGCTTGCGGGACGGGAGCGGGTAGCTTCCCTCCCATACATCGATCTCTTTCCTTATCGTATGCTTCATGCAGGTTCCCATGCCGCAGGCAATACATACGGCCACGGCATCGCTCTCGATTCCTTCTTTTGCACAAACGTAACACTTCATCATCTTCACCTGTTTATGATTTTTCAGCCCGGTATCAGACCGCCTCTTTCCACTGGCAGGAGCAGTGCCGGAAGTCCATGAGCGCGGCGGACGCGCAGTCCTTGCAGATCCGTGCGGGAGCGGCGGCAACCGTCTTATTTAACGCGATGATGTTTGTCATCAGCGTCGCGGTGACTGGTTCGCTCGTTAAGAGGCACGGGTAGTCGGCGAGGCGCATCATCGCCGAGAACCGCACGGTCATTGCGCAGGCCGGGTAAGCGTACCGCTGCGGGTTCGCAATCACATCGTTCTTGAGGATCGGCGCAAGGTTTACATTAAACCCGCCGACTTTGGGCGTGAGTGCCCCGGGCGTCCCGGCCTGCATCCGGCGGGCCTTGTCCACCAGTTTCCAGCCCCGGTACACCATGTCCATGAAGTCGCAGTTATGGAGTTCTACAGCGGCCCCACGCTTCGGGTACAGCTGGACGTAGTTGTGGTAGCGCTTGGTAAGCATGTCCACGACCATGATCGCGTTAAACCCGTCGAGTTCGAGCAGGTACTCGGCAGCGCTCGCCGATGCCCCGGTGGCAAGGCTGAGCACCTCGTACTCACTCTTGATTTTCAGCGCTGCGGCATGGAGGGTCTTGTCCATCACTTCGGTCACGGACTCTATCACCGCCATGATCACGTCGTCCTTGCACATGTTGTACGTGGACTGGGCGATGTGGTGGGCGATATCGCCGACACAGTACGCCGGCACGGTTACGATGTTGCCGTAGTGGACGTCGTCGTCCATCGCGGCCTTGACCGTCCCTTCCATTTTCGCCCGGTACGCCTTCATGTACTTCCGGCAGTCAAACGATGACTGGCCGGCATCGTCCATGAGTTTTGCCTGTGCAGCCACGGGCGTCTTATAGATTGACTGGATTATCGCCACCTCCTTTTTGACGGCGTCGGCAAGGGTCGCCCCTCCCTCGACCGCGTGGGCAAAGACGTCCCCGATCCCATAGGAGGTATTCATGCCCCACGATTTCGCGGCAAGGATCGCCTGCTTGTGGGCCACCGGGATCTTCGCCTTTTTGAGGATCTGGTTGACGATGTTGCTGCTGCTCCCTGGGATCAGGGCAAAATCCACGACGCAGGTAGGCCCGTAGAAGCCCGCGTACCGCCGGGCAGACTCCTTTCCTATCAGGGCCTCGGCCTTTCCCACAGCCGCAATAAAGGAATCCACGCTCTTTTCAAAGGCCGGATCCTCGTCGCAGAGGATCTCCATGACCACCGGGGTCTGGTAGTGTTCGACAAACGGGTCGTCCTCGGGCCGGATGGTTTTCGTGAGACCCTTGAGGATCATGTAGTGGGCGTTCACCGAGTCCTTGTGCAGGGCAAAGACGGCTTTGCTCTGGGCGCCTGCCGCCTTCATGCTTTTTACAGCATCGACGTAGGCCTTCGTGTCGTCGATGACAAACTTCTGTCCGCGCTTCTTTTTAATCTGGTTCACGTCGGCGTGCTGGGCAGCCATCGCTTCAGTGATCATCTTTTTTACAATCTCTTTCATCGACTCTAACTCCCTGGCACCCTCACACGGGGGTGTCTTTATGGTCAGGATAGTGTCACGGGATATAATACCTTTCAGATAGGGCATACCCCGGGCCTTTCGCGGGTGGGGAGGTACGGGGCGTATGAAAAAAATCTCCCCGGCTGACAAACCGGGGTGAAGGGTAACCGTAGTCAGATCTCGCGTTTCAGGCTGCAGGCAAGGCGCAGCGAGCTGTACACCATATCGGTGAGGTCTTCCCGCGTGTACTGGTTTTTCTGTATCTGTGCCCAGTCCTTGGTCGTATCCTCATCGTTTTCACCAACCCACGAGGCGATCGAGACCTCGGGGCTGTGGAAGCCCAGCCAGGCAAAGAAATTCAGGAGGTTGCCTGCCACGTGCTGCATACCGTCCACGTGCCCGATAATGATGAGCCCCACGACCTTGTTTCTGATCATCCGGTTGCCGAACCACGAGTACTGGTTTTCGATGCAGTTCATCCGTTCGACAAACTTCTGGACGAGCGCCGAGTGGTTGTTCCAGCGGATGGGGGTGGCAAGGAAGAGGATGTCGCAGTCGAGCACCGCGCTGTACACGGTATCCATCTCGTCGTCCTCGGTACTTCATCGTGGACTGGCAGGGATACGTGCAGTACTCAGGGTTCTCCGAGTAGTTGCCCTCACAGTCGTATATTTTTAAGTCCTTGAGCCGGATAAACTTCGTCTCGCAGCCCAGCGCCGTGCACCGGTCGAGCGCTTCTATCAGCAACCGCTCGGACTTGGACATTCCCGGTTCCTGCCTGCTCGACCCCGAGATCCCGAGCACCCGGGTGCCTTTCACGTTCACGGGGTCAGGTGCGGGGATCGCACCGACACCGAATTTCCGTCCGACCATGGGAGATGGCATACGGTAGTGTGGGAATGTGAAAGGATATGGATTTGTCTTACAACCGGGGGATAAAAACGGGCAAACCACAATCCGGTCCCTGACCGGAAACAGTCATCCCGGCACCTCTTGTTTCTCCCTTTCAGGGGGCGTTCTGGATCGGTCCCGCTTTGCGCAGCCGGTCGGGCGCATTGGCGAGGTACAGCGGCTTCCCGCCGGCTTTGTATATCCTGAAGTTCTCTGCGAATGCCAGCGCGATGCCTTCGTACGATACATCGGTGACGCCGGCGACATGTGGGGTGGCAATCACGTTCTCACGAAAGATCGGGTGAGACATGTCCACAGGTTCGTTCCAGAAGACATCGAGCCCGGCGCCGGCGATATGCCCGCTTCGTAAGCCCGCGAGCAGGGCATCCGGGTCGAGTAGGCCGCCCCGGGCCACGTTGACTATAAACGCACCCTTCTTCATGGTGGCAATCTCCGGTGCGCCGAAGAGGTGGAACCGGTCCGGGGTGTAATTGATGCAGAGCGCCACGTAGTCGGCTTCAGCGAGGGCTTCATGAAGCCCGGCAAGGGGAAAGGAGCGGGCGATCTCCACGTCGGGGACCGTCCGGCCGGGGTGGTCGTCCACGGTAACAATCCTGACCTTAAAACCGGCGAGCCTTCTTACCAGTTCCCTCCCGACCCCGCCAATGCCGACGATGCAGACGGTTTTTCCGAGCAGTGCCTGGCCGGCCGGCGACCCCCACGCGACCTTCGTACCCTCTCTTCGGGTCCGGAGGATCTCGATTAATTTTCGGGAGAGCATGAGCATGAGGAGGACCGCGTGCTCGGCAACCGATGCGGCGTTACCTGACTCCTCGCTCGGGATGCGTGCGACCATGACGCCGTTTTTCGTCGCGGCTTCGATATCCACGGTCTCGAGCCCGACCCCGTATTGCTGGATCAGGCCGAACGTCCCCTGCCGGATGAATGCCTCATCCACCCGGCTGACGAGCGGCACGACCACGTCTGCTTCCGAGATGTGGGCGCCGAGTTTGTCGGGGGGGAACGCGAGGATGTCATCGTCCGGGAGGAGTGCGGCGAGCCGTGTGCGGGCCTCGGGGAAAGCCTCACCGCAGAACAGGATCTTCATGATTATTTCATGTTGGTATTTCCGGGTGATCAGTGCATCGGTTGCCGGGAGAGAAGTATAAAAAGTCAACACTGGCCGGGACGGGAGACCCGGGGGATTTTCCGGACCTGCGAGAAGGGTCTTACAAGGAAAATAAAAGAGTCGGAAATTGAAAAGAAGGCTTACTTGATCTTTTTCTCAAGTTTCTTGAGCTTCTTTCTCGCGCTCTCGCTGCCTGCAGCCGCCTGCTTCGCGAGTCTCTTCTGCCTTGACCTTCTTCACCTGATTCAGCTTCGTTAACTGTTTCTTGCTTGTTGGCATTTTTTCGTAACCTCTTACTACGCCTGTGACTGGTTCTATTAATCTTTGTTCCGTCTTAAAAATATCCCCGTATCGTGGTAAAAGTCCCCGAAAACAGAAGAGTCCCGCCGGGGAGGTTCCCCCGGCAGGTGTTCTTACTTCTTTTCTTCGCTCGTCTCCATGTGGTCGAGTACCCGGTCCCACATGACGAGCAGGCCCGGGATGATCACGTAGGCCAAGAGCCCCGTGCCGAGGAATGCCCCGGTGATGATGAGCTCGTTGTCCATCGCGCTCACCTCAGGCAAGAGCGGTGACACCATCGGCCCAGGTCTCGATGACGGTCCGGATGGCGTCGTCCTCGTAGGACGAGACCGATACCTGCTGGCGGGCGAACGTCACCATGAAGATCTCGCCGTTCGCGGCGTAGCACCTGAGGGTCGCGGAGAACGTGTCGCCATCAGAGTCATGGGCCGGGGTCCCCCCGTGCGCCGTGACGTTTGCCGTGTTGGCGAGGACCGCGTTGATGCCGGCCTTGTAGCCGGCGACCGTGCTGTAGCTCTCCGAGCCACTGCCGATCTTCTTTGCGTCCTCATCCTGGTACACGAATCTGGCTGTGTAACTCTCCTTTGACTTCTCGATGGGCGGGTGATTGACGCCCGAGACGATGCGTGCTGCACATCCGAACGGGTTGTTCGTGATGACGGACTGGACGAGCGTGTTAAACGCGTCCACATCTGCAATCGGTTCCGCGAGTTTGCGGACCGCACTCTTGACTGCACTGTTCTGTGTAAAGTCTGCCATTTTTTTCTACCTCCTTTTTCTTTTTTTCTTTGTCTCGGGGCGCCCTTTGACATACAAGTGTAGGCGTTCCAAGGATATAGTCCTGGAAAAGCGGATGAATCCGGGGCAGGAAAATGGCATGTTGCCGGTTCCGGGGCGTTTGAGTTGCGCCGGCAGATATCGGGGCAGAAACCTGAAAGAAAAGAGGGTGTTATCCCCCTAACTCTTTTGCAATGTCCCAGTCGTAGGAGATACCGCCGGCATCCACCCGGTAAAACCTCCAGCCGGAGACCGGGGAGTTCACCCAGATCATGGTCCGGTGCGGGGTGGCTTTCACTATAGCGCGGGCCTTATCCACTTTGTGCGGGAAGAGCATGCAGAGGGTATGGGCGTCCGTTACCTGTTTCTGGGAGTAGATGATGGCGATCAAAAGCCCCGCGGACTTTTCTTTTGTCGCGATAATGGCATCGGTAAAGTCCGGGTTGTCGAGAAGACGGAACGGGGCGTAGCCGTGCTCGCTGAGGATCCTGATCGCTTCGTATATGAGCGGCGAGCGGTGCAGGCCTCTCTTTTTTTGGGTTTTTGTTACACCTCCCTTTTCCCTGAGAATGTCTGTTGTCTCACCTGCGACTGCTTCGCAGGGGTTAATCCGGTTGCTGTACGAGGCACCGGATGCCATCGCACCCGGCGCAATCACGTCCTGTTCGGTTGTTGTTGTCCCGATCATGGTATTCCTCCTTGTGTTGATGGCCCGTGACCCCGGGCGGGGGTATTTGTGAGGTGTAGCAGGAGGACGAACGCATCCGCTCGTCCAGGGGAAAACAACGCCGGCCCGGAAAGCAGGAATACTCCCGGTATGCGAAGCGGTACGACATGCGACCAGCTCTGGCATACGCTATCACCGATTATGGATCAATGACACCCGGACCGGCGGTCAACGACGTATAAGAGAAGAGGCGGGCGATACGATACCGGCCCGGGCACCCACAGCATTCATCCCAAAACCGGTATTCAGATGGATCGGTACTTTCATTCTCTCAAAGAGCCCGAAGAGCCCGCACACGAGCGTCATGGAGACAAAGCAGAACCTTGCGATGCTGCGGGCGACCTTCTTTTCGTACCCGAGCTTCCGAAGCTTCCTCGTTGTCCGTGTGTAGAAATCTAAGCTCATTGTGATTATCCTTAAAATGATAAGGCGGGTTATATATCCTGCGGTAGATTCGAAAAATTTGGTAGTTATTACGGGAATCGGGGGCAGGAATGGGGCTGGATTGGTATAACCTGCAGGTTAGCTGAATGGGGGAGCGCGGGTGGGGCGGGCGGGAAACCTGTGGAATACTGAGGGGCACTATAGAACCGATTGTAATTCAGGTATTCATATTTGTAACTCGGATGGCGAATCTAGACTGTCTCAAAATGGAGAAATTGGGGCTCTGTAGAAATGCTGAGTTCACAGAAGTAAAACAGTGACCGAAAAATTTAAGGTACAGTGCCTCCTTATTTTGTTATGTTCAGTAACCGTAAGGAGGCAGAATAGTGTCAGCAAACCGGTATATCAGGTTTGTTGAATTGTCTTCAGGTTTGATCCGAGATGCCAGAATCCCCCTGTTTTCCTCAAAATTTTCAAAGAGAACGTATACCCAGCACCAGTTACTCACACTCCTTCTCCTGAAAGAGTATTTATCAGAAGATTACCGGGATACCGCAGAACTAACTGAAATCATGGACGTACTCCGGGAAAAGATCCATCTCAATAAAGTACCACATTTCACGACGATCCACAAGTTCTGTCAGCGAATCTGAACATCGACGTTCACCCGGTTACTCAACCGATTGATGAAGATGTTCTATGACTGGGGAGAGAAGATCTCCTGCACCGCTATCGATTCATCCGGATTTACGAGTTCTTACGCCAGCCACTACTATTCCTGGAGAACCGGGAAAACCAGAAAACGATTCCTGAAAACATCCATCTCCGTTGATACCGATCAACAGGTTATCACCGGTCTGAAGATCTCCCAGCATCCGGTCCATGATATCCCTCATGCCGAGAAACTCCTCAAACTATGTCACAGAGCCAGACCGTCTGACCTCTATGTCATGGACAAAGGATACGACTCCGAAGAGATCCATGAATTGATCCAAGATACAATGGGCTCCTGCTCCCTCATCCCCGTCAGAAACAGAAAACGAAAACGGATATCCGGATTCTATCGAAGACTGATCGCTCAATCGTTTGATGAGGAAAAATATCATCAGAGAAATAAAGTCGAAACTGTATTTTCCGTCCTGAAAAGAAAGTTCGGGGAATCTCTCAAAGCTCGCAAATACCGACTTCAGGTCAAAGAAATTAAGATCAAAATCATTCTCTACAACATCTCAAGAATGATCTCTACTTTGTCATCCCTTATTCTCATTGAGGAATTCTACAGAGCCGAAATTGGCTTATTTTATATTATAAAATTCCTCGCTTGAAATGGTACTATTGAATTTTTCCACTAAATACGGCGAATAAGGATCTTCAAAGTAGGGATTATAATGACAATGTATCTTCCCTGTCTCTTCAATACTAATTAATCCGACATTCGCTTTACAGAATTTATCTGTATTTGACAGTGCTGGTTGTATTCGATCATGGTCTAAAATGACAAATGATTTATTGACAAAGGCTTTGTATCGAAGGGCTTGGATCAAGGCTCTTGACCAATTAGAAAGTTTTGCCTCATACGCATAGGAGACTTGTTCCTTTCGATTTTTTTTCACATATACAATATCCGGAACCCCTAAAAAACCACTAACTTCTTGTTTCATTATGCAATTTCCTGAAATCATAAGGTCGAACAGACATTTGCTTTTTTTTATCGTTTCGACCATTTCCTTTTCAGTGTTAAATACCATTTATTTCCTCCATCCGTGCAATTTTGCATAGTTGTCAGCCACACTAAGCCATATTGGCAAATGATTTCCATAACGTTCGGATTCAATAAAACTAGCCGTTACGTCACTGGTGTTTTTCAATTGAGTATATTCTTGAATTGCAGAAAGAAGAATGTTTCTAACGTAACTATACCTGTTTTTACCCTCTATTTTACTAATCTCTTTAAGTTGTTTGGTTTCCTCAATGAAAGAATGTTTATATGGCTCGGGTCTCATGGAATGCCACTTATATTGCGATTTAGCACTTAACATGATATCCTTATATCCATTATTTCCAAAGAGAAGTGCCATTTTTTCTGGAAAATTAGAATTTAAATATTCAACAAACGGATGCTGTATCCATTCAATTAATTTTGGTGAATAAATTCTGGCAATGGGTGCACGCCCTCCTTTATTCTCTTCCTCATTCAAATAATTTTTCTCATCAAATATTCTTGTTTTTTCAAAAGAACCGATTGTTAATATTGATGGGTTAGAAATGGATAATAATATAGATTCTGTGTTCAAGTAACCAAGAATGACCTTCATATCATTTTCGTTTAGATCATCGATAAACGTCATTAATGAAAGTAAAAAGTTTTGATCAATAATTTGCTTATTTTGATTTCGTGTCGTTGATTTTGAAATCAGATATACCCCATCTAATTCAGAATATCCTGTGACCCAATTTAAAATTTCTCCGGAATATTCTTTGTCTTTTATCATTTGATCGTTCAAAATTATTTGCAAAATAATTGGTTTTTTAATTCGTTTTGATTTGGCTTCTGTCAAAAATGGGTCAACGAATTGCATTTTTTGATTTTCAATCCATTGATCAATTGGAATTTTCTCATAATATCTCGTAGGAATAATAATGTATCTAAAATCATTTTTTATCTGAAAATCAACACATCCGCTTGTTGAGTTTGAACAGTGTCCGGAAATATATCCCCCTGTGTCAAACCCACCGGGCATTTTACTTGGATGAAAGCCATAAGTCTCAATTTTTTTAACCGCATCACTTGGAACAAAAAATTCTGGATCAAAAAGTGATTTTTTCTTAACCTCTTTGTCCATATTTTCCACGATAGTATTTTTGAGACTTCGTGGAGAAATTATAACGCCCTCTCCTGTATTATCAGAATGAATGCTGTCCAAATTCCAATTATAGAAATATCCAAGTTGATGATATATCTCAAATGTCATACGAGTTCCCCCAAGCAAGAATCAATATCCGCCATTAGTTTTTCTGGTGTTCGATAACGTTGAAATTGTTGAGATCCGAGTAATTTTTTAGCAATAGGTTCTATCGGTGAAAGATTAGGATCTTTGAAAATCTTTCTATTCCAATTTCCGTTCAATATATTATGAGGAATAGATTGACCTCCAACAACAGCCGGATCAAACGGATGAATGCCCTTCGATAATAATTGAAGCAAAATAATTCCAACATTGTATTGATCTGTTCGAGGATCTATTCTTTTCTTCTCATAATGAAGAAGTTCCGGTGCTGCATAATTTGGTGTACATGGTCCCGCTGAAAGAAAATGAGTTATTGTCGTACTATCTAAACTCCGTGCAATGCCTAAATCAATTATTTTGGGGAAATTGTTTTTACTGATTAAAATATTATCTGGTTTCAAATCACGATGAACAATTTTTTTGTCCCAAATAATTTTCAGACCCGTTATAAGTTTTTTTGTTAATTGTAACGCGTCGTAAGGAGAGTAGAATCTATCCATAGATTTAGAGAGAGGAACTGAATCAATAAATTCTTCAAGAATTACATATCTCCCATCTGGATATTTAATAAAATCATAATTTTTTGGGTAGTATTGAGAATTGATTTTTTTAAGAATATTTATTTCTCTCTCGATTCTTTCAATATCCCATCCATCTTGATTTGAAGGTGTTGTATAATTACCAATTTTTAATGCTACTTTACCATAACTCGGGTGATCAATTTTGTAGACAACTCTTTGGCCACCTTTATGAATCAACTCAGGATTACTATAATGACGAATAATATCATCACATTTTACATCTTTCAAAATCTCGCATCCATAAGAATCGATATACAATTCAATTTTATAAATATATTGCAGCATTTTTCTGAATTTCGATACAAATGGTGTTGTGCTTATGGTCACTTTCTATAAGGCAAATATTAATTTCTCTATCTTGGTGTGGGGGTACCCCCTCACTCGTTCGAATAACAGACCTCGTTCCTGCCGCCCAGCTTCACGGTCAGGCTCAGGGCAGGACAGTTCAGGTCCGAATCCCACTTCTCACATTCTTCTTTTCTGCACCGTTGTAATACGGAATGGTGACCGGGGTTGACGATCCCGTCCGGCATGTTCTGGCCACTGCACCAGTACTTCACTTCAGCCATGCATACCGGCTCGGCAGGGGATAAGATACCCTTTGGGCGTGGGGGGTGTGAAAGTGTGGGAGCTTAAACAGATCTTCCATCGCTTTCCCATTCACCCTAAGGGGGTACCCCCTCCCCTCAGCACCGGACCCCCACCCCCTCCTCCCTCAGTATGAGCAGGGGGATCCCCCCCTCAACTCCTTCAGCCAGACCTCAGTTTCCTGTGGACTTCCGACGGAAAGCATCGTATTGGCACCCACAGGCCAAGGGGGGTAGTCCCCCCTTGTATGCCATGAGGCACCCCCCTCCCCCCTCCCACCTTTTCCTTTAGGCCCGGGGGGTACCCCCACCTCCCTCAGTGAAAGGGGGGACTACCCCCCTTCATTCCAGCACCGGGACCTACTGTTCGCGTGGAGCCTCCGCCGAAAGAAGGGGGGTCCCCCCTCCGTACTCTGAGAAGGGAGGGGGCCTGCCAATCGTAAGGTAGGAGGGGGTACCCCGGGGTCATCCGGATCTGAGAGAGCCCCCACCCCCCCCCATTGCAATCTGCAAAGAAGAAAGCCAGACCTCCCCTGTCCGGGCACATGAAGGGGGACTACTCCCCAAAGTTGTTGAACGAAAAAGAGAGGGGGTTCAAAAAAGGGTGATTCGTATTTCCGCAAACAGCCTAGGGTTCTGCCGCCGGATCCACCAGCGGGACGTTCCCCTCTACACCGGCAGCGGCATCTTCGTCGCTTCCATATGCCGTTCCATCTCAAGGATCTCCGCCAGGTGAGCCTTGGTTGAAGGCCCCTTGGGCACCGCCATGCAGCCGGTCGCCCTGCTCGTGGACTCTTCAAAGGTCCCGATCTCCCGGGCGAGTGCAATCGCGTCCGCCTTGTCAAACCCGATCAGCGGGCGGTAAACCGGGATCGTGGCCGCATCGGAGAGGACGACGAGGTTGTCGAGGGTCTGGCTTGCCACCTGCCCGAGCGACTCGCCGTTCACGATGCCCTTTGCCCCGACTTCCTGTGCGACCTTCTCGGCAATCCGGTACATCCGGCGCTTGCAGAAGAGGCAGGTATACTTCTCCTGCCGGTTCCGGATCAGCTCCTTTTTGGCCGCCGCAAGGTAGGAGTCGTGGATCACCCGGAGCTGAATGTCCGGCTGGTACTTCCGGAGCACGCTCACGACCCTTTCTGCCCGGGCAAGCACCGTCTCATCGAGGAAGGTGTCGAGCGCGACAAAGATCGGCACGATCCTGCAGCCCCGCTTCATCATCATCCACGCCGCGACCGGGGAATCGATGCCCCCCGAGACGAGCGCGACAAGCGTCCCCTCGACCCCGACCGGGAGGCCGCCTACCGCCTTTGTCACCGTGTCGTACAGGTAGCACTCGTCCTGCCGGATCTCGACATGGATCTCCACATCAGGCGCTGCGAGGTTCACTTTCAGGTGGGGGAACGCCTTCCGTACGCTATCCCCGAGCTCGATTGCCTTGTCGTTCGAGGAAAAACCGTGCTTTCCCACCCGTTTGATCCGCAGCGCAAACGTCTTTGCCGTCTCGATCCCGTGCGCCCGGCAGTACCCGATGAGCGCATCTTCCAGCGATTCCCCGTGCGGGACGTGCTCCACTTCGGAGAACGAGACGATCCCGAAGACGTTCTTTAACAGATCGGGCTGCACATCTCCCGTGAGCCAGATCCGGCCCCGCTCGCTCCTGACCTTTACGTCCGGCATCACCTGCAGGATGTTTTTGATCAGGACACGTTCCCACTGCCGGCGGACCGGATCCGATTTCAGGAATATCTCGGAATACCGGACCAGCCATTTCTTCGTCATCACGTCTCACCTTGTTTTACCGGTAACCGGCCTGTTTTTTCGTCTTTGCCGTTTTCCGGACACGTTCAACTTCTTCTTTCCCCTCGATCCGCAGGAGATAGGTCCCGTGACAGGGTTTGGTATAGGGAAACGTGATCTTTTCCCCGTTCTCGATGCCAAGCGCAATAGGTGGGAGCCCGATGATGTACTCGTCGAAGAG
This sequence comes from uncultured Methanoregulaceae archaeon, assembly GCA_963808285.1. Taxonomy (GTDB): domain Archaea; phylum Halobacteriota; class Methanomicrobia; order Methanomicrobiales; family Methanospirillaceae; genus Methanoregula. The sequence goes on from CAWEFI010000055.1 coordinate 18,146, forward strand.
CTTGTACCCCGGTTCCACGTACCAGACCTCAGGGTAGTTCTTCTCCACGTACTCCCGGCACTCCTTGAAGGATGCGCCCAGCGGGAGGATCATCTCGTACTTCAGGTTCTCGATGCAGCCCATCCAAGCACCCTGGTGATCTTCGTCTTGAGCTGTGCCGGGTTGTGCACCGCTTTTTCCGTGATCGTCTCGCAGGGGAAATTGATCTCCGCTGCAAGCGGTTCCGGGTCTTTCCCGAAGACGACCACGATAAACCGGCTCTCCGGGAGCAGGTGGCGCATGGTCGCCGCGTACGCGATACCTGCATCGTTATGCGCAAAAACGATGCAGAGACCGCAGTCCCTCTTTTTCTCAACGATTTCCCCAATACACATCTCCAGCACGAGCGTCTTTCCGATATAGACGCTTTTCGGGTCCGAGACTTTCAGGAGGCCGAGCACGGAGGGGTTGCCGGTGACGAGCACGTCCGCCCCCCGGTCGCGGAGGCCGGAGGCGATGTAGAGCGCAAGCGCCTGCTGCACCGGCACCTCCGGGCAGCCGAGCACAATAATGGCCTTTTCTGGCGGTGCAGCCGTCGGGCCGGTCATAGGTTCTCACCGACCTTCTTCGGCTGCACGCTGCTGCATGAGGCACAAACGTGCTCTGCATCCGCCTCCCTGAACGGGTGGTGGCAGTACGGGCAGGTAAAATCGCACTCCGTTCCCTCGTACGGGCAGATGGTCATCGAGAGATCGGCGAGCGGGTGGCCTTTCGCACGGATCTCGAACTGCTTGTACCAGCCAAACTGCGCCCGCTTCACGGTGATGCCCGCATGGATGAGCGATTCTTCAAGCCCTTTGATGATATCGAGCGAGACCGCGGGCGATCCAAGCGTGCTCGTCAGGTGGGCGTACGGGTAGATCAGGACATTGCCCGCTTTGAGTTTGTCCAGCCGGGCGAGCACGTTCTGCGTGGCGCTCACGACAACGTGAGCAGGGTTCTTCTCGTCCATTTTTTCCACGCAGCAGAAGAGGACGACGCATTCCTCCATGCAGTCCTCCTTTTCCGTGATCTGTTCTGCCATCTTTGTCTTCTTCGTGGCATGGTACCACATCCGGTCTGCATGGATCGAAAGGATTCTCACGGGGTCTGCCTCCCGACGAGGGTGCTGATAGCGTCGCTCGTGATAAGCCCGATCACGTGCAGCTCGCCGTCCACGACCGGCAGCGCCGAGATGGAATGGACCTCCATCTTCAGCGCCGCTTCCTCCACGGGTTCGTTCTCGGTGGTCGTGACCACGTCCCGGCTCATGATCTCGTCCAGCCAGAGGAAGTTGGACGCGACCGCCTTTGCGATATCCCACGATGTGACGATCCCCACGAGCTGGCCGGTGCCTCCCGAGAGAACCGGCAGGTGGTTGACGCTGCACCGGATCATCCTCCGGGCAGCGACCGCGATCGTGGTTCCCTCCTCGATACACTCGACATTCCGGGTCATCACATCCCCGACTACGGTGTGGGACAAAAACCTTGTGATCAGGTAGTTGATCTGGCCGGATTCGAGGAGGAACGCGTCGTGGCCGTAGTTGGAGTGGATCTCACAGTACTGCACCTCGCGCTCGTTTGCGGTCAGGGCAGTCACGATCTCCTGCGACTGGTAGGGCGGGTAGAGCCAGTCCGACGAGACGGAGATAACAAGGAACGCCGCTTTTGCGGCTGAAAGCCCGGTCGCAAGCGAACCATCCTTTGTCAGGTCGAAGTAGTCGATCGCTTTCGTGATGTAGAGGTACGAGTTTGCATCGAATCGTTTGGTGAAGGTATCCCCCTGGTGGTGGAGGTAACTCTCCACGGCAAACTCGGTCGAGAAATCAAACCCGACCTGGTCTTTTCCTTGGAGTGCCCTCCCGAACTTCGTATGCATCGACTCGTCGGAGAGGTACGTGATGTGTCCGACCATCCGTGCCAGCGCAAGGCCGTGCGTGGGAAGCCGTTTCCCGTAATAGTCCCCGTTGTTCCAGTCAGGGTCGGCAATAATTGCTTTCCTGCCGACCTCGTTGAAGGCGATCTGCTGGGGCGTCGAGTAACCGGTTGTGGCGATTACGATCGCCTTTTTAATTATGTCCGGGTACGACACCGTCCACTGGAGTACCTGCATGCCCCCCATCGACCCGCCGGCGACCGCGTAGAGTTCCGGAATGCCGAGATGGTCGAGGAGAAGTTTCTGGGCGTTGACCATGTCGCGGATGGTAATAACGGGAAAAGCAGCGCCATAAGGTGTGTTGGTTGAAGGATTGAGTGAAGAAGGGCCGATCGAGCCCTTACACCCCCCGAGGACGTTACTACAGATGACATAATAGCGATCCGTGTCGAATGCCTTGCCGGGACCGATGACCGCATCCCACCAGCCGGGCTTGTTATCCCCTTCGTGGAGCCCGGCGACGTGGGCGTCTCCTGACAGGGCATGGCAGATGAGGATCGCGTTGCTCTTTTCCCTGTTGAGTTTCCCGTAGGTCTCATACGCGATCGTCACGCCGGGCAGGACTGCTCCGCTCTCAAGGGTGAAGGGACCCTTGATTTCTGCCTGTTCTGGTGTGACTATACCGAGAGAACCCCGGAGCATACTCATACCCTAAACCTGGCCCAGCGCCTGATTGAGATCTTCGATGATATCCTCAATGTCCTCGGTCCCGATCGAGAGCCGGACAAAGTCGGAAGTAACACCGGTCTTTTCCTGTTCCTCAACGGTAAGCTGCTGATGGGTCGTGCTCGCCGGGTGGATCACGAGGCTCTTTGAGTCGCCGATGTTTGCGAGGTTGGAAAAGAGCCTGAGATGGTCGATGAATTTCCTGCTCGCTGTTTCGCCGCCCTTTATCCCGACGCCGACAATGGGCCCGAAACCGCCCCTGAGGTATTTCTGGGCCAGCGTGTGGTTCGGGTTGTCCGGAAGGCCCGGGTAGTTAACCCATGCGACCTTCGGGTGGTTTTTGAGGAACTGTGCGACGGCGAGCGCATTCTCCGAGTGGCGGGGGACCCGCAGGTGGAGCGTCTCGAGGCCGATCAGGAAGAGCCAGGAGTTGAACGGGCTTAATACGGCACCGGTATCCCTCATGAGCGAGACGCGGATCCTGAAGACGAACGCGACGTTCCCGAGGCCCGGGAAATTGCCGAACGTATCCCAGTACTTGAGGCCGTGATAGCCGGGGTCGGGTTCGGTGAACTCGGGGAACTTGCCGTTGTTCCAGGCGAACTTACCGGAATCGACAATGACCCCGCCGATGGAGTTCCCGTGACCTCCGATGTATTTCGTGGCCGAGTGGACGATGATATCGACGCCGTGCTCGAACGGGCGGACGAGACCGACACCGGTCGTGTTGTCAACGATAAACGGGAGGCCGGCCTCGTGAGCGATCTTCGAGATCGCGTCAAAATCGGGGATATCCAGTTTCGGGTTGCCTACGGTCTCGGCGTAGATGGCCCGGGTCTTCGGGGTAATGGCCTTTTTGAAATCCCCGGGTTTCTGTGAGTCCACAAAGATAACATGGCGCCCGAACTTGGGGAGCGTGTAGTGGAAGAACTCGTAGGTACCGCCGTACAGGTTGTCTGCCGAGACGATCTCGTCGCCCGGGCGGGTGATATTCAGGATCGCGTACGTGATCGCGGCCGCACCGGATGCCGTGGCGATGGCGCCGGTCCCGCCTTCGATTGCCGTGATGCGTTTCTCGAAGACGTCCGTCGTCGGGTTCATGAGCCGGGTGTAGATGTTCCCGAGTTCGCGCAGGCCAAAAAGGTTGGCGGCGTGCTCGGTATTTTTGAACACGTACGATGTTGTCTGGTACAGCGGGACAGTGCGGGATCCGGTCGTCGGGTCAGGTACCTGGCCTGCATGGAGGGCGGTCGTGCCCAGGTGGAATTTTTTCTTTTCAGTCATGGTAATTCCCGGAGGTTTTTCTGGTCGTTTGTGCCAATTTGCTCGTTGGTATCTTCAGGTGTTTTTCGCACTCTTTTCCACGGGTATCTGGTATTTTTCCGCGATCTCCGTAAACGCATCCGCAAGGTAATGGATCTGGTCCCAGGTGAGACCGTAGGTGTTGAGTTTCCAGGTCCGGGTTGCACCGGCAAACTCCCCGACGATGCCCCGTGAGGTCAGCTCGTCGGAGAAATAGAAGCCGCGGCGTTTGTGGGTCTGTGCAACCGTGTCGAAGCTTCCCGTCGTGTCGATCTTGGAAAGCGAGTGCTTCCTCGGGTACTCGGAGAGTACCTTGCTCCCGTTGATCCGGAGCAGGGTGTCGATGAAGTAGTTGGACTTTTTTAGTTCTTCGTCCCAGTGGAGCACGCGTTCCTTTACCGTCGGGAACGATGCCATCATCGACAGCAGGGTCCCACCCATCAGCGTGCACCCGAGCATCTCCACTTCCTTGATCCCGAACTTGCGCTTGGTCAGGTCGCCGACCATGCCCGTGGTCCGGAGGGCCTTTGGCGCGAATTCCTCGTTTATGGCAAGGACCCCGGACGGCGCCACCGATGCCATGCTCTTGTGTCCGGAGCCGACCACAAAGTCAGCCCCGATCTTTTTCCCGTCGACCGGCTGGACGCCGACCGTATAGGCACCATTGTAGAGGAAGGGGATGCCGTACTGGTGGGCAACCTTCCCGATCCCGGCAATCTCGTGTTCGTTTGCGAACTGGTAATCGAAGTGATCGATCATGACAAGCACCGGAAGTTTCCCGGTCTCCACTTTGACGTCCTCGATCTTCTGGGCGGTCGCGTCCGCGGTCACGATGTGCCTGTCGTTGAGCGGGACTTCCTTTACCAGCCCGCCGGCGTTTTCAACGGCCAAAAACTCGGTGTAATGGGCGAGTGCTGAGACGACCACGCTGTCGCCTTTGTTCACTAGCGTATTCGTTACTGCCTGGAACCCGCGCCGGGCGCCGGGAACGACCCGGGCCTGGTCCATGTTGAGCCACTTCGCAAGGTCGGCATGGAACTCGGCGATGCCCGGCCGCGAGATCTTGTCGAGCCGGAACGGCTTGCGGCAGAAATCACAGGTGGAGTACCCGTCACCATAGGATATGAGTGCTTTTCTGGCCTCCGTGGTCAGCCTTCCTGCGGCCTGGATAGGGTGGATGTTGATGTATTGTTCCTCGCGGGAACGGACATCGAGCGTCCCTGCAATCTTCGTTACCTTTGGCGTTCCGGTCCCGGCCTCGAGGTCCGCGATGATGGCCTTGAGGTCGGTAATCTTCTTCTGGAACGCCGCCTCCTGCCCGGCATCTAAACCGGTAGGAAGAGAGTCCCGAAAGATCCCCCGGATCTCTTCAAGCTCGAAGAGTGCTTCGAATGTTTTTTGTACTCTGATACTCATGGGAACACCACGAAGCCAGGACCCGGAATTGAACCGGGATATACTGATCTGCAGTCAGCCGCGTAGCCTTTCCGCCATCCTGGCACGGGTCGTTTACAATTGTGACGTGACATACCAGTGTAGGTATGGGAATTATTTAAGGGATCATCTTTCGGCAAGATTTTCCGCGAAGTGCCAGTACCGGGAGGGCGACTGGTTAATTTTGTCGTGTACGTATGCATATACCGGTGAAATTCACTACAGGAGATCATCAGCAAGGCAAAGTCCATTACATGTTTGAAACGAAAGACTTAACAATTGTGAATTCTTACCTGAATATGGTGATCCACTATGAGGGATCGTCTTTGTTGTACACACATCAGTAAATGAAAATCCTTTTACGCGGCTCGGGCACCTGCCCCCGTCGGCAAAACTCGTGTATAAAGTACTGGAAACGAATGGTCAGCTGACGCAGAAGGATCTTATCAGTGAGACGTTACTGCCGTCCCGGACTGTCCGGTATGCAATAAACCGGCTCAAGGCTGAAGAGTTCCTGATCGAGCGTTATTATTTCATCGATGCCCGGCAGAGCCTGTACGGCCTGAACACAAAATCACAGGAAAAGGTGATCGCTGTATGATGCGTCCTTCGCGTACCATTGCCACGTTTTTCTCTGCTCCCGGTGCAGTGGTTAAGAAACCAAGGTATATCATCTCCGGGCAATTAACAATTGTGAAGTGATGGGATCTGGCCTAGTGACAGGGAAGGATATCAGGATTCGAAAAGAGCAGACAATGGAAAAGATATATGAAAATATCACGGCAACAATTGGCAACACCCCGCTCGTGCGGCTGAACCGCCTCACCAGCGGTGCCGGCGCAACAGTGCTTGCCAAGCTTGAGTCATTCAACCCGTTGAGCAGTGTCAAGGACCGGATCGGGGTTGCAATGCTCGACGAGGCTGAAAAGCGCGGGCTGATCAAAAAGGATACGATCATTCTCGAACCAACGAGCGGCAACACCGGTGTCGCGCTTGCGTTCGTGAGTGCGGCCCGGGGATATAAACTCACGCTGGTTATGCCGGAGACCATGAGTATCGAGCGGCGGAGACTTGCAAAAGCATTCGGTGCGGATCTGGTACTTACACCCGGCGCCGAAGGGATGAAAGGGGCTGTTGCCCGGGCCGAGCAGATGGCAGCAGAGAACCCGAAGTATTTTTACATTCCCCAGCAGTTCAACAACCTGGCCAACCCGGCAATACACCGGAAGACCACTGCCGAAGAGATCTGGCGCGATACCGACGGGAAGGTCGATATCCTCGTTGCCGGCGTGGGGACGGGAGGAACGATCACCGGCATCGCGGACGTGATCAAGAAGAAAAAACCTTCGTTCCGTGCAATTGCCGTGGAACCTGATGCATCACCGGTCCTCTCCGGCGGGTCTCCCGGGCCGCATCGCATCCAGGGAATCGGCGCGGGTTTTGTCCCGGCGGTGCTCCAGCGTGAGCTGGTGGACGAAATTATCCGGGTCAAAAATGAGGATGCGTTCGAGACTACACGGAGACTCGCAAAAGAGGAAGGCATCCTCGCAGGGATCTCCAGCGGTGCAGCGACCTATGCGGCACTTGCGGTGGCAGCACGCCCGGAAAACAAGGGCAAGATCATTGTCGTTATCCTGCCGGACACGGGTGAACGCTACTTAAGTATCCCTGACCTGTTTGTGGAATAAGTGATATTACCATGGTTTTTGACCGCCTCCGGGAAGACATGCGGGCCATCTTTTCCCGAGATCCCGCCGCCCGCTCCACCCTTGAAGTCCTCATCTGTTACCCGGGACTCCATGCCCTCTGGTTCCACCGGAGGGCCCACTGGCTCTGGACCCGCAACGTGAAATTCTGTGCCCGATTCGTCTCCCACATCAACAGGTTCCTCACGGGAATTGAGATCCATCCCGGTGCTGTGATCGGCCGGCGGGTAGTCATCGACCATGGCATGGGGGTCGTTATCGGCGAGACTGCCGAGATCGGTGACGATGTCCTCATCTATATGGGGGTGGTGCTGGGTGGCACAGCGCTCGAGAATGTCAAACGCCACCCGACCGTGGAGGATGGCGTTATCCTCGGGTCCGGCGCTATTGTCCTAGGTCCCATCCGGATCGGGAAGGGGGCAAAAGTCGGCGCCGGGTCGGTCGTTGTCAGGGCAGTCCCGCCCGGCGCAACCGTAGTCGGGGTCCCGGGCAGGATTACCGGGCCGGAGCACGGGATGCAGGAAGTGGGTGTCGAAGAAGTCATGCCCGATCCGATGCTAAGAGTGGTGAGTCGTCTGCTGGACCGGCAGAACCAGCTCGAGGAGCGGCTCCGCACCTTCGAACAGGCACAGCCCGGGTTGATCTCCCCCGCAGCCCGGCAGGAGATCGTCTGCGAGAACGAGATCCGCGAAGCGTTGAGGGAAGTGATTGATCCCGAAGTAGGTATCGATATCGTGGACCTTGGGCTCATCAAGGAGATACGGGTGAAGGGCACCAGCGTAGAGATCGACATGGTCCTTACCTGCAAGGCCTGCCCCCTCTCCGATCACCTCTCCGGACAGGTGCAGCGCAAGGCACTCGGGGTTTGCGGCATCGAGCACGTGACCGTGAACGTGCTTGACGAGCCGTGGAACTGGGACCGGTTCGTGAAACAGCGGGGAAACCTCAAACAGATCTGAACCCGTACCGTGCCCGGGGTTTGACGAGGTTTCTTTTTAGGCGGTCAAAAAAACGCAGGAACCCCTACCGACCGGGTACTTTCTTTTCATACCAACACCACCTTTTCATCATGAAGCAGACCGGGCCTGGCACCACAGGAAACCCCGCACCAACCGGTGCCGGCACCAACCCACGCTCCCCGCACCTCGCGGGCCGATTCCTTTACTGAATCCGTGATCCGGGAGATGACCCGGCACGCGCTCGCCCATAACGCGATCAACCTCGCGCAGGGATTTCCCGACTTCCCCTGCCCGCCGGAACTGAAGGCCGCCGCCTGCGCAGCCCTCAACGCCGATTTCAACCAGTACGCGATCACGTGGGGTGCGCAGGACTTCCGTGCGGCCATCGCCCGGAAGGCAGAGGCATACAACGGGATGGTGTTCGATCCCAAGACGGAGATCACGGTCACCTGTGGGTCGACCGAGGCGATGATGGCCTCGATGCTTGCCCTGATCAACCCGGGAGACGAGGTGATCGTGCCCGAACCCTTCTACGAGAACTACGGGCCGGATGCGGTCATCTCCGGCGCTGTCCCCCGGTATGTCCCGCTTGGCGACAAGGATTTCATTGACGAGGAGGCGTGGAAAGCTGGGTTCACGGACAAGACACGGGCGATCATCATCAACACGCCCAATAACCCGACCGGCAAGGTATTCTCCCGGGACGAGCTCCGGTTCATCGCCGACCTCTGTACCGAGCACGATGTGATCGCGATCACCGATGAGATCTACGAGCATATTCTCTACGACGGGCACCGGCACGTCTCGATCGGGTCGCTTCCCGGCATGGAGGAGCGCACGGTCACCATCGGCAGCCTCTCGAAGACCTACAGCGTGACCGGCTGGCGGGTGGGCTACGCACTTGCGGGAGCAGGGCTGACCGGGCGCATCCGGAAGATCCACGATTTTCTCACGGTCGGTGCGCCGGCCCCGCTCCAGCATGCGGCGGTTGCCGCCCTCAGCCTGCCGGAGTCGTATTACCGGGATCTGGCCCGGGACTATGACCGCCGGCGGAAGATCCTGTATGCAGGCCTGAAAAAGGCGGGCTTTGATTGCCGGCTTCCCGGGGGCGCGTATTACATCTTCACTGATATATCGGGGTTCGGGATGACCGATGTGGCGTTTGCCCGGCACCTGATCGAGAAGGTGGGTGTGGCGGCAGTCCCGGGCGGTTCGTTCTACCATAAAGGGGGCGAAATGAAACTCCGGTTCACGTTCTCCAAAAAAGACGAGACGCTCCACGAGGCGTGCCGGCGGCTGGAACAGCTCGGGTGAACGGGGATCTCGGATGGTCGTTGACGTGCAGACTGTGCGCGTATCCTGCACCGCTTTTGGGAGCAGACGATCTCGATGATGAGCGCCTCCACCGCCTGGATACCGGTGAGAAATAATTTCGAAACTTTTCAGTCAGGTTACGGTCCTATTACCCTGACATATATACTGTAAATAAAAATAATTTTAACGTCGCTAAAAATTATTATCGGGTTGTAATAACATATCAGAGTAAAATTTTTTAGGATGTGGCACTCTTTGGCAAACCAACCCTGCGGCTTCTGAACTCATCAACAGTTGTCGCAATCTCGGGAGGACTTCGGCTGCATATTGCTTTCCTCCTGGCCGGTATCGCAGTCAGCGTACCGGAATACTGTGCAGGTGCTTTGATTATTTACTCGACTTATACGTTGGATCGTGCACTTGAATGTAAGGAAGACCTGATAAATAAAAGTGAATTATGCGGGGCAGATAAAACAACCGGCATTATTGCCTGTATCCTGTCATTTCTTTTAGGTGCGTTCCTCCTTGCACGGGATGGGATATATTTTGCACCGTTTTTTCCCTTCGTCGTTGGTTACCTCTATACCCATGGTGTCCGGATCGGGCCGTATACCCTCAAACTCAAAGGAAGTGTCGGCGTAAAAAATATTGTCATTGGCATCACATGGGGAGGGACGATCGCCCTTATAGTAAGCCGGTGGTGCAGCAGTGTTGTGACTGTCGGGATCATTTTCCTGTTCTTTGCAATGAAAATATTCGTCACTTCGTGCGTGAACGATTTTAAGGATGTCAAGGGAGATACGGCTGCCGGTATCAAGACCCTGCCCGCATGTCTCGGGGAAAATTTAACCAAAAAGGTCCTGATCCTGATCCTGATTGGACTGCATTGCGTTATGTTGTATGCACTGTTTGCCAGGATCATCGGAGATGAATGGGTTGTATTGTTGTTTGGCCTGATCCTCACCATCGCATTCCTGATGGTGTATTCTTCATCATTTGAATACAAATCCCAGATTCATTATCGGAAACTGAGGGAATTTGTAATCAGCTGGGAATATGTCTTTTCCCTGGCACTCCGGGCGTTTATTCCCGGTTAATCAATTGTTTCGATTTTTTCGGACTGTTTCAGGAAGTACGAAAAAATACGTTCCCCCCACCGCAGAGCAGAGGGATCATTGCTGATCACATCATTCTTGGAATCGAATACGCCGTTATTGTAGAATAATGATAACGAAAAATACGAATCGGTTACCGTAAATGAGAATTTAATCTCTTTCTTAGATACAAAGACGCTTGATGTTTTTAATTTCAGCCCCTCTTCGAGCGCTTTGGGATATTTTTCTTTCATTATTTTAAATACCCCGGGTGTCAGAATCAGCGACGTTACTACGCCTTTTTTTGCAAGTTCCAGGAAAAAATTCGGGTACCGGGGATGTATCGTGTGGGATATGCCTTTTATTGTTTTTGACTGGGCGATATTGTTGAGGAAGGTGTTTATATCAAAAATCTCTTCATCTGAATTTTCAATGATCCGGTAATCTCCAAGATCCCTGATATCGAGAAGAATTTCATAGGGTAACACATCGAGATTATGCTCGTGCCAGTATTTTTTGTTTTTATCAAAAATGTCCATGGTTCTGATTAGGGGTACCATGTGTGTGGTAAGGACCTTCCCCATGGGAGTAAGCGAGAATTTTTTACCATCTCTTTCTATTAAATGTTCTTCTTCAAGAATCTTAACCTGGGGGAGCATACCGGTAGATGTAACCTTGAGTATGCGTTTGATTTCATCCCATTCCTTTGGCCCGCTGTCCAAAAGAATCAGGAGATTCCGCCTTTTATCGGATGCCGAGATGATACTCAGAAGATCGCTCATAGTGCCCCCGTCTTGTAATTGTATTATCGTTATCAGGTTAAAAAAAACCTCCCTGACTATACATTGCAATGTGATTCTGGGTTTCATTAATATATTGGGAGCATCCGGTACCCGGAAAAACGTTCATGGGACCCGAAGTCCGGGACCCCTTATTCCTCTGGTACCTCCTTCCCGAAGAGAATCTCCCCTCAACGGCTCGCGTGACTTTCCGGGATCTGAATGAACCGTTCAGGTAACCCCGCGCGGGGAGGATGTTTTTTAAAGTCCTTTCCTGATAACCAGGAACGTGAATGCCTGGTGCACTTCAGTATCCGGTTCATTGCATATATCCTTATATCTGGATGAGAGGTGAGATGGTACGGGGATCTCCCTCCAGGCAGTCAGCATCAACGATGCTGATCGTGAAAGTGCTTTACCTGAAGGTTCATAACCGGGAAATTTCTGTGATGCATCCGAAAATCCAGAGCAGTACATGACTGCAGGATTTGAAGGATCCGTGAGTCAGGCCTCTTCAGCACGATACCCTTCCTTCATGACCGGGCTGTATCGGATATTTTTGATTACAACGGTATTAAAATTTTTAATGCCGTTGAAATCTTACAGATGGGTAATAATATACAATTACCCCCCCGATATGGTGTATAGTGTGTGATTTACCTTAAATATCGCAATCTCTCCAAAACAAATCACACACCTTCCTTAATTGTGTACCAACAGGGCAGGAATTGAGAATCGCGGAAACCGTCCTAAAAAAATACAGCAGTCAGGATGTTCATACTGTCTTTCTTTCAGTATGTGGCTCAAAGGGATTTTACGTAAAAAGGTTCTCCAGCGATTATGATTCATGCTGCATCCCTCTATATCGCCGCCGACACCAGCGTGGGTTGATACACGGTTGTACAGGATACGGGATCCCGGGATCCGGCAAAGAAATCCAGGGGATGGTATGACGATGACAACTGAACCGAAAAAAAGTGGTAGTGGCAAAAATGCTGAGCCCGTATCACCCCGTTCAGATCTGTCAAAGGATATCCTGACGATCTGGGGTACCATCATCCGGATGTCTTCAGTTCCCCAGTTTTTAATCGATCGGTACAACTGTGTCATTGCCTGGAACAGGGCACTGGAACAATTGACCGGGATTAAATACGAGGAGATCCTCGGTACATCGCAGCACGGGAAAGCGTTCTATGGAGTGACACGGCCATGCCTCGCGGATCTTCTGATGGATGAATCATTCGGGGATATGACCCTCTGGTACCGGGACAAATATAAGGAGTCAGCACGGGCTGACAATGCGTACGAAGTCACCGATTTCCTCCCGAACATGGGAAACGGGGGAAAATGGCTGCATGTTACCGCAGTTCCGGTCAGGGACGGCAACGGCACGGTCGTCGGGGCCGTTGAAAGTGTTGAAGATCTTACCGAACGGACACTGCTGGAGCGGGCGTTAAAACTCTCCAACCAGAAGCTCAATCTCATGAATGGCGTTGCATATCATGAGATCGAGAATAAAATTACGAGTGTACGCGGGTATGTTGAACTTTCAAGGAAGAGTGTAAAAGACGATATGGCCATGAAGTGTTTCGAAGCGGAAGAAACTATTCTTAAACAGGTTCCTGAACTGCTTCGTTATACGATGGATTACCAGAAGATCGGCACACAACCCCTCCGGTGGGTGAATGTCGCAGGTGCAATCCGTTCGGTCCTGTCACTGATGGAAAACAGTTTGCTCCGCATGGACCTTGATGTGGATGCACTGGAACTGTTCGGCGACCCTACCCTTGAGATGATGTTTTCCTATCTCATTAAAAATACCCTTAAAGAGGGGAAAACCGCACCTGAAATCCGGATCAGCTTCGCCGAGATCCCCGAAGGTCTCCGGCTTGTGTATGAGGACAACAGTACCGGCATTCCTCACACGAAGATACACTCCCAGTTTAAAGAAACCATCGTCAAAGCCAACAATTTTTGCATGAAGTTTGTCCATGATATCCTTGAATACTCCTACATGAGTATCAAAGAGACCGGTGACCCCGACAAGGGATTACGGTTAGAGATCCTGGTACCCCACGGAGCGTTCAGGTTCACGGATCTCCATAATTGAGGTTACCTGAAAAGGTCATCCGACTTTTTGTTTGTGCATCGCGATCGTTTCAGCACTCAGTATCGATCTTATACCTTGCATAGCGGATGATATCCCCTCGTCACATCCTCCGCTCAGGAGGATGTCCAGGCACAGTTTTCCGGTACAGATTTTTCTCCAAAAGAGGATCGGCGGGGGAAATTTCTCTAAACAGGAGGGGGGAAGTGCCCCCCCGTTGGCCCAACATATGGGTGGGGGGTGACCCCCGGTCATGCACCGGCCCGGATCCTGCTGGTGATGTTCCCGGGCAACCGTCGCACAGGCTTTGCGCCGGTTATCATTTCTGGACCAATCGAGTTTACTTGATTTAAAGGCACACGTGACAACGCACTAGGACTCCAAAAAGATTCGTGAGGGAAGGCCCCGGTCACTCCGGTGTTGCCACGATGACGAGGCTGAAGATCTCGTCAGTGGGTGATGCACCTTCCCACGGGCGCAGGTAGACCGCTTTGAATGTGTAAGTACCCACGGTGTCCGGGGCAAGGATCCAGTCATGGTAGCCTCCCGCACCCACAAGGGTGGTGTTAGGGGCGGTGTAGGCATCGTGGATGATCGAAAGGCCTTTCGAAGCAGTCGCGTTCCACGAGTACCCGGTCGTCGGGTTCTCATTGAGCCTGACAAGCACCCGCTCGCCCGCCGGGATCGTGACGATCTCCCCACTGGCCGTGCTGTTCAGGAAGAGGGTCTGAACCGATGTGCCCGGGGATGCCGGAGCGGTCGTAGCACTCGCGGGGGGTGCGGTTATCACAGGGGTGGGCACAGCTGCGGTGCCGGCCGGGGATCCGATGGTCGAAGGTGCGACCGTTGTTGTAGCCGGAGAAGGTGTGGTGCTCTGGGTACATCCTGCGACCATTATGGCCGCAAGGATGAAGACGCAGCCAATCGCTGCAATCACAAAGGATGTTTTCATGCTGGTCACCTGGTAAATAAACACCTTTCTGGCGGGAATTTAAATAAATCTGGCGATAACTACGATTTTTTTTGCAGTTAACGGGTAGATCAGACTCCGGATCTATCGATTTTTTATCGTTCCGGAAACAATACGTCAGCGATCACATGGACGGCAGATCAAGGGAGGGTACGGGCGGTGCGGGAGAGGCTGCCTCAAAAGAAAAAACCGTCGTCTTCAGCCTCCTCTGTGACATCGGGCTCTGGATCCCCGAGATCGCGGCTGTCGTCCTCTCCGGTTCCATCACCCTCTTTGCCGACGTCATGAAGTGCGGCAACGAGATCCTCGCTACCGTCTTTGCCCTCATCATCCTTCTCAAGATGAAAAAGGGGATGACCTTCACCTACGATTACGGGATGGGAAAGTTCGAGATATTCACCCGGATCGCCACCGGCGCGGTCATGCTTGTCTCCATTATCATCATCATCTTTACTGCCTTCAACCGGATCTTCTCTCCCGAAGAGGTCCAGCCTGCGGGTGCGATCATCGCTGTCCCGCTCATGATAATCTCCGCCATTATCGACACATACCTCTGGCAGAAGAACTACCAGATCTCAAAGGTTGATCCTTCGCCCATCATGGAAGCCCAGTGGCGGCTCCGGCGGGCAAAGGCCTTTTCCGATATCGCGGTCCTTCTCTCGCTGGTACTTTCCTTTGCCCTGATCGGGTACTCCTGGTCGGTCTATGTCGATCCGGGGGTCTCCTTCATCATCATCGGGTTCCTGCTCGTCGCCGGTTTCCGGGAAATCTCCTCCTCGCTTCCCGATCTCTTTGACAAGACCCTGGAAGAGGAACTCCAGATCGTGATCTTAAAAGAACTCTCCGCATTCTTTGACGAGTACAACGGGTTCTATGGCGTCCGTTCGCGGCGCTCCGGCAGTAAGATCTATATCGATATCTTCCTTGGCTTCGATCCCGGTCTCGCGATGGGCACGGTGCAGGACACAAGCGACCGGCTTAAAATATCCATCGAAGGGAAGATTCCCGGCAGCATTGTCAGCGTTGTCCTCACGAGCGACCGCTCTGCACCGCCAACCCGGATGTAACCGTTTTTCCCTTTAAACCCTCCCTTCAACCGGATCATCCCGGTTCAGAAGGGATGGGGGGAGGGATTCCCCGGAAAGGAAACTGTTTAATAACGCGCACGACAACCCGATCGTATCGAGAGTGTACTTTCCGTGATTCACGTTCTCTACGTCGACGACGAACCTGCCCTGCTCGAACTCACCAAACTGTTTCTTGAACACGACGGAGAATTCAGCGTCGATCCGGTTGTCTCCGCTGAGGAAGCACTCGGCCTGCTCCGGGATCACGACTATGATGCCATCGTCTCCGATTACCAGATGCCGAGCATGAACGGGATCGAATTTTTAAAGCACATCAGGCTTTCGGGAAACACCCTCCCTTTTCTCATCTTCACCGGTAAGGGCCGGGAAGAAGTCGTGATCGAGGCCATCAACAGCGGTGCCGACTCGTATCTCCAGAAAGGCGGCAATCCCCAGTCGCAGTTTGCCGAACTCGCGCTGAAGATCCAGCAGATAGTCAGGAGATCGCGTGCAGAACGCGCACTCCGTGATGCCGAGGCACGGTACCGGGCGATCTTCCAGAATGCATCAGATATTATCCGGGTTCTCGACAGGGATGGCAGGATCGTCTACGACTCACCCTCATCGTCGCAAATCCTCAGGTATCCGGCAGGGTCGCTGATCGGGAAAAACCCGCTGGAGTATATCCATCCCGATGACCGAAAACGCATCGCCGCTGACCTGGATCTGGTGTATAAGAACAAAAGCCACGGAGTGCCCTCTGAATTCCGGATACGAACGGCGGATGGCAAGTATATCTGGGTCGAGTCAGTCGGCGTCAACCTGATCGGTGTTGAGGGGGTGGACGGCGTCGTGGTTACGACCCGGCCGATCGCAGAACGCAAGAAGGCAGAGGAGCAGCTGAAAAAGAAACACGAGGAACTGTACGCCGCATTTAAACAGCTGACTGTGACCGAAGAAGAGCTGCGCCAGAACTACGACGACTTGGCGAAGAGCGAGCGTCGTCTCGAGGAGTCCGAGCATAATGTCCGGGCCTCGGAATCATTCCTGAAATGCTTGATTACCGATGTCCGTGAAGGTATCGTTGCCTTTGACGCCAACCTGCGTGTCACCCTCTGGAATCCATTCATGGAAGATCTGACCGGGATACCGGCCTGCGAGGTCATCGGAAAGCAGTTGGGCGAGTCTTTCTCCCTTGTAAATGATACCGAGATCCCCCGAACGCTTAAGTGCGCGCTCGCGGGAGAGACGGTGGAAACGCCCGATATCCCGCTCAACCTGATCATAAAAAAGGAAAAGAAAATCTGGATACGGGGTATTGCCTCTCCTCTCTATAATCATGACGGGACAATTATGGGTGTTATTGGCGTTGTCCTGGATATCACCGCACGCAAGGACGCGGAGCTTGCGCTGGTCACGACGACACGGGATCTCCACGAGAGCGAGGAAAAGTACCGGAATGTCTTTGAAGCTGAAAATCGATCCGCTCATCCTCGCCGATGCAGAGACCCGGGCTATCCTTGACCTGAACCTGGCAGCCTCCGAGCTGTACGGGTATTCACAAGAAGAGATGCTGCAGATGACCCTGCTCGACCTGTCCGCCGAGCCGGAGAAGACCAAAGAGGTCCTTGACCGGGCAGATCCCCCGGGTCTCTCTGTGGTATCACCGGAAAAATGACGGCATGGTCTTTCCCGCCGATATCGCGCTTGCCTACTTTACCCTCAAAAGCCGGCCGGTCCTGATCCTCTCGATTCGGGATCTGACCGGCGTCCAGCAGATCGGCGATGCCCTCAGGATCGCAAACGTCAAGCTCAATCTCCTTATCGGAGTGACCCGGCACGACGTGCTCAACTCACTCACGGTGCTCCTCGCGTACAACGGGTTCATCAGGGAACGGGAAGTTGATGACGCCACCCGGGAGATCCTTGAAAAACAGCAGAAAGCCCTGTTCGCGATCCGCAGCCAGATCGAGTTTACCCGGGCATACGACGATCTCGGCGTCAAGTCGCCTCTCTGGCAGCATGTCGGGAACACCGCGTCACGGGCCTATGCCCAGTTCATCAATACCATCTCGTTCACCTGCGAGACCGGGGATCTCGAGATTTATGCGGATCCTATGCTTGAAAAAGTGTTCTATAACCTCTTCGATAATGCTTTCCGGTACGGTGAAGGTGTCACGAAAGTCCGGCTGGTACGGGGCGATGGACGGTACTGACCTGCTCCTCTTTTTCGAGGACAACGGTATCGGCATTTCGGAGATCGACAAGGCACGGATCTTCTCTAGGGGGATTGGGAAAAATACCGGTCTGGGCCTCTTTCTGACCCGGGAGATCCTCGCGATCACCCGGATCGGGATCACGGAAAACGGGGGGTTCCGGAAAGGGGCCCGCTTTGTCCTGCGGGTGCCCCGGGGCGCATACCGGCTCATGAAATAATCGTTCTCTGCCCCGTATCCTTATCTAGGTGGTGACAGGGACATTTTTTGGGGAGCACCTTATTTGTCCGCAATCCCTGCGGAGTAATGGTGAGGCCCTTTATGAACCGCCGCGATCAGCGACCGCTCGAAGCACTCCGACTCACTGACTATCCGGGAGATGTAGCCGAGTTCATGGAGCGTCCGGGCAAATTTCATCGTGGAGGCAATGTATTCCGGCGGCAGCGCGGCGCAGTATTTCGGCGAGATGTGGTAGGTCTCCATTACGAATGCCTCATCCACCATGCCGGTTGTTCCTGCCACGATCCGGGCGCAGGCAGCAGGGTCGTGGCGGATCCATTCGCAGGCCACCTCATGTGCAGTCAGGAACCGGGTGAGCAGGTCCCTTTTTTCGAGCATTTCCCGCATCACGACAATCCCGTAACTCGGGTTGAACGGCCAGAGATGATCGGGGGGCACCACCAGCTGTGCATTTCCGTAGCGGTGTGCGGCTGTTGCGAGCGCCGGCGTCCCGGCCGCGGCTGCAATCTCGCCGGTTTCCAGGGCGTCGGAAAGGAAGTCTGCCCAAGGATAATTTTTCACCGTGACATCCGTTCTCCTGTATCCCCGGAGCAGTTCGTTTACAATCACATCATGAATGGAACCCTTTGGCGGCGTTCCGATCGCTTTATCGGCAAACTGGGAGAGGAACTCCTGCATACCGCCGCACTCCGCAAGGGTGCGGATCGCATTACCTGCGATCACGACCGTTCCCTCGATATGGCCCCCCGCAATGCAGGCAAGCCTGAGTCCCCGGTCGATCCCGATAATGACCGGGGGAAGGCCGATGTACCCGAGATCGAGCGTACCTGCCTGCATCGCACTGATGATATCAGGCCCCGAGGGAAAAAGCGTCCACGTGGCGCGGACGTCCTGATCCGCGAGCAGGCCCGATCCTCTCAGGCAGGAATGGGGTATGGTATATGGTGGAGAGGTGGCCGATCCTGATCATTTCCTCTGTCATGGTTCACCCGATCTTTTTGAGTACCGCGCCGATCGCTTCGTCAACGCAGGAGAGTTCGGGGCGGAGCATCCCGACCGGCACGTCCACAATCTTCTCCACAATCGAGGCGAGGATAGGAGCGCAGATGATCCCGGATGCCCCGTCTTTTTCCGCCCGCGCTGCCGCGACGATGCATTCATCGAGAGAGTGCGCCGAGTATCCCCGGATGGCAAATTTCTGTCCCGCACCCTCCACCTCGCGTGTTTCGACGGAGTCCAGCAGGAACTTTGCCGCGATGACCGCGATGAACCGGTGGCGCTCCGGTTCAAGGATGGAAACGATCTTCCTGACAGTTGACAGCCGGGGGTCCCGCTCCCCAAGGGTCACTTTGTACAGCGTCGATACCGGGATACCGGTCTGTTCCGAGAGGCTCCTTTACTGTCATGTTCTTGCGCTCCAGCTCCTCGTTCAACGCGGTGGTGAAATCGGTCTCGAAAATCCTTTTTGATAACATATTACCCTTTATGTGGTGTTTTTTAGATTATAATTATTACTATAAGGATAATTTATTTGTAAAATAGGAAAAATATTTGAACCGGCCAACCGATGATCCTCCAATGTACGGCGATCAAACCTATGAACTGACGGTGCTCCCCGGCACCAACAGGGACGGGGAAAAGGAAGGATTTGACCGGATCGTGATCCGCCCGGGCGACACCCTCTCGATCGTAGGGCCGACCGGCTCGGGGAAATCCGCGTTCATTAACGATATCGAGGTTCTCGCACAGGATGACACGGTGACGGGGCGCAGCATCCTTGTCAACGGCGAGGAACCCCCGGAAGACCTCGTGCGCGACCCGGCAAAAAAACCCATCGCGCTCATCACCCAGAGCACCCGGGTCATCGCGGATCTCACCGTCGCCCGGTTCCTCGCCCTCCACATTCAGGCGCGGGATAACGGGGCTCAAAGCCTGATCGCCCGGACAATAGCGCTTGCAAACGAGTTTACCGGGGAGAAGATCGCCCAATCCATGAGGATGACCGGGCTCTCGGGCGGCCAGACCCGGTCGATTCTGATCGCCGATGCAATCCTGATCGGCCAGACGCCAATCCTGCTTCTTGACGAAGTGGAGAACGCCGGCATCAATAAGGAAGGGGTCATCTCCTGCCTGCGGGATACAAAAAAGCCGTGATTTTTGTCACCCACGATCCGTATCTCGCGCTCATCACCGACCGGCGGATTGTGATGAAGAACGGGGCGGTGGCCGGTGTCCTCGAACCGGGGGACAGCGAACGCGATATTATCGGCACCGTGTCCGACATGGACGCGTTCCTCTGGGATCTCCGGGAGAAGATCCGCAGCGGGGAGCTGATCGGCGATCCCGATAAGACTCCACCAGCCCAAAAGAAAGCAGGAGTGCCGGCGTGAAGCTTGTTATTGTCGCCGGCCCGCCCAGTGCCGGCAAGACCGCGGTCATCCGCCAGATCATAAAAAAGTTTTCAAAGACCGACAGGCCCGCGTACCTCAAGATTGATGTCGTGAAGGCATTCGAGGACGAGGAACTCCGTGAGGAATTCGGCATCCCCACCCGGAAGGTCTACTCCGGCGACCTGTGCCCGGACCACATGGGCATCATGGTACTCAGGGACGCTATCACGTGGGCAGAAGGCCTCAGGGCAGGCATGCTCATTATCGAGAGCGCCGGGCTCTGCCTCCGGTGCACACCGTACATCACGCAGGCGTTCGGCATTGCCGTGCTACCCGCTGTCTCCGGGAGCAACTCGCCGCTCAAGATGGCGCCCCTTATTGCCCTTGCCGATGCCGCGGTCGTCACCAAGACCGATCTCGTCTCGCAGGCAGAAAAAGAGGTGTTCCGGGAATGCATCCGGAGCGTGGTTCCCACCATCGACATCGTTGAGACGAACGCCGTGCAGGGAACGGGGCTCCGGTACCTGCTCCAGGCGATCAGCAAATACCCCGGGATCAACGATGCGGAGACCATTACGCTGCGGGGCACGCCGCCCCTCGGGGTCTGCACCATCTGTATCGGCAAGAAAGACATAGGGTGGCAGCACCACTTCGGCGTGATTCGGCCGCTGGAGGAGGCTGACAACATTTACCGGGGGGACTAAACCCCATGGCATGGGACCCCCCCGGCAGGGACTGCGGTTCATGTGGCATCAGCTACCTGTAAGGAGTTTGTAAACGCCGTAAAAAAAGGTAAAAAGACCGAAACCGACTGCCCGTTTTATACTGTGGAGCAATGCTCCTACAAGGAACCTGCCCGATACTCCGGGACCGACGTGACCGGTGCCCAATACGATTTCGTTATCCGGGCGTTCCCCGGTGAGCCGTCGGCACGCAAGTTCATCGTGCCGTTCCGGGCCGATCTCGTGGAGAAGTGGAACATCCGTCCCGGTGCGCTCGTAACCGGCCGTCCCGCTGGTCCCGGCTGCCCGCTCTACCACGCGCTCCGCGTCCTGTCCGCGAACCCGGTCACCGGCGTGCTCGAGTGCCACACGGTCGGCCCTCTTGCGGCACGGAAAGAGAAGTCGTTTGACGTGCAGGCCTACCATGTCCACGCGTTTGAGGGAATCGCAGAGACGGTCCTCCGCCCGCCAACGCTCGGGCGCCGGCAGCGGTTCCTGCCGGGGTTCTGCATGATGGACCTGGCCCATACCGCACTCGTGAACATGGTCTTAAAGAAAAAAGAAGGTGTGCACGTGAGGGTAGAGGATATCCGTATCCTGTAAGAGCGTGCCATGATACCAAAATACCGGATCCGGTGCGTCGGCGGGGGGGAGAATGTCCCCGATATGACCGCCCTGTCGTGCGCCACCGGCCACGATTCCCTGCTGCGTACAGAGGACCTGCCGCCTCAGGCTGCACCTTGCGCCGTACAGCGGGATCTTCCGGTACCTCTGCTGGCTGCCGGTGAACCGCCCGCTGCTGCCATCTGGCGGCCCGGTGACGTTTGCGGCCACCGGCCTCTCCCGCGAACTGGGACTTCCCCGGCTTTCCATCTCGTTCTCGGGATATTCTCCCGAGCACCATGCCTCCCTTACCACCGGCTCGTTCAAGGAACTCGAAGCCCTGCCCACCCTGCAGCGCCTCACGGAGCTCGGCAGCAAAATCCCGGTGATCGCCTCCGCAGGAAATACCGGAAGGGCGTTTGCCGGGATATCGGCGCAGTACAAAAAGCCGGTGGTCGTGGTCGTCCCGGAACAGGCGCTCCCGCAGCTCTGGACAACGACGCCCGCGCATGATGTCTTCGTTGTTGCGGTCGACGGGGACTACACCGATGCGATCATGGTGAGCACCGCGCTTGCCGCTGTCCCCGGGTGCGTGCCTGAAGGCGGGGCAAGGAATGTTGCCCGCCGGGACGGCATGGGGACGGTGATGCTCGATGCGGCTGTCACCCTCGGCCGGATGCCGGATTACTATTTTCAGGCGGTCGGGAGCGGGACGGGAGCCATTGCCGCGTGGGAGGCAGCGCTCCGGCTCATCGGTGACGGGAGGTACGGCACGGCGCTCCCCCGCCTCCACCTCGCCCAGAACACACCATTTACCCCTCTCGTCTCTGCATGGCAGCAGCGCCGCCGCCAGATTAACCCGGAGATTGATATGCCGGATGCGTCCAATGCCGTACTGGCAGTCATGTCCCCGGTCCTTACCAACCGCAAACCCCCCTATTCTCTCGCAGGCGGGCTCTTTGACGCCCTGCAGGCAACCAACGGGCGCATGTACGCGGTATCGAACGAGGAGGGACGGAAGGCGGCGCAGCTCCTCCGTGACGCTGAAGGGATCGATCCCGACCCGGCAGCGGCGATCGCGACTGCGGCGCTCGTGCAGGCCGCAGAGACCGGGACGGTGGGGCGGGACGATCTGATCCTCCTCAACATCACCGGCGGGGGGTACGAAAGGATCCGGGAAGATTACATCTTATATCCCCTCGAAACGTCCGCCAGTGTGACCGCCGGCGGGCCCTGCGAAGGGCTTATTGCCGGGCTTAAGGAATGGATCGCACACTATGGATGAAGACCAGATCATCGGCGAACTCAAAAAACAGGGAATCGATCTCGTCAGTTCGGTACCCTGCGACCGGGCAAAGGGGCTTTTTTTCAAGCTGCCAGGGGAATTCCGGCATATCGGCCTGACCCGGGAAGAGGACGGGGTAGGCATATCAGCGGGAGCATACCTTGCCGGCGCCCGCCCGGCCATAGCGATCCAGAGCTCGGGTCTCGGGAACATGCTCAACGCGATCCTCTCCCTGACGGTGACCTTCGGCCTCCCTCTCCCGATCCTTGCGAGCTGGCGGGGATGCGAGGGGGAAACGATCCCGGCCCAGGTCCCGTTTAACCGCCCCCTCCCCCGCATCCTCTCCGCCGCCGGTATCGGCTGCACGGAAATCTCCGGGCCGGGTGCATCGCATGAGATCGGTGAAGCGATCGCAGCGGCATACAAAAACCGGGTCCCGCATGTCATCCTTATACGGCCGGAGTGCCTTGCAGAAACCGGGTGCAGCGCACCGTCCCCCGCGCCCGCCCCGCGCCCGTTCGCGGTTTGCTACGAGCGGAACTGGCGGACACCCGTGATGACCAGGTACGAGGCGATACGGACGATTGCGTCAGGCGTCCGGGACGAGGTGCTGGTCGCAAACATCGGCGTCCCTGCAAAGGAACTCTATGCGGCCCGGGACCGGCCGGAGAACTTCTACATGCTGGGCAGCTACACGCAGGCGTCGGCGATCGGCCTTGGCATTGCCACAGTACGGCCGGACCGGAAGGTGATCGTGATCGATGGGGACGGGAGCCTGCTTGGCTCTGCCATCCTTCCGGTGATCGCAGCGGCGGGGCCCCGGAACCTGACCATCGTGGCTCTTGACAACGGGGTCTTTGGCAGCACCGGCAATCAGCCCCGGCCCGGGCAGGACACAGCCGATCTCACGCTCATGGCGCTCGGGGCCGGGTTTGCCCATACATGGATGGTGCATGAACCCCGGGAGCTCGAAGCGGCGCTTGCCGCAAATAAAGGCGAGGTGCCGGCCTTTATCCATGTTCGCATCCGTCCCGGCAACAGCGATGTGCCCAACATCCTCTTATCCCCGGCACAGATCCGCGACCGGTTCACGGCCGCGCTGCAAAAATAAACGGAATATCTGAAAAAAGTATTTTTTATCCCTGGATGACCGGATCACAGCAGCGGGTCAGGAAGTTCCGGGCCATAGACCGGCAGTTTTGATCCTGACACGAGCACCGGCCGGTCTGACCGGGCGATCTTGTCGAGGATCAGCTGCTTGCCCTTCTTTGTCAGTGCAAAGACCGGGACCGCAGTACCGGCCTGCACGAGTGCCCGGGCCCCCGCGACCTGCCAGATCCATTTCGAGGCACAGGCCGTTACGATGTCCGCAACCGCGACAAGCCGTCCGGCATCCGCCTCGGTGATGCCGCTCATATGCACCCCGAAGATGAATGCATCCGGGTACTGTGCATGGATTGCGGCCGCTGCATCGGCAGAGGCGACGGTGACCGCGACATGGGAAAACCCTTTCTCGTACGCGAGGGAAACCCCGCGGACCGGGTCGATTACTGCATGGGCGCGGTCGAGGACAATCCCCCCGCCCTTTTCCAGGGCAGTTCCGGCCCGTATGTACTGGATGTAACGATTGTTAACTGCAGGAGCAGTTTGAGGTTATGGAATAATAATCTCATGCATCGTTCAGATTGGGGTCACAGCGCGAGCATGCGTTCGATGGCACCACGGGCACGGCCTGCAATCTCTTCCGGTACCGTGATCCTCGGCCTGAGCGTAACAAGCGCGTCGCGGACTTTGAGAAGATCGGTCTTTTTCATGTTCACGCAGACCGCCTTATCCGAGAGGGGATAACAGCGTTTGCCCGGGCACTCCTTTGCGAGCCGGTGCAGAATGCCATTCTCGGTGCCGATGATAAACTCGCCTCCGGGAGCGGATTTAACGTGGCTGATGATTCCCGAGGTACTCGCCACGTGGTCCGCGAGATCGATCACCTCCGGCCGGCATTCGGGGTGGACGAGCACGACCGCATCCGTGTATGCCTCTTTTGCGCGGATCACATCGGACGGGGTATAGCGGTCGTGGACGAGGCAGAACCCTTCCCAGGGGAGGACGGTTTTTTTTGTAAAGCGTGCAGCGTACTGCCCAAGGTTTTTGTCCGGCACAAAGATTACAATGTCCTCTTTTACGGAGTTTACCACCTTCACCGCGTTTGCCGAGGTGCAGCAGATGTCGCTTTCTGCTTTTACCTCCGCGGTCGTATTCACGTAGCAGACGACCGCTGCACCGGGATGGCGGGTCCGGGCAAACCTGAGCTCGTCTGCGGTGACCATCCCGGCCATGGGACAGCAGGCATCCGGTGCAGGCAGCAGGACGGTCTTTTCCGGTGAGAGGATTGCGGCGGTCTCCGCCATG
This sequence comes from uncultured Methanoregulaceae archaeon, assembly GCA_963808285.1. Lineage (GTDB taxonomy): Archaea > Halobacteriota > Methanomicrobia > Methanomicrobiales > Methanospirillaceae > Methanoregula. The sequence goes on from CAWEFI010000055.1 coordinate 43,365, forward strand.
AAATCGACCCCGCAGAAAACGATAACGTCACAGTCCATTTCCGTAGCGGCGCGGGCAAGTTCCAGCGAATCTCCGGTCACATCAGCGATGTCCTGCACCTCGGCGCGCTGGTAATTATGCACGAGGATGATTGCGTTCTTCTGCTCCCTGAGCCGCTGGATCTCGTCCTCCAGCATGGCGGTGTCCTGCATCGGGTAATCCCCCATCCTGTTGTATCCCAGTAGTGTGTCGCGGAGCATCAAATAGTCGCTGGCGGGGGGGTTGGCTGGCAGTACCGGGATGTTTATGCGCATTGGATACCTATCTACTCCCAACGACCATGTATGTCATTCTGCCGGACCAAGGCATCCGGGTGGTGGAACACGGTCCCGGAACGGTCGGGGGGCTCCTGCTCGAGCTCGGGATCAATCCTCTTGAAGTGATGGTGGCCCGGAACGGGAGCCTCGTTCCCGAGCAGGCGGCAATTAGCAGGGATGACAAGATCCGGATAATCCGGATCGCGCACGGGGGATAGGCCGGTGAAATCCCATCCCCTGCGTGAAAAAGAGCCGGTCTGCGCCTGCTGCGCAGAACCTGCAGTGGTGTACCAGCCGTTCAACCGGCGCCATCTCTGCGGCACCCACCTTGTCCGGGACGTGGAAGAGCGTGTTGCCTCGACCATACAGGAGGCCGGGCAGATCCATGCAGGTGCCCGGGTCGCGGTAGGCTTAAGCGGGGGAAAGGACAGCACTGCGCTTCTTATGATCCTGTCTAGGCTCCTGCCCGCGTGGCCCGGCGCCGGGCTCATCGCCATCACCGTGGACGAGGGCATTGCCGGGTACCGGGCCGACACCATTCAGGCAGCAGAGGCTCTGGCCGCGCGGTTGGGGGTGGACCACCGTATCGTCTCCTTCCGCGACCTTATCGGCGATGATCTCGACACCCTGCTCGCAGGACGCGAGACCCGGGCCTGTACCATCTGCGGTATCCTGCGCAAGAAGGCGCTCACGGATGCAGCCCGGGCAGCCGGGGCGACCGTGATCGCTACCGGTCACAACCTCGACGACGAAGCGCAGTCGGTGCTGATGAATGCCCTCCGGGGCGATCTCCCCCGGCTAATCCGCAACACCGGCACCGGGCAATCAACTGCGTTCCTCCCGCGGATCAAGCCTCTTGCGGCGATCCCGGAAAAGGAGATCGCGGCCTATCTCTTCGTGCAGGGTCTCTTTCCGGTGCTGCCCGAATGCCCGTATACGAAGTACACACTGCGGGCAGAGGTCCGCTCCATGCTCGCCGGACTGGAGAACAGCCATCCCGGCACGACGCTGCACCTCTCCAGAAGCAAAAGAACGATCGAACAGTACCTGTGTGGGGACGCCGGTTATGGAACCCCTGCACCACTGCCGGGAATGCGGCGACCCCTGCTCCGGGACTCTCTGCCAGATCTGCAGGTTCCGGCACTCACTCGGGGATTGAGGGGGCGCCCTGCACCCGTTCAGGGTGGGAGTAGATATTCATCCTTGCGCCGCGAACGAACCCGATGACACACACACCGGTCTCATGTGCGATAGTAACAGCAAGCGTCGTGGTCGCGCCGCGTGAGACCATCACCGGGATGTTTGCGATCAGGCACTTGCGCACCATCTCCGATGAGATGCGGCCCGAGCAGACGGCGAACGTTTTCGAAAAATCAACCCTGTTTCTCAGGCCATGGCCGATCACCCGATCAAGCGCGTTGTGCCTGCCGATATCCTCGGAACGGGCAATGATGCCATTGGCCGATGCAAGCCCGACCACATGGATGCCGCCGGTTATTTTATGCAGTTCGGACTCGAGTATCTCCCTTACAGTTGTCCGGATCAGGTCGGGGCTCAGGGAAAGATCCGAGGTGATCCTAGGCAGTTTCTCGGTATCGATAAAGGATGCAGCGCCCCCGCACCCGGAGAGAATCGTCTTTTTGGGGCCGAGCACCTTGAAGAGGTTCTTTGTGATCACGCTGATCCGGTTCTTTTCGATCCTGATGGACTCGATCTCATCAGCACCCTTGATAATCTGCTCGGTGAAGAGGTAGCCGGTGACAAAATCCTCCAGATCTGTCGCACTCATCATCGCGGTCATCGCGTGCCTGCCGTTCACGAAAAGAGCCTCGGGAGCCTCGTCAATGACCTCGTGGGTACCAGCTTCTGCCATCCCGCCGTCCATTTTTATACAGGGCAGATGCCTGAACATCGGTATAGTCATATATTTCTCATGTCGGATCGTATACATCAGGGTTTTTCGCGGGCAGGTGCGAGCACCTCGTCCATGCTCCCGCTGCGGTACCCTTCCAGATCGAGGGTCACGAGCAATACGACGAGTCGATACG
>CAWEFI010000056.1:0-16043 GCA_963808285.1 uncultured Methanoregulaceae archaeon
ACCCCCACCACCCAGTTGAACTCGCGGGGCGGCTTGTAGGACCCCGTCATGAATACCCGGAACATGTGAAGCCAGACCGTGATGACCATGGCATGGGCGGCCCAGCGGTGAATATCCCGCATGGCCCCGAGGGGAACGTGCTCACGCAGGGCGACGATGTCGTGATAGGCGTACTCGGCCGTGGGGCGGTAGTAGAACATCAAAAGAACGCCCGTGACGGTCAAAACCAGGAAGAGGAAAAAGGATAGGCCTCCCATGCACCAGGTGTAGCCCAACTTGATGCCCGAGGAACGGACCTTTACCGGGTGCAGGTGGAGGAAAACGTTGGAAAGAACCGCCTTGATCCGGTTTTTCGGGTTGCCGGGATAACCGTGTCGGAAAATCGATTTCCAGACCTGGTTCCGGCCGATGGCCTGCTTGACCGTTGAGGGCGAGGACGCCCAGGCCATCATCCGGCCTATTTTATTTTTGAACCCGTCAAACATTACCATCTCTCTCTTTCGCTCCCAACCCATCGGATTAGGCTTTGTACTCAAGAAAAGCGCCCGGCTGGGTCCATTGGCCCAGCTCATATTGGTATTTCCGGCCCTCATCCACCTGGATCTGGCCGTCGTCCGCCAGGGTGATATGAAAACGTTCCAGGGGCCGTGGCGCCGGGCCCTCGAAGTTGATGCCGGTTACGTCATAGCCGCTGCCATGGCAGGGGCATTTGAACTTCCGTTCCGACGGGAGCCAGTTGGGGGAACAGCCCAGGTGGGTGCAGACGGCGGAAAGGGCGTAAAAACCCCGGTCGTCGCGGATAATCCAGGCCTGGTGAGCGTCCTTGAAACGGTCGTCCACGCCGATGGGGAACTGGTCGGGGAACCCGGCTTTGAATTTCAGGGACGGCTCCAAGGTGACGTTGGGGAAGAAGAACCGCAGGCAAGCCGTGAGGGCGCCCAGGGTGGCCGCGGTGAAAACAATCCAGGCCCATCCCAAAAGGGTAATGAAAGACCGGCGGGTCAGGACGGGGTTTAAAGCCTTGGCACCGCCCGGGGAAAGGGCGCCAGGACCTGTTTTGAGGTTCATGGTTTTGGGGATGAAATCGGGAATGGTCCCTTTACTTTTGGGTGCGTGGCGAAAAGCGTAAACCAGGATGAAAAAAATAAAGAAAAGTAAAACCGAAAGAATGACCCATCCAAGCGGGGACGGGGTTTTCGCGGGTTCCACCCCTTCTTTGAACGCCATGGCCACCGGGGCGGCCATCCATACAAGAAGGAAGGGAAGAAAACCCCTTTTCAGGCTTGGGTTGCGGTCAGGCATGGGTTCACGGCTCCCGATGGAGGTCGGCAAACAGGATAAAACCAGGATCAAGGGCCAGCGTAAACGATTTTGAAAATTCTGCCACCGGAATCATCCGAAACGTATAGTTCCCCCCTGGGTCCGTTGACCACATCCACCGGCCGCCCACCCGTTCGACGCCCTGGAGGTTTCCCAAAAGTTTTTATATATACCAATATACTTTCTTGTTGAGGTAAGAAAAATGGCAGATTTACCAATTGCGGCAGTTGTACGCATTGCAAAGAAGAACGGAGCCGAAAGAGTGGGCAGCGATGCAGCCGAGGCGCTCGTGGTAAAAGCTGAGAAGTATATCTCCCAGCTCACGAAGGAAGCAAACAAGCTCGCAGAGCACGCAGGAAGAAAGACGATCAAGAAAGAAGACGTTGATCTCGCATCAAAGTCCAACTGATCAACTCTTTTTTCTAAAACATTCCCGTATATCCGGGAAGGATCGTTCCCGGCATATCCGCTTTCCCGAGCGACGGCCTTTTTTAATCGTTGGGGTTCTCGCCGGGCATTATCAGATCTGCCACCCGTTGTTCCCGTCATCAGGAGTTATGCGCCACCCGGCAAACGAGAAAGGCCTGATTGTGCGGGGATTATGCTCCCGCATCTGCATACCTGTGCCTGACAAGTCTTTTACCCTGCATGGATCAATCTCCTTTGAAGAATACCTGCATGCATGAGATCTGTCCGCACTGCGGTAAGGAATCAAACGAGGATGCCCCGAGGTTCTGCAGCGGATGCGGTGCCCGTATGGACGGGAAAACCCCGGCCGGGTACCGGGATATTCCACTCCGGTGCGGGAGCAGAAGAACCGGTTGATCGCAGGGGCCTGCTCGTCCGTTCTCCCCGGCCTCGGGCAGGTATACAACGGGGAAACCGCAAAAGGGTTTGCCATCTTTATCCTTACTCTCGCGGGACTGGCTCTTCTGGTGATCCCCGGCCTTATCGTGTGGCTCTACGGGATATACAATGCGTACACGACAGCGGGAAAGATGAACACCGGGGAGATCCCGTTCCGCGAGACCCGGATGCTCCCTCTGGTCCTGTTCATCGTGTTCGCTGTTGCCGTGATCGCTGTCGCGCTCCTGATCCTCATCTACCTGGTTATCGATCCCCTGATGTCACAGATGGGCACGCTGGACACCGGCAGTTTCAACCAGCTGCTTGGTTCCGGCGGATCGATCTGACCGGAATACTGGCTGCGTGCCATGACCTTTCCTTAAAAGAGGTCATTTTTCTTTGCCGAAAACCGGCATCTCCTGACGGGTTATGTCCCGGTTTTTCAGGAAGGAAATCTTTCCCCCGCGGAGGTGTCCTGACCCCGGGTATTTCGTGCACATGAGCCGCCAGGCAGAGGATACCTGCCCTGGATGCAGCGATGAAAATGACGGTGAGCAAAGAACGGCAGGCAGGTCAGCCGGTATTCCCGGTACCCGGACACGGGAAAATAACGCCCGGGCCACAGTGCATTTCTGTATAGTTCATAATAACGAGGCGAGATATAGTATCAGTACCGAACAATACCGAATGGTGAGTCCGAGGCCATCTTGTACCGCATTCTCTATGTCGATGATGAATCCGGCATGCTTGAGATCGGCAAACTCTTCCTTGAGCAGAGCGGGCAGTTCAGCGTTGACACCATTACCTCAGCCCCGGCTGCACTTACTCTCCTGAAAATAAAGACCTACGATGCCATTATCTCTGATTACCAGATGCCGGAGATGAATGGTATCGAATTCTTGAAAAATGTCAGGTCGTCCGGCAATTCCATACCGTTTATCCTCTTCACCGGGAAAGGACGCGAAGAAATTGTCATCCAGGCGTTGAACGAAGGGGCAGACTTTTACCTCCAGAAAGGTGGCGAACCGGTCTCACAGTTCACCGAGCTCTCCCATAAGATCCGCCAGGCTGTCCTCCAGAAGAAGACGGAGATCGCCCTGTCGAATTCGGAACGGCGCTTATCAGACATCATCAACTTCCTTCCGGATGCCACCTTTGCCATCGATACTGACGGGATCGTGATCGCATGGAACCGGTCAATCGAGGAGATGACCGGCATTCCGGCCGCAGATATCCTTGGTAAAGGGGGGTATGAATATGCAATCCCCTTCTACGGGAACCGCCGTCCGATCCTGATAGACCTGGTATTTGAACCGGATGAAAAAATTGCCCGTTATTATAGCAGTATCTCCCGGGAGGGCAATTCCCTTTCCGCGGAGACCAACCTCATTCATCCGAAGGGAAAGCGCATCGATGCGCTCGTCAAGGCAAGTCCGCTCTACAACAGGGAGGGGGATGTCATCGGGGCGATCGAGTCAATCCGGGACATTACCGGGCGCAAGAGGGTGGAGGAGGCGCTGAGGGAGAGCGAGGAGAAGTACCGGCTCGTGGTTGAGAATAACCATGACGCGATCTATATCTTCCGGTCCGATCAGATTCTCTTCGCGAACAGCCGGGCCTCGGATCTCACCGGTTACCCGCACAAGGAACTTATGGAAATCCGGCTCTGGGACCTTGTGCACCCGGACGACCGGGACAGGCTTATAGAGAGTTACCGGAAAAGTTTTTCCGGAGAAGAGGTTCCGTCAGAGTATACGGCCCGGCTCCTGACCAGGGATGGCATTTCCCGGTCCTGTGAATTTTTCGTGGACACCATCATGTACCAGGGAGCTCCGGCAGTCCTGGGGATTGCCCGCGACATTACCGAACGGAAAAAGGCTGATGAGACCGTGCGGGAGGCAAACAGGAAGCTCGCCCTCCTCACCAACATCACACGGCATGACATCAACAACCATGTTCTGGCGTTGAGTGGTTTTATTGAGTTACTTCACGAGAAGGTCCCTGATCCTGCTCTTGAAAATTATTTCACGTGGATCACGCAGGCAATTGCCCGTATTTCCTCTACGATCCAGTTCACCAAAATATATAGTACAGTCGGGGGACCAGATCCCCAATGGCAGGACATACGCACTCTTGTGGAAACTGCAGCAACGCAGGTCCCCCTCAGGACGGTCATCGTGATAAACGATCTCCCCCCCGGAAGAGAAGTGCATGCTGATCCGCTGGCCGTCAGGGTTTTTTATAACCTGATAGAGAATTCGGTGCGGTATGGCGGGAAGATCACCACCATCCGGTTCTCACTGGAGGCATGCGATGGCTCGTGTATCATCGTATGTGAAGACGATGGCGAGGGTATCCCTGCTGAGGATAAGGAGCGGATTTTCGAATGGGGCTTTGGGAAGAACACCGGGCTTGGCTTAGCCCTTTCCCGGGAAATTCTGGGTATCACCGGCATCACCATCCATGAGTACGGCTCGCCGGGCAAGGGAGCCATGTTTGAGATTGTGGTGCCGCCCGGCTCATTCCGTACATAAACAACAGGCCCCTCATTGCGTTCCTGCGGGCATCTCCCCGGACTGAATGGGAAAACGGTCGATCACCGGATATAGTCGCGCCCGGCATCCGCCGCGTGAGGGATGAGATCATCCGGTGGATCGATGCGACATTGGGAAACGATCCTGATGGCCGGATATACCATTCGTGAAAATTTCGCGTATATGTCCAGCTAGCTCTATCCTTATCTCTATAACTTCCGGCGCCCATTGGTACCTCACACCAGCATGAAGAATATCATTATCAAGGGTGCCCGCCAGCACAACCTGAAAAATATCAATGTCGAGATCCCGCGCGACAAGCTTGTCGTGATCACCGGGGTCTCCGGCTCCGGTAAATCAACGCTCGCGTTCGATACGCTCTATGCCGAAGGCCAGCGGCGGTACGTCGAGTCGCTCTCCTCCTATGCCCGCCAGTTCCTCGGCATGATGCAGAAGCCCGACGTGGATTCCATCGAGGGGCTCTCGCCTGCCATCTCGATAGAGCAGAAGACCACGTCGAAGAACCCCCGCTCGACCGTAGGGACCACGACCGAGATCTACGACTACCTCCGGCTGCTCTTTGCCCGGATCGGGACGCCGTACTGTCCCGAGCACAATATCCCGATTGCCGCCCAGAGCCCGGACCGGATCGCCGACCAGATTGCCGCCGAGCACCCCGGCATGGTCACGGTCCTTGCCCCGATTGTCCGGCAGAAGAAGGGGACGTACCAGCAGCTCTTAAAAGACCTCAACAGGGAAGGCTACGCCAGGGTCCGGGTGAACGGGAAGATCATCCGCACCGATGAGGAGATGACTCTCGACCGGTACAAGAAGCAGGACATCGAGATCGTGATCGACCGGCTGGATACCTCCGACCGGTCCCGGCTGGCCGAAGCAGTCGAGAACACGCTCAAAAAGTCCGAGGGGCTCGTGCTCGTTGCATGTGAGGAGGGAAAGGAATCGACCTATTCCTCGCTTTTGGCCTGCCCGGTCTGCGGCCTCGCCTTCGAGGAGCTCCAGCCGAGGATGTTCTCGTTCAACAGCCCGTTCGGCGCCTGCGGGGAGTGCCACGGCCTCGGGGTGAAGATGGAGTTCGATGCCGGTCTCATCATCCCGGACAAAGACCGGTGTATCGCGGACGGTGCGGTGGCGCCGTACCGCAACCCGATGGACGGCTTCAGGGGACAGTACCTGGCAACGGTGGCAAAGCACTTCGGCTTCTCGGCCCTCACCCCCATAAAAGACCTGACCGAAATCCAGTACAACGCGCTGATGTACGGGTCGGATGAGAGGATGCACTTCTCGATGAGCATGAAAAACGGCGACGCCCAGTGGTCGCACAACGGCGAGTGGGAAGGGCTCCTGCCGCAGACCACCCGGCTCTATTCGCAGACCCAGTCCGAGTGGCGGAAGCGCGAACTGGAGAACTACATGCGGGTCTTTCCCTGCCCGGCCTGTAAAGGAAAACGGCTCAAGGACAAGGTGCTTGCCGTCCGGATCAACGACAAATCGATCATCGATGTGACCGATCTCTCGGTCACGGCCTGTCTTGGATTCTTCTCCGGTCTCCGGCTCACCGGGAAAGAGGAGGGGATCGCCCGGCAGATCATCAAGGAGATCCGGTCACGGCTCGAGTTCCTGGAAAAGGTCGGCCTCGGATATCTCACGCTCTCCCGGAATGCCGGGACGCTCTCGGGCGGCGAGGCACAGCGGATCCGGCTTGCCACCCAGATCGGCTCGAACCTGATGGGCGTGCTCTACGTGCTCGACGAGCCCTCCATCGGGCTCCACCAGCGGGACAACCGGAAGCTGATCGGGACCCTGCGGACGCTCCGCGATATCGGGAACACGTTGATCGTGGTGGAGCACGACGAGGACATGATCCGCTCGGCCGACCACGTGATCGACATCGGGCCCGGCGCCGGGCTCCACGGGGGAGTGATCGTGGCGGAAGGCACGCCGCAGCAGATCGAGAAGAACAGGAAGTCCCTCACCGGCCAGTACCTTGCCGGGAGAAAGAAGATCGACGTGCCCGGCACACGCAGGAAGGCAAAGAAATTTATCACGGTCAAAGGGTGCCGGGAGAACAACCTGAAAAACATCGATGTGAAGATCCCGATCGGCCTCTTCTCCGTGGTGACCGGGGTCTCGGGCTCGGGAAAATCCACGCTGGTCTATGACACGCTCTACAAAGGAATGATGCAGAAACTGCACGGCTCGCGGGAGCAGGCGGGTGCGCACTCCGGCATCACGTTCGATTCCGAGATCGACAAGGTGATCGTGATCGATCAGAGCCCGATCGGCCGCACGCCGCGCTCGAACCCGGCGACGTACACCAAGGTCTTCGATGAGATCCGCACGGTCTTTGCGGCAACAAAGGAGGCAAAGATGTGGGGCTACAAGCCCGGGCGCTTCTCGTTCAACCTCAAGGGGGGGCGGTGCGAGGCCTGTGAAGGCGACGGCCTCATCAAGATCGAGATGAACTTCCTGCCCGACGTCTACATCGAGTGCGAGGAGTGCAAAGGGAAACGCTACAACCGCGAGACGCTCGAAGTGAAATACAAGGGCAAGTCGATCGCGGACGTGCTGGACATGAGCGTCGAGGAAGCGATGGCGCTTTTCGAGAACATCCCCGCGATCCGGGGCAAGATCGAGATGCTCTCACGGGTCGGCCTCGATTATGTCAAGCTCGGCCAGAGCGCGACCACACTCTCGGGCGGGGAGGCACAGCGGATCAAGCTCACAAGGGAGCTCGCAAAGAGGGCGACGGGAAAGACCCTCTACCTGCTGGACGAGCCGACCACCGGGCTCCACTTCGACGACACCAAGAAACTGATCAAGGTGCTCGACGATCTCGTGGAGAAGGGCAACACCGTGGTCGTGATCGAGCACAACCTCGACGTGATCAAGTCCGCGGACTATCTTATCGACATCGGGCCCGAGGGCGGGGATGCCGGCGGCGAGATCGTGGCAGTCGGCACGCCGGAGAAGGTGGCTGCGGTGGCAAAGAGTTATACGGGGCAGTTTTTGAAGCCGGTGCTTGAGAGGAAGAAGTAAGGGGATTTTTCTCCGATTTTTAGAAAACATTTTTCAAAAGTCTAATGCTATTAGCAGCGCTTCACGCAGAGTATAATGGTATAATTGAAAAAATTCAAATCCTCCTAAATTATTATAAGGATCAATGGATAATTTCGTAGATTTGTTTCGAAAGATTGCTTCCCCTCTTACCTTTTATACAGTTGTAGCTGGTGCGGTCATAGGTTCCTTAGTGCTATTTTATCTCGTTGAAAATTTTAAATCGATACTCACTCCAATATCTTTTCCATTTATATTTCTTTCAATTTTATTTGGTTTAATCGGGTTGACCTTTAGTGCTTATTATTTTGATAAAGATTATTTAGCTGCTTTTAAAGTCTATATTAAATTGAATATTTTAGCGATTGTCATTTTGAGTATTGTGTTGGGCATCATTATAAAAAATACAAATAACCTTACAGATTTAATTGGGCAATTAGTAAGTTCTTTTGACATTTCTCAAAGTATTGATAACTCAGTTATAAATTTTACGATCACAAAAAATCTTTCTGATCTCTTTGATCTCTCTAAAATAATCGCTATTGTTACACTCTTTTTTATTTACTGTTCAGTTTTTATTTACATAAAAAATAAAACAATTTATGCCGTTCTTGGAGACGATAAAGAATCAAATTACATTTTATTTATTTACCAGGGCTTGCGTCCAGTTATTTCGTATATTTTGATTCCTTGCACTCTCCTTTACTTTTTACTTGTTCACGTTGATTTGATTCAAGTTTTTATTATCATTGATGCATTTCTGTTTATTTTGTATTTTGGACTACCTCTCTTAAATTATGCGTCAATAATTGCTCATAATTATTCTATTTTGGAAAAAATTAATGGGCCCCCAAAATCGCCATATAGATCAGCATTAAATCTGTTTGTACAAATTGCCCAGATTATGATTTTTGTTTTATCTTTGATCATAATTTACGAAATGTTTTACTTTAAACTCAATTTAATAACCATAATTTTTGTTATTTTATGTATTTTTACTTGGTTCCATATCGTTAGTGTGGTTAATGCAATTCCTGCAAAAAAAGTAACATTTACCTTTATTGATGGTTCAAAAGAATCTAACGTTTACATAATTGAAGAAACCAAATTTGGAGATTATATAGTACTACCCATGCCGGATATACTCTCCCCTCAAAAATCCTTCAAAACATTGCTGCGGAGTTCTATTATCGAATTTGAAGAAGAGAGCATTAATTAAATTTAATTTGTATTCTTTCACTTTGTGTATCGATCTAATAGTAGAGATTTTTCCAGAACAGTATTGTCACACATCCCTTGGGAACAAAATCCACAACAAGTCCCCTTTTTCGGTAATTGCCCGCCCTGCCGGGGGCGGCGGCACTCCTCGCGTGGGGGTATGGGGGCGACAGCCCCCAATCCTCTGGATCCGTTTCCAAAGCCCGGCAGCACCGTACGACCATCCGCACTTTTCCGGAAAATTCCGGGTCGCGACCGGACAATTTCAAAAAAGATCGATCACGCTGCTGAGGATTTCTAAAAATGATCGGGTCACGAGCTGAAGATTTTAAAAAAGTTTGATTCAGCAGCTGAAAGATTTGCAAACAAGATCGCATCGTAAGTCGAGGATCGCAAAAAAGATCGGGTCAGGAGTCGGAAATCCCAGAAAAAATTGCCCCCATCTGTGGTTCCTCCGTCGTAGGATATCCTCCCCGAATACTCGTCCATGGGTAAATCCGGGCCCGTAATACCGTCCGGTCCCCCTGTCCAAAAATCAGTGTTTATATATACCTCCATTTGCCAAAATAAGTCCAAATTGCGCCCCATATAATACGCTTTAGAGCCCCATAGAACCCCCTAGAACGGCCACTGTTTTCACGATCAATCAAAACCCATGGGGGCCTGAGATCGGCCCTTAAAATCGCAATACGTGAACGTTTTATTTCGTCCGATTGCCAAAATAAGGCTGATTTAGGCTTTTTTTAAAACGGAGCCTGATACGGGCTTCTTTTTGATCTGAAAAGGGGGAATCGGAGGCCATATTGAGCCCGGATTAGGGCAAAGCAGTACCCATCCCCGCACACCAGATAAGGTGGGAAGGGAATCCCTCCCCCTCTCTGCCTGCTCAAAACATTTACCGGGATTTTCCCGGCTTTTCGGCTTTTCCGGAAAAAGCCGGGCATGGCTGCTTAAATTTCTCAAAAAAGGTTACTGGTGTTACCGGACTTTTTGAAATTCGTTCAACAGCGCTGCCAGACGTTTCAAAAAAATTGCATGAGCGTATCGAACGTTTGGTAAAAACCCGGCGCCTTCACGCTCTGCGTACAGGCCCCGTACATTTTCACCCCCCGCGCCCGGGTGTTCATATAGCGTCCTGCCGCATTCCTCATCACATAACGTCAAAGCCCGAGGCGCACATACCTGCCCGGGAGGACTTTTCATGACTGCACCGCAGGCATCCACCGCACGCACCACATCCGGATTGCAGGAGACCCCCCTTGCCCTGCTCGAACACTACTGGGGGTATCCTGCATTCCTGCCGCACCAGGAAGCGATCATCGGGTCTGTCATCAGGGGCCATGATACGCTTGCCATCATGGCAACCGGGGGCGGGAAGTCCCTCTGTTACCAGCTGCCTGCGCTGTACTTCGGCGGCCTGACCATTGTCATCTCCCCGCTCATCGCGCTCATGAAAGACCAGGTGGATGCCCTGAATGCACGGGGAATTCCCGCTGCTGCCTGGACCGGCCAGCTCGATCCCGACGGGCGCAGCCGAATCGGGGCAGGGATACGGGAGGGCAGGCTCCGGCTCCTGTTTGTCTCGCCGGAAAAATGCATGCAGCCCGGCTTCCTGGAAACGATCGCTGCGGCCCCGGTCCGCCTCATTGCCATCGATGAGGCGCACTGCATTTCGGAATGGGGACACCATTTCCGCCCCGATACCGGGAGCTTGCCTGGATCAGGAAAATAGTGCCCGGCGTCCTGATCATCGCGCTCACGGCAACGGCCGTCCCGGAAGTCCGCAGGGATATCTGCCAGCAGCTCGGGCTTGTCCGGGCCCGGGAATTTGTCGGGAGTTTTTGCCGGGAGAACCTGTCGTACCGGGTGATCGCAAAGAAGAACCCGGGTGTCCAGATCGCCGAGTTCCTCTGCCGGCATAAAAACGAGGCCGGCATCATCTACTGCATGAGCAGGAAGGAGACCGAAGAGATCGCAGCGGTGCTCCGGAAGCGGGGGTTTTCTGCGCTTGCATACCATGCCGGGCTTTCGGGGCCGGCACGGGAGCAGGTGCAGGACGCGTTCCTTAAAAATATCGTCCGGATCATCTGCGCTACCGTCGCATTCGGGATGGGGATTGACAAGCCCGACGTGCGTTTTGTCATCCACTATGACCTCCCCAAGTCCGTTGAGTCCTATTACCAGGAGACCGGAAGGGCCGGCCGTGATGGGAAACCGGGAGAATGCCTCCTCCTGTACAGCAGGGCAGACGTAACCAGGGTAAAATTGCTGCTCGATCATGACCGTGGGAGCGGGCGCTCCATCCGGATCGCACAGAAAAAACTCCGGGACATGGTCGGTTTCTGCGAGACGACCCGGTGCCGGAGAGCATTCCTGCTTGAGTATTTTGGCGAGACGTCCGGGAAAGAGACCTGCGCCTCGTGTGACAACTGCACTCATGAGCCAGATCCTCCGGCCCGCACGCAGGGTCCAAAGAAGATCCGGCACCCGGCCAAAAGCCCGGTGGTACAAAGGTGCAGGGTAGCTTCCTTACCCCATCCCCAGCGCTTATGAGCCTGCACCCCGATACTCTTTTCAGATCCATGATCGATACCGCACGCCTTCCCGAAAACCCCGGCTGCTACCTCTATTCTGACGAAGCCGGGACGATCATCTACGTCGGGAAGGCAAAGAACATCAGGAAAAGGGTGTCGAGTTATTTCACGAAAAAAGACCATGACGCGAAGACCCGGAGCCTGGTCGCCCGTATCGCCTCGGTCGACGTTGTCGTCACGGATACCGAGACCGAGGCCTTCCTTCTCGAAAACACGCTCATAAAAAAACACCAGCCGAAGTACAATATCGACTTAAAAGACGCGAAACGCTACGCGTGGATCGAGCTGACCCGCGAGGAGTACCCGCGTCTCGTGATCGCCCGCCGGGCTGCGGGTGACGGGACATTCTTCGGGCCGTTCGTCTCGGCCGCGGAGCGCGACTACGTGCTCAACGTGGCAAAAAAAGCATTTCACCTCAGGACCTGCAAAAAACTCCCGAAGCGCCCCTGCCTCAGGCGCCACATGCAGTCCTGCAGCGCCCCCTGCACCGGCACCGTGAGCCCGGCAGAGTACGGGGAGAACGTAAAAAAAGCAGCCCTGCTCCTCAAAGGGAGATCCCACGAGCTGCTCGATGAACTCAAACGGGAGATGGCAGCGTGCGCTGCGACAGAGGAGTACGAGCGGGCGCTCGTGCTCCGAAACGAGATTGCGGCCATCGGGCACCTTGCAGACCGACAGTACGTGGAGCGCCGGCGGGAGTACGACCAGGACGTAATCGCGTACCAGCTGACGGACGGGAAGGTCTACCTCACCGCGTTCAACGTCGAGCGCGGGTCGCTTTCGAACAAGCAGGAGTTCACCTTCGATGCCGGGGAAGACTTCTTCGAGGAATTCCTCGTCCAGTATTACTCGGAGCGCGAACCGCCGGCAGAACTGATCGTCGATCACGCAACCGATCCGGCGCTCGCGGAGTTCCTCTCGCTCAAAAAGGGAAAACAGGTCGAAGTCATCGTCCCGCAGCGGGGGGAGAAACGGCAGCTGCTCGATCTCGCACAAAAGAACCTCGAGATCGCATTCTTCCGCGACACGCTCAAGGTCGTCGAGCTCGGAACCGCTCTCCACATGGCACGGCCTCCCTCCGTGATCGAATGCTTCGATATCTCGCACCTTTCCGGCACCGCGATGGTCGGGTCGATGGTACAGTTCCGGGACGGGAAGCCGGACAAGAGCAACTACCGGCGGTATAAGATAAAAACCGTCGAGGGGATCGACGACTTCGCATCCATTGCCGAGGTTGTGAAACGGCGGTACCAGCGGCTCACCGAGGAGCACGCTCCGTTCCCGGACCTTGTCATCGTCGACGGGGGCAGGGCGCAGCTCTCGGCGGCACTCGGGGCGCTTTCCAGTCTGGGGGTTACCAGCCAGCCGGTCATCGCGATTGCAAAACGGGAAGAAGAAGTTTATGTACCGGACGCAGACCTGCCGCTCCGGCTCGACAAAAAAAGCATCGCGCTCCGTTATGTCCAGGAGATCCGTGATGAAGCGCACCGGTTTGCCATCACCTACAACCGGCTGCTCAGGAAAAAGAAGGTGATGAGCTGATTCGCTCCACGGAGCCCGGAAAAAATCGTGCCAGTAGTCAAACGTTTATATGCTCCGTGATATACTATTGACCTAGAGGATAACGGAGGATATCATGCCAGACTTTTTCAACCCATTCAGTGGCACTGTTCCGGATCGCAAACTGACGAGTGAGGAACTCCTGCGGGCCATCCGGCTCGATATTGCCGGGGAGCTCGAAGCGATCCACGGGTACATGGCCCACGCGGATGCGACCGACAACGCGCTCGCAAAGGCCGTGCTTGTGGATATCGCAAACGAGGAGCGGGTCCATGCCGGCGAACTCATCCGGCTTCTGGGGATCCTGACGAGCGGTGAGGAAGACGGGTATCTCCTGAAGGGAAAACTCGAAGTGGATACCACTGCGGCAGAGCTCACTGGCCCGGCACCGGCACCAGCAGCAAAGGCTGAACCGACGATTGGATCACTCAGGAATACAGAGGCGTAAACCATGGCAAATGCATATTTTGGACGAGAAGATGCACCGATCGAGGCAGCGACCTGGAAACTCCTGGACGACGCGATGGTCCGGGCGGCAAAGAGCCAGATCGCCGGCCGACGCGTACTCCCCATCGAGGGGCCGTACGGGTTCGGGCTCAAGTTAATACCGATGGGAGACTATGCGGTCGAGGACGGGATCATCGGGAGCACGGCGATCCCCCTCACGATGATCAGGACCGAATTCTCCCTCGCCAAGCGCGACCTGGCCGCGTACGAACGCGACCACCTCATCCTTGACACGACACCGGCCGAGTGCGCAGCGATGGACGCGGCTGCAAAGGAGGACCGGATCATCTTCTCGGGGATCTCCGGCATCCCCGGGCTGCTCAATGCAGAAGGAGCGGGATCCATGACCCTCACGAAGTGGGACAAGGTCGGCACGGCAGCAGACCAGATCATCGATGCGGTGACAAAACTCGATGGAGCAGGGTTCCACGGGCCCTACAGCCTGGCACTCGCCCCGGCCCAGTTCAACCTCCTCCTGCGCCGGTACCCCCAGGGCGACGGGACCGAACTCGACCACATCAGGTCGATCGTCACCGATGGCGTGGTCAAGGCCCCGGCACTCAAGAAAGGCGGCGTACTGCTCACATCCGGCAGCCAGTACCGCATCGATTGCCATCGGCCAGGACATGATAACCGCGTACAACGGGCCGGTCGGGGACCTCCTCGAATTCCAAATCTACGAGAGCTTGGCACTCCTCGTCCGTGCCCCCGAATCGATCCTTGTGCTCAAGTAACCTTACACCCTCTTTTTGAGGGATGTCCCCCGTATCGTGGAGAACACCGGCATGGATACCCGAAAATGCTGTTGCGGCATCGCTGTCCTTCTTCTCATGATTGCACTTACCGCAGCTGCCGGCTGCCTCAGCACTCCGACAGTACAGGACAGTTCGTCCGGTTCGCTTCACACCCATTACCAGTACCAGGACTCGTGGTCGCCGGAATACGGGTGCTATATCGACCTGACCGGGTACGTGTACAACGCGGGGAACACATCCACGGACAACCTCAGGCTGGATTTCAACCTGGTCAACACCGGGACCGGCACCATCCGGGATTCACGGGCCGTCTTTATCGGGAGCATCGGACCGGGAGCGACCCAGACGTACGAGACGATCCTTGACGGGGAGTGTTCGCAGGACTACCGGGTCGCCTTTGCCTTTGAAACCAGCTAAAACCGCTGGTCTATGTGGATCTTTCTTTTACAAAGAACAGATCCTGGTAATGGTAAAACATCCGCCCCCCAAGAGATAAAGGGAAAATCCAATATTCAGTCAGTTGAAGTTAAAAGATAAAAAAAGCATGAGAAATTCGTTCTCGGGGGATATCCGCCCCCGCACGCTTGTGGCCCCCCCCTTGTGATAGTGCAGTATTACCTGTTCTGGTACCATCGCAAATAGCGCCCCGTCCCCGGCAGGGGACGCATTGGCGCGAAGAGGGGGGCAATAAGAACACCCGGAAACGCTTTTCTACAGACTAAAAATATACATTTTTCACCACATTGAGGGATGATTTTTGATAATCACCTCGATCTTTTAGCAGGAGTATCCAGCGGATCAATGGCACCGGCCTGTTCGAACGCCTCACGCCGTTCGGTGCAGGCGCCGCACTTCCCACAGGAGCGTTCCCCGCCTTTGTAGCACGACCAGGTATCCGCGTAATCGACCCCAAACTCAAGGCCTTTTTTCCGGGAGGAATTCAGATTGGTGCTCGCGGTAGTATTTTTGGATTTCTGCCGGCGCAATGTCCTCGGCCCGCAGCTTGTCGTTGATCTCTCGCTTTTCGAACAGCGCCACCATCTGCTTCTTGGCGATGCGCTGCACGTCGGGGTCGCGATCATAGCCTCGCCGCAGCGCCTCGCGCGCCATCAGTTCGTAGCGGATAAGACCGTCGAGGAGTTCCTTCTTCTTTTCCGGCGTGGAGTAGCGCGCGAGCACGAAGGGCATGTGAGAATAGCGGGCCAGGACTTCTTGCAGATCAGTGGCCGTGATCTCGGTGTCGTCCACCCGGGCTAGAACCGGGCCCGAATGGCCTGCGGCCTTGCCCTCGTGGCCGGGGTTGGGCTTGCAAGCGCCGAGGACTAAGGCCGCAAGGCAGAGAAGACAACGACGCATGTTGTTTGCATGGCACAGGTGCGGGCTTCCCGCAACACCTACGCCGTCACGCACGCGACCACTTCCTGCAGCCGCCTGCGTGCGGCGGCCAAATGGTCGTGCTTCTCTTGGTCGTCGAAGGCGTACGACAGCCTCATGTCAGGTGAGAGTTTCCAGCGGCCACGCTGTACCAGCCGCATGACCTTGGCCGGATCCCTTGAAGCGGCATATTTCTTGCGTCCGCGAACAGCACCAGCCGGCCCGCGGTCAGCTCGTAGGCGCGCGCGCCGGTTTTGCGC